>CAZZYH010000050.1:0-20044 GCA_964658225.1 Vulcanimicrobiota bacterium | reverse complement strand
CAGGGAAGAAGGCGTCGCGAAGATTGCCGCAATGATCAAGGATATCCAGATCGCCATGTTGACCACCGTGGGCACGGGGGGAGCGCTGCATAGCCGGCCCATGGCCAGCCATCAGGGTGCCTTCGACGGCGAAGTATTGTTTTTGACCGCCAACGATACCGGCAAGGTACACGAGATCGAGGACCAGGCGGAGGTGGCACTTACCTATGTAGATCCCAAACATATCTTCCTTACTCTCTCGGGCAAGGCGAGTATCTCGAACGATCGCGCACTGATCGACAAGTTATGGAACCCGAGTTACAAGGCCTGGTTCCCGGAAGGGAAGGAAGATCCCGAGATCCGTGTGCTGCGCGTGAAGATAGAGGATGCAGAGTACTGGGAGGCTTCTCCGAACGCGGTGGTGCGCAACGTAAAAATACTGGCCCGCGCCATGACAGGCGGCAAAACTCCCGTGGGCGAGCACGCGCGGGTAAGCTTGTAGGTTCGCGCGCGTTTGCAAGGCAAGCCAAGGAGCGTTTCCTGATGGCACTTCCGGTTGTCGAGTTACGAAAAGACGGTGCCGCAGAGAACCCTTCGTCGGCGCAGCAGGACCTGGACCGGCCAACTGCGCACCAGATCTACAACCAGGTCGCGGAGAACGCGCGGGGCGAACTCTCGCGCACTGTACTCTCGCTCGCCATCTCCGGGGTGGCCGGGGGCCTGACCATGGGACTTACCGGGCTCAGCGTCTCGATCCTGCTCGCGATGGTAGGGGGAAGCCCGGCGGGCAGGATCGTTGCGTTCTTCTTCTACCCGCTAGGTTTCATGGTAGTTATCCTGGGGCGCAGCCAGTTATTTACCGAGAACACGCTCTACCCCGTGGCGCTGATGCTGGCGGAAAGGCGCCACTACTGGAGCACGCTGCGTCTTTGGGCGACGGTATTTCCGGCCAACATAGTCGGCGCCCTGCTCTTTGCGCTCCTCGCTGTCAAGACCGGTGCGCTGCGGCCCGAGTACCTGGCCGAACTTACCCGGCTCGGCGTGGAAGCGCAGGCGGTACCGCCGAGCCATGTCTTTTGGAGCGGCGTGGTAGGCGGCTGGATCATTGCCATGGTCGCCTGGCTGGTGAGCGCGAGTCATTCGATTACCGGCTCGGTGCTGCTGATCTGGTCAATGACCTTTGTCGTGGGGCTGGGCCACTTCGCGCACTGCATCGCGACCAGCGGCGAGATGCTGGCCTCGGTGCTTGCGGGCCAGTTGCATGCAGCGCAGTTCATCGGCTGGCTGCTGCCTGCCACTCTTGGAAATATCACCGGCGGTGTCCTGCTGGTGACCCTGCTCGAGTATGGACAAGCGAAACTGAAGTAAGTCGTCCTAGCTTCCGAGAAGCTCGCGCACCCGCACGGTCAAAGCCTGCGCGTTCTTCGGCGCAAGTACTTTTGCATCGTTGTCAAAGTAGACGTACACATCGCGCGTCGCTCGCGTCGGCGCTGGCCGTCGGCTGGCATGCTCGCCGTCGCGCACCTCTCCGCCGCGGACCCAGATTGCGATGCGCCGGGCCCATGTATCGAGTGCTTGATCGCTATAGCCGCTCGTGTACAGAACTTCAGAACCGTGCAGGCGAAGATAGAGAAAATCGGCAGTCACGTCCATAAGTCGCGGCCACTCGACTGCATCCGCGCAGACCAGGGCAATGTTGTATCTGCGCAGCAGGCTGACAAACTCTTCGCAGACAAAGCTGGGATGGCGGATCTCGATCGCATGCCGGAGCTTGCGTGCTGCCTCGCCTGGGGGCAAGTCGTGGTCCCCAAGCCAGACGCGGCCAGTCATCCTGCTGTCATGCCGGCGCGCGAGTTCGGTTGCGGCAGCGACATTGCGGGGAAGTAACTGAAAGAAGCTTTCGAGTAAGTCTTCCTTGTACGTGAAGGTGGCGGGGAACTGCCACAACATGGGGCCGAACTTCGCGCCGAGATGGAGCATCCCGGAGGCAAAAAGGTTGGCAAGCGCCTGCTCGACCCCGCGCAGCTTGAGCATGTGGGTGATCAAGCGCGAGCCCTTGAGGGAGAAGACAAAGTTCTCCGGCGTCTCCTCTGCCCAGCGCGCAAAGCTGGCAGGGCGCTGGAGCGAGTAAAACGTTCCGTTGATCTCAATGGTCGAGAACTGGCCGGCGGCAAAGCGGAGCTCCTGCTTGTGGGGCAGTTTGGGCGGGTAAAAGTCGCCGCGCCAGGGCTTGTAGTTCCATCCGGAGATACCGATGCGAACGCAGCCCGCGGGGTAGCGAACCGGCTTGGCCGCGTCCGTCATCTGCGATGCGATGCAGCCTCCCGGAGCCTGGTTGGCGCTGGTTCAGCCCAGCCGGGAGCGCGTACCTCTCGGCGCGGGTGGAGCGCTTTCGCTCGAGCGTGAGCCCGATTGCATAGATTGCGTAGGAGGAGCGATGAAAGCGGGTGACGGTGCTGATTTGAGACGCACCCAATCGGTGTGGTCGGGAGTCCTGCCATTGAGAGCTATGTAGAGCAACGGCTGGTGGAAACGTCGGATGCCCTGACGACAGGGTGCTTGCGGCCCGGGGCGAGCGAGCGTAGATGGCCGCCAAGAGCCCACGCGGTGTCGGCGTCAAAGCGAGCAAACAGGAGGGTGCGCTCCTGGCAAGTGATGCGGGCGAGATCGTCTGCGAGAGCTATTTGGTCAGCTTCCATGCAGAGTGGACGCAGCGCATGCGATGGCTGATTTACGACCGGGAAGCGGCGCGCACGCGAGCGCCGCCGACAGGCGAGAGTTCACTGCCATCAGGACACTGTCTTGTTCGCCTGCATCTACTCATCTGCTTCTGAGAAGTAAGTCTCAAGATACCTTCGCGGCTCCAGGTTCATCTGCCCTGGGCGCTATCAAAGTCCGAACCGCCCATTTTCCTGAGGGGCCGCCTTTGCTCCTTACACCGGCCTGGGCTTTAGCCCAACTCCTCTGCGATATGAGACATGCCCATCGTTGTGCTTTGAAATGCAACGCCACCATAGGCTCGTAACCGGTCACTCGAACCCATCTTGGGTAGTCAGCATCTCTGTTCCACTTCGCTAAGAGGCCGTGGGGCGAACTTAGCCGCGTGCAGCGTGGAAAGCGCAACGCGCGGCCTTTCGCGATTCCGATCACGAGTGACTCTCTACGCGGTCACTTCCACCTTGTCATGCCAGGAACTGGCTGCTTCCAGCGCCTTGTTCACGTTCGAGATATTTTCAACGCCCTGCGTGTTGAGCCAATCGGCGAAGGCTTTCTCGCCGTTCTTGGCAAAGATCGCGACCCCATCGGACCAGGTCGCGCGGCCGCAGAGCACGCCATTGAAGCTCGTGCCGCTCTCGGCCGCGAGCTCGAGAGTCTCGATAAAGATTGCGTTGGTCACACCGGCGGAAAGATAGATGAACGGCTTGTGCGTCGAGGACGCGGCCGCGCGGAAGTGCTCGAGCGCCTCCTCACGCGTGTAGGCCTGCTCTCCCTTGAATGCTTTGGTGCCGCCCACAAACTTCATCTGTACCGGTACTTCTACCTTGAGCACATCAATGTTGTACTTGTCCTTGCCAAACTCTTCCATCGATCCGGTCACGATGGAAGGCTTGCGCTTCGCATAGCCCACACCCTTTTCGTCCTCGCCATGGACGTCGTAGCCGACAAATTCGCAGAAGAACGGGATATCCCAGGCGCGGCACTCATCGCCGATGCGCTCGATAAAGGCGTGCTTCACATCATTGATCGCCGAGGTCTCAAACGGGGTGTAGTAGAGCAGAATCTTGATGCAGTCCGCTCCCGCCTCTTTCAGCCGGCGCACCGACCAGTGATCGAGCAGGTCGGGCAGCCGGCCGGCCTCGGTCGCGTCATAGCCGGTCTTTTCATAGGCCAGCAGCAAGCCCTTGCCGTGCCGCTTCTTAGTCGCGGGCAGGCCGAACTCCGGGTCCAGCAGAATCGCCGAGGCGTACTGGCAGAGGGTGTCGGTGACCATGGACTTGAAATCCTCAAGCATGGTGTCGGGCACGCTCGCCACACCTTTTTCCTTGGCCAGCGTCTTCTGGAGCGAGCCACGCTGGTCCATGGCTGCCGCGGCGATTACGCCCCGCTCGTTCGAAACCGCTTTCAGTCCGGCCAGCTTGCCCGGGGTCAGCTTGATCATCGCTCTTCTCCTGTACCTTTCACGCTTTGGATGGGGAAACGTCGCCTCTATCCTACCTGCTCGGCAGCCACTTTGGAGCAGGGTCCATCCCCCCGTGGCGCCAAACCCCGATCCTGCTGCGGAGCCAGACGGCGCCTGGCGGCGGCGCCGCGGGCGCGACCACACGAAGCGACGCGCGCCTGCATCAGGGGCCGGCCTCTAGAGCGGCTTGAGCAGCGCGCGCTGGGCGGCAAAAAGTTGGCGAATGCCCTCTTCCGCATAGTCCATCATGGCCAGCATCCGCTCGCGCGGGAAGGCCTTCTTTTCGGCGGTGGCCTGAACTTCGATCAGGCCGCCGTCTTCGCTCATGACAACGTTCATGTCCACCTCGGCCTGGGAGTCTTCTTCGTAGGCCAGGTCGAGCAGGGTGGTGCCTTCGACGATGCCGGCGCTGGTGGCCGCGACGAGTTGGAGCAGGGGGGAGCGCTTGAGCGATCCGGCCGAGACCAGCCGTTCCAGGGCCAGCGCAAGCGCGGCGCAGGCCCCGGTGATGGCCGCAGTACGAGTGCCGCCGTCGGCCTGGAGCACGTCGCAGTCCAGGATGACGGTGCGCTCGCCGAGCGCCTGCATGTCGACTGCCGCGCGGAGCGATCGGCCGATCAGCCGCTGGATCTCATGGGTGCGGCCGCCGACCTTGCCGCGCTCCGACTCGCGCGCGGAGCGGGTAAGGGTGGCCCGGGGCAGCATGCCGTACTCGGCTGTCACCCAGCCCCGGCCCTGATTGCGCATCCAGGCGGGCACGCCCGGCTCGATGGTCGCGTTGCAGAGCACCCGTGTCTGGCCCATCTCGATCAGCACCGAGCCTTCCGCGGTACTGACGTAATCGGGAATCAGGCGAAAAGGCCGAAGAAGGTCCGGAGCGCGCCCGGCGGCGCGGAAAAAAGTTGTGGAGCTTGGCGTCATGGCACCATTCTACGGCGCGCGCCGGACCGGTTTTGGGAATCTTGGCGCCCGTTCCATTTCGAAACCCCTGCCGCTAAGCCATTCCAGCGCAAGCACTTGGCGGACACCACCGCGGTCATTTTCCGGTTCTGAAACACGGCACAGCTCGCCGCAAGCTGGTTCGCATTCATGAAAACGGCTGTTAAGTCGATCATTTCCTTGGACTTGGGAATCGGCTTGAGCTTTGGCCCCGGCCTTGCAACCGTGCCGTGCCAGAGACAGGGGAACGTGTCGGGTTCCCAAGGGGAGACGTGAATGCATTTGAGCGATGACCTTCGCAAGAGTTCCGAGAGCAAGCTGCTCGCCTTTCCGAGCCCTGTTGCCGGCTATACGGCTCCCCAGACGTCGGATACGCTCCCGGGCCTGGCGGCTGACCTGCAATTCGGTCCGAACCCGGTGCCGCCCGATCTCAGCATGCCCGGCAGACCGGCGGAGAGCGGGGACCGGCCCCGGTTCCGGATCGAGGAGCAGGAGGCGCTGGCGCACGATGCGCGCAACCTGATGACCTCGCTCGAGCTCTTTACGGACCTGCTGGCTCAGCCGGGCGTGCTCTCCGATCAGCACCAGCACTATGCCAGCGATCTCGAGTCGCTGACCGCTCCCCTGGCCGCGCTGATCGAGCGGATGGCCGGGGCAGCGCGGTCTGAGGCCGGGCCGGGCGGCGAGACCACCCGGGTGCCTGGCCGGACTGCTGCTTCTATTTCCGGAAGCGCTCCCCGTTTTCAACTCGAACCCCTGCGCCCGCGACTGCGCGCCCATCCGGCCGTGGGTTCCGTTTCACCTGCCGGCGAGCCGTGCGAGGCAGGGCTGATGGTCAAGAGTTGCGAGCGTCTGCTCGCCGCCATTGCCGGACCCTCGGTCGCGCTGCACATCTCCTACGAGCGCGGACTCGGCAGGCTGTCGCTGGACGGCGAGGCGTTGACCCGGGTGTTGATCAACCTGGTGAAGAATGCGAGCGAGGCGATGCCGCACGGCGGAAGGGTAGCGATTACGGTGCGCCAGGGAATGGGCGCCAGGCCGTGCGCGCTGATCAGCGTCCAGGATTCCGGCACGGGTATCCCGGCGCACGCCATGGGGCAGATCTTCCAGGCCGGTTTCAGCAGCAAGAAGCCGCGAGCCAGGTGGCCTGCAAGCGCTCATCACGGCCTGGGCCTTACTATCGTGCGCGACCTGGTCGAGGAAGCCGGCGGCCGTGTGCGCGTGGTCTCAACATGGAAGAAAGGCACTACCTTCGAGATCAAGCTGCCTTGCGAGCCGGTGTAGAGGGGCCGGACGGCGGTGCAAGAAAGCCGTAAGCAGGCCTGGCGCGAACTTCCGTAACTGTGAGATCGAGGAGAGGTCTCCTAAAATGAGCCACACAGTTACTTATACAAACGATATGGCATCTGCACCGCCAGGCAAAATGCACGTACTTATTCTGGACGAGGATGCGGCAGTCCGTTCTGCGATCAGCGAGATTGCGGCGAGCCGTGGATTCTCGCCGCACGCGGTCGCAACTGTCGAAGCCGCGCGCGAGTATCTGCGCGGCAACTCGACCGACGTGCTGCTGCTCGATCTGAAATCTCCGAACGGGGAGGGCATCGACCTCCTTGATGAGGTAAAGACCCTCCAGTCGGATACCTCGGTGGTGGTGATGACGGCGTTTGCCACCGTGACCTCGGCGGTAGAGGTCATGCGGACGGGTGCAACCGATTACCTGACCAAGCCTTTCGCCATGGAAGAGCTGGCCGCGGTGCTGGAACGCACCGCCACGCGCCGGCAGCTGAACTCGGACAGCCGCAAGCTGCGGGAGCGGCTTCGATCGCAGCAGAACCTGGGCACCATCATCGGCCAGAGCCCGGAGATGGATAAGCTCTACCGCATCCTTTCCAAGGTCGCGCACTCCTCGCACCCGGTCATGATCCTGGGCGAGAGCGGCACCGGCAAGGAGCTGGTCGCGCGCTCCATTCACGGCAACGGACCGCATGCGCAAAAGCCGTTTCTGCCGGTGGACTGCGGTTCGCTGGTGCCAACGCTGGTCGAGAGCGAGCTTTTTGGCTACGTCAAGGGGGCCTTCACCGGCGCCAATCGCAACAAGGATGGGCTGCTGGTGGCGGCCGAAGAGGGCACCGTCTTTCTGGACGAGATCGGCGAGCTGCCGCTTGAGCTGCAGGCCAAGCTGCTGCGCGCCCTGCAGGAGAGGGAAGTCCGGCCGGTGGGCGCAAGCCACCGGGTCCCCATCCGCGCCCGTATCCTGGCCGCGACCAATCGGGATCTGACGCAGATGGTCGAGCAGGGCCGCTTTCGCAAGGACCTCTTCTACCGTTTGAATGTCGTCTCCCTCAAAATTCCTCCGCTGCGCGAGCGGCGGCAGGATGTGCCCCTTCTGACTGCGCACTTCCTTGAGCGCATCGGCAAGGAGTACGGCAAGAAGTTTGAGCTGGGCGATGAAGCGCTGCGCGTGCTGGCCGAGTACGACTGGCCGGGCAATGTACGCGAGCTGGAAAACGCGCTGGAGCGGGCATGCTCTTTTGCTTCCGGGGAGGTGGTCCAGCTCGGGGACCTGCCGACCCAGTTGCAGGATTTTCGGATGCAGCAGCGGCGGCTTACCGTCCCGTTGCGCGAAACACTGCAGGCCGCGGCGGCCCAGCCCGGTGTCACTTCGCTCGCGGAGATGGAAAAGCAGGCGATCCTCGATACGATTCGCCGCCTCAAAGGCGACAAACTGCAGGCCGCGCGGCTGCTCGGCATCGGCAAGACCACGCTCTATCGCAAGCTCAAGGAGTACAACATCGGCGAGAGCATGCTGGGCGCCTAGACGCCCCCGACTGGGCATCCAGGCAGTCCCGGGGCCGGCACTTCAGTAACGTGACAGCGGATTCAGCAAAGAGCCACACTTAAGACCGCAGCGCGCCATGGCTCAAGCGGCCAGGGATACGCATCGACCGCAAGCAGCGCTGAAGAAGGATTGGATCAAACCTATGCAGAATGCTCTGATCATCACTGCCGTCTCCGGAGCCGAGCACTGCGCCGCTAGCATCTCCAAGCAACTGGGCTTTCCTGTCGAGGTCGCACCCAGCCGGCGCGAAGGTATGGCGGCCCTGCGTCGTCGCGAGTACACCATCGTGGTGATCGACGAACCGGTAGCCGAGGCCAGTCCCGAAGGGGCGGACCTGCTGTGGAAGCAGGCCGGCCTGGCCATCCCTTTGCAGATCAACTTTGCCATCTCGGGCACCAACCGGCTGATCCGTGAGATACGCGCCGCGCTGCAGCGACGCGAGCACGAGCAGGCGCTGGCCATGCGAGCGGCCACCAGCGCTATCGAGAACGAGCTGCGCGATACCGTCACCGGCCTGCTGCTCCACTCGCAGCTTGCGCTGGCCGAGCCGCTTGTCTCCGCGCCGCTTACCGCCAAGCTGCAGACGGTCGCCGAGTTGGCCGGGCATCTGCGCAGCCGGCTCGAACGCGCGGCTCCTTCCGCCTGAGCAAGCCGCCTGAGAAAGCCGCCTTCCGGAGAGCCGCAAAGAGTCGGTCTCGCTCGCACGTAGCCGCAAAGGCCCAGGATCATGCGACCTACACTCGAGCTTTCTATGATCGTCAACAGTGGAGAGGAGGGACTGCAACGTTGCCTCCAGAGCGTGTCCGGCGTGGTCGACAGGATCGTCATCGGCGAGACTGGCCGTTGCGGCCAGACCCGCAAGATCGCGCACCGGCATGGGGCAGAGGTGATCCCGGTCGCCTGGAATGAGGATTTCGCCGCGGCGCGCAATGCCGTCCTTGCGCACAGCTGCTGCGACTGGATCCTTGTCCTCGATGCAGATGAGATGCTGGACGAAACGGCAGCCGCATTGATCCCAGAGCTGCTCTGCAACCAGGCCATCTCCGCCTACGAAGTAGCCTTTTGCAATTACGTCGCGGAGCTAGGCCATCGCTGCGGAGGCGAGCAGGCACTCGCGAATCCTGGAACGTTCGAGCAGGCGCGTGCCTTTCCCGCCTACTTCCGCACCTACAGCACGCGTCTGTTTCGGCGAGACCCGCGCATCCGCTTTCAACACTGCGTTCACGAAAATATCCTCGACAGCCTCGAGGCGGCGGCCCTGCGCCGGAGCCGCGCAACCTTTCTCATTCACCACTTCGGTTATGCCGATGATGCGCGGGGAGCGGTTCGCAGAAAAGATGAACGGTACTACAAACTCGCCTTGAAGAAGCTGGCCGAGGCTCCGGGGGATTATCAGGCGCTGCTCGAAGTGGGGATCGCTGAGGTGGACCACGCGAAACGGCCGGCCATGGCCCTTGAGCCCCTTGGGGCAGCGATCGCGCTCGAGCCGCGGCGGGCCGTCGCCTGGCTCTACCGGGGTATCTGCCTTACCCGGCTCGGCAGGTTGGATGAGGCGGTGAGCGATTTGACCCGAGCGGCGTCTCTCGACGCGTGCAATCCTCTGGTGCACAGCGCGCTTGCCGACGCGCACGCGCAAAGCGGCGCTTATCTCGAGGCACGCAACGAGTACGGGCGAGCCCGGGAACTCGGCGACCACTCGGCACTTTCCTATGCCAAGCTGGGGTCCGCCGAGGTGCAGCTCGGCTTCAGGAAAGAAGGGCTTGCCAAGGTGCAGCAAGCCGTCGCACAGAGCCCGATCAAGGGCGAGTTGCTCGACATCCTCTCAACGACTGCGCTGCTTGCCGGGGAGCCCGCGCTGGCGTGCAAAGCTGCCAGCCGTCGGCTTGCGATGGGTGCGCTGGAAGATTTTCATTTCGTCCTGGCGGCGACGATTCACTTGCACGCAGGAGAGTCCGCGAAGGCGAAGTTGATTCTCGATACCGGAACCCAGACATTCCCCGCCAGCCGAGAGCTCGAAGACATGCGTGCGCGCGTGCCTGAAGGCCGAACAGACCGCTAATGAACCGTGCGCACCTTGTGCTGCATGTAGTCCATCAGTAAGTACTCGCCGAGCGTTTCCGGGGTCGTAAAGTAGGCCTTGCCACGGCACATCTGCGTCACCTTCTGCACAAACTGCATCAGTCCAAAATCAGAGGCGAGCATAAACGTGTTGATCATCACGTTGGAGCGCTTGCAGCGATTTACCTCGTCCAGTGTCTCTGCCACAACCAGCGGATCGAGGCCGAAGGCATTCTTGTAAATCCGTCCGTCGGGCAGAGTAAGCGCCGAGGGCTTGCCGTCGGTAATCATGATGATCTGTTTCATATCTTTGCGCTGGCGCTCCAGAATGCGGCGCGCCACGCGCAAGCCCTCGCGCGTGTTGGTGTAGTGCGGCCCGACCTTGACCCGCGGCAGCTGCGAGATCGGTAACTCTTCGGCGGAGTCGTGAAAGAGCACGAGCGACAGTGAATCGCCCGGATACTGCGTGCGGATAAGGTGCGAGAGCGCCATGGCCACACGCTTGGCGGGCGTAAAGCGATCCTCGCCGTACAGGATCATGGAGTGCGAGCAGTCCAGCATGACCACCGTCGCGCAGGAGCTCTGGTATTCGGATTGGTGCACCTGCAAATCGGAGTACTCAAGGGAAAGCGGCGTGCCGAGACCCTCGCGCGCGATCGCCGAAGTCAACGTCGCGGTTGTATCCAGATTCAGCACATCGCCGAACTCGTAAGCCTTGGTGCCGCCGCTCGCCTCAACGCCGGTTGCGAAGTGTCGCGTGTCATGGCGGCCCACGCTGGACTTGCCAAGGGAGCCGAGCAGGTCGCGCAGCGTGTTATAGCCGAGAAAGTTGAGGCTCTTGTCGGTCACCTCGAAGCGCGCCTCGCCCTCTCCCATCCCGGTCCGGCCCTCGCCCGGCCGGTCCGAAGGCGCGCCCGGCTGCTGGATGTAACTCTCCTTCTCCATGCGATCCATGATCTGATCCAGGAGTGCGTCAATCTGGCCCTCGGCGTCGAGCTGGTCGATCTTCTTCTGTGTTTCTTCATCGAAGACGTCGCCCGATTCCATAGCCCGCCGGAGCGCTTCCTTGAGGTCTTCCATGGTCGTATCCAGATCCTGGAACTCCATCATGGGATTGCGAAAGCCCGAGTCCAGCAGGTAATCCGACAGCGCCTTGAGCAGGTCTTCCATGCTCAATTCCTCAGCCAGACCGCCTTCGTACTTGCCATAGCGAACACGCTTCATGGCTTCATTGTCCATTGCCGCAGCGCCGGTGGCAACAGGCCTGCGTGCGCACGGTAAACAGCGGTCTGCTTTCAGCACGCGGCGAGCAAAGATGGTCGAAAAAAAACGGAAGTAATCTCGCTGGAATGTCATAACTTCTTTCGCGGCGCGTAGGATGTTCCACCACTGAGTAAAGTTGTCCGCCGTTCTAAAATAAGTCAAATTGTCATGCAGATGAGGAGAAAAGTTGGGTTAAGGTCTTGTTCAAGAGGTGCTCTTTTCATGCTGTTTCCAACGCAACTCCGCCGCCACGCGATCTCCTCCTCTCTCTTGGTTCTCTTCACCTCTGGCTTCATCGCGCACGATTCTTCTCTTGCACAAAGCAGCACCGCGAACGGATCGGATACTGCTGCAGCCGTTGCGAGCGCAGCGCCACGGGTGAGCGCCTGGGCATCGCCGACTGCGACCAGCCTTGAGGCGGCCGGCAGGCTGCTCAACCAGGCGACCTTCGGGCCTACCGCGGCGGACTACTATCACGTGGAACAAGTCGGGCTGGCAGCTTATGTAACCGAGCAACTCAATGTGCAGCCCTATCTGATGCCCGCCACCATCCCGGTTGTGGACTATGCCTCGAACGGCGGCGACTGCAACGGTTGGAGTTGTGACCCGGAAGCATGGTGGTGGCGCGATGCGCTCTTCGGCAACGATCAATTGCGCCAGCGCGTGGCGTATGCGCTGAGCAAGCTCTTTGTTGTGTCTTACAACGAGGTGGATGCACGCTACTTTCCTTACTATCTCAATGTGTTGTCCAAGGATGCATTCGGAAACTGGCGGACGCTGATGCAGGATGTTGCGACCTCCGGCGCCATGGGAACCTACCTCAACTCGGCCAACAGCCAGGCGGCGCCCAACGGCGGGCATGCGGACGAGAATTTCGCACGCGAGATGATGCAGTTGTTCAGCATCGGTACGGTCGCGCTCAGCCAGGACGGATCGGTCAAGACCGATGCCGGCGGCCAACCGATTCCCAATTACACAGCCGCGATCGTGCAGAACTTCGCCAGGGCATTTACCGGCTATACGTTCGCAAATGACGATTGCAGCCAGCCAACGCAGGCCCGCTACTACTTCTGGCCCCAGCCGCCGGGCCAGGGCTGCGCGATGATGCCTCTGGACCAGTACCACGACACTTCGTCAAAGACGCTGCTGCGTGGCCAGGTACTCCCTTCCGGGCAGAGCGCGGCCACAGACCTCAGCGCCGCGATCGACAACGTGTTTGAGGATCCGTCGCTGCCTCCGTTTGTGTGCCGACGACTGATACAGAACCTCGTCAAGAGTAATCCGACTCCTGGCTACATCAGCCGCATCGCCGCCTTGTTTATCAACAATGGCGCCGGTGTGCGAGGGGACATGGCCACCGTCATCCGGGGTATTCTGCTCGATCCGGAAGCCCGCGCAGATGACGATCCCACCCATGCCGATCCAGACGGCGGCGTGCTGCGCGACCCCGTGCTGTGGTGGACCTCGGTGCTGCGCGCATTCCAGGCGACGCAAAACCTGCCCGCACCCTTTGACGGTGTGTACAACAACATCTTCGATCTCTGGCTGACCGATCTCGGCGAGGATCCGCATCACGCGCCGAGCGTCTTTAGCTTCTACGCGCCGGACTACACCATCAATGCAGGCAGCTTGAACGCGCCCGAGTTTCAGCTGGAGAACAGCGCATCCCTGGCCTGGATGATGGGGCACATGCAGGACGTCATCGATGATAACTTCGGGCCTCTGTTGATCAACGAATTCCACGTAAATGTATCTGCCACCAGTCCAATCGGAAAGATTGCCGCGCAGCAAGGAGCCGGTCCTCTGGTGGATGCTTTGAATGCCCTGCTGCTCCATGGCACGATGAGCGACCAGATGCGCTCGGCCATAGTGGACGCGGTGAGCCCTTTCGATACAGACGTCATGATTCGGAACGCAATCTTTCTCGTCGTTACCTCGCCCCAGTATCGCGTGATGCTCTAGTCGTTTGCGCTAAGTTCGACTTACAGACAAGACCCCCATTCCCAACGCTCCACAATCGAGAGGTTTCCTGTGTCTATTGATCGCCGCGCATTTCTCAAAACCGCATCCTGGGGCGCGCTTGCGCAGCTCGCCGGTGTCTCCCCGCTCCGCTCGATGGCGGCGCTTGCCGAGAGTAACTCCGCATCTACCGATTACAAGGCGATGGTCTGCATGTTCCTGCGCGGCGGCAATGATGCCAACAATATGATCGTGCCGCTCGATGCCACCCAGTTTGCCTATTACAGCAAGGCCCGGGGCCCGCTCGCTCTGGACCAGGGCAGCCTGCTGCAGCTTCCCGGCATCGGCTACGGACTCCATCCTGCATTTGTAACGCTGAGGCGAGCATTTGCCGAAGGGGACGCCGCATTCATCGCGAACGTCGGCCCTCTGGTGCAGCCGACCACGGTTGACCAGTTTAAGGCCGGGCAGGTGCAGCTGCCCGATGCGCTGATGTCCCACCAGGATCAGCAGGAAGTCTGGGAGACCGGCGGCTATCACTCCGGGACCGGGCCGGGGTGGGCCGGGCTTGCGGCCGACCGCATCAGCTCGACATACAATGCGAGCAACCTGCCGATGGTGACTCTGCTCGGGAATGCGACCAACTTTGGATTGGGCAATTCGACCGCGCCCTACACGGTCAATCCCGGTAGCCGGCCGAGCAGTTTCTGGTGCTCGGCAGGCAACAGCTGCTATCCCCGCTCGGATGCGGCACAGCAACTGCTGACCTTTCAAAGTGGCGTGAATCTGATCCAGGCAGACCAGCAGATCTACTCGGCCGCCTATAAGTACAACGACTTTTACAACAGCGTGTTAGCCGGCGCGACCCCGCTCGGCACAGCGTTTCCCTCCTCGAACCAGCTCGGCCCTGCCTTGCAGACGATTGCAACCATGATCCAGTTGCGCAGCCAGATCGGTGCGCGCCGCCAGGTCTTCCTGGTCGATTGCGGGCCCTTCGACACGCACTCGGCCCAGTCGGATCTACAGCCGACGCTGTTTGCGCAGATGGACCAGGCCATCTCCATCTTCATGAGCGCGATGCAGGAATTGGGCGTGTACAACAATGTGACTCTGTTTACGGCTTCTGACTTTGCACGCACCCTGCAGTACAACGGGTCGCTGGGCACCGATCATGCGTGGGGAGGCCATCACTTTGTGGTGGGGGGCGCGGTAAATGGCGGCAAGATGTACGGCGCGTTCCCGAATCTTGCCTTAAACGGGCCGAATGACATCGATGGCTCCGGGCGGTGGGTGCCGACGACCGCGCTCTCCCAGTATGCGGCTACGCTGGCTTCCTGGTTCGGGGTGTCGAATGCCGATTTACCTTCGATCTTGCCCGGGCTCTCGAACTTCGACAGCCGCAATCTCGGGTTTGTCTAAAGCAGTTGCCGGCAAGGGCGATCTTGAACGCAACGAAGGACCTGCGACGGGCTTTGCAGAGCCGAGCCAGTCGCAGGTCCTTCGTGGTTGCAAGAGATCACGTCTTGAGAAGAGCTGCGCTTTCCGGTAGCAGCGTAGGAGGCGATCAGATCAGCAAGGAGCGACGAGAAGAGTGCGTTGGTTCCAGAGAATCTTTCTAATTCAAACCGCCGCTGCGCTTGGACCGACGCGACTGCCAGGCCTCATACTGCTGATCGTCTGATTTTTCGGTACGCGGTTCCTGCCGGCGCTGCTTCTCGCCCGCCGCAAAGCCGCGCTCTTCGCTGCGGCTCAAGCGGCGATGGGCAACCATGCCTTCGAGCAGAAACTCTGCGCCGGCCACAATCCGCTCGGGTGCGTCTTTGGCGGTGATGCCAAGCGGCGCGAGCTTGTCGACCAGGCCTTGTATCTGTTGCAAGTCCGCAAGCAGGGCTGCGGCGGGCTGATCATCCTCGACCTTGAGCGAGCCCCCCAGGTTGAACCACTGCTCGATCTGCTGCGTATTGGTCTCGGCAAAGTAGCGATCAAAGGTTGTGCCCAGCGCACCGCGAATCAACTCGCGCACGACCGTATCCGCGCCGCGCATTTCGCCCTCATATTCAAGCTCGATCTTGCCTGTAATGCCGGGCAGCGCGGTAAACAGATCGCCCACCCGGGGCAGGATGAGGGACTCCTGCTGCAGCAGCGCGCGGCGCTCGGCATTCGAGATCACGAGTTCCATCGTCGAGATCGGCAATCGCTGCGAGACGCCCGAGCGCTTGTCCACCCGCTTGTCGATGCGCGCGGTGAACGCGACCTGCTCGATGATCTCGCGCAGGTAGCGCGGTACTTCAAGGGAGTCCGAACCGGCGTGGCCGCGCTCGGCC
The DNA here is from genome assembly GCA_964658225.1 of Vulcanimicrobiota bacterium. Taxonomy (GTDB): domain Bacteria; phylum Acidobacteriota; class Terriglobia; order Terriglobales; family Acidobacteriaceae; genus EB88. The sequence goes on along the minus strand of CAZZYH010000050.1, from coordinate 4,503 downwards.
CAGGCCTCCTGCTCGGTGATGGCCATGCCTTCCTGCAAGGTTTCCGGATAGTGCGTGCGGATCTCGGAGCCGATGCGATCCTTGAGCGGGGTGACGATCTTGCCGCGCGCCGTGTAATCTTCCGGGTTCGCGCTGAACACAATGGCTACGTCGAGCTCCAGGCGCACCGGGTAGCCCTTAATCTGGACATCGCCTTCCTGCATGATGTTGAACAGCGCGACCTGAATCTTGCCGGCGAGATCGGGAACCTCGTTGATCGCAAAGATGCCCCGATTGGCGCGGGGCAGCAGGCCGTAGTGCATGGTCAGCTCATTGGACAGGTCCTGCCCGCTGCGCGCCGCCTTGATCGGATCGATATCGCCGACGAGGTCGGCCACCGTGACATCGGGCGTGGCCAGCTTTTCTACGTAGCGGTCCGCGCGCGAGAGCCACGCGATGGGTGTCGCGTCCCCGTGTCTTGCGATGAGTTCGCGGCTGTGGACGGAAAGTGGCTTGTAGGGATTGTCGCGGATCTCGGAGCCTGCAATATACGGAGTCCATTCATCAAGCAGACCGGTAAGCGCGCGCAGAATGCGGCTCTTGGCCTGCCCGCGCAGCCCCAGAAGGATGAAGTTGTGCCGGGACAACACGGCGTTGACGATCTGGGGCACCACGGTATCTTCATAGCCGACGATGCCAGGGAAGATGGGGGCGCGCGACTTGATGAGCGTAATCAGATTTTCGCGCATCTCGTCTTTCACAGAGCGATGCGCAAGCCGAGCCGCGCCATAGAGAGCATGACTCTGCAACTCGCCCAGGGTGGCGGGCAGCTGCGTCGAGCGGGAGGGTAGAGCAGAAGTGCTGGGCATGATGGGGGCTCCTCTGTGTGGCGGCCTCGGGCGCATGCGAGGAACGCTGTTCTTTCAGGATACTTGGTTTCAGGATGCGACCGGCGCCCGGGCCGCGGATGGAGCGTCCCAGCTGCGCAGCACCAGATGCAGCCGCCCTGCTACATGACCGTCCCATGGCTGCCATTGTTCTGTGCATTCGCGCCGCGTCGCAGCTTGGGCAGGATCTCGTCGTAGAAGCCATGCAGCAGCTCGGTGCGCTCCCGGTCCGAGGTGCTGGTCAAGAGCTGCTGCTTGAAGCCGAGATCCGAGGGCAGCTCCCAGGCGAGCTGGAACGAGACCCCCTTGTCGAGATCAAACGAATAGCTCTCCCGGCCTACGCCTGCCAGCGAGAGCACCTCCAGGTGCATGGCCAGGCAGGTAGCGCGCGCCTCGCGCGAGGAGTCGAGCGGCTCGTCTTCGAAAAAGTCCACTTCAGCCTGCAGAAAGCTGCGGCTGTTATCCAGTTGCTCGATCTCAAATCGCTTGTTGCCTTCGCAGAGTATGTCGAGCTGGCCATCGTCATAGCGACGCAGTACCCGCACCACCCCGGCCGTGCACCCGACGATCGCCAGGCCTTCGCGCTGCGTGCGCACCACGCCGAATTCGGTCTGCGTTTCCAGGCACTCGGAGATCATTTCCCGGTAGCGTTCTTCAAAGATGTGCAAAGGAAGCAGCGCGCCGGGAAACAGCACAACGTCCAGCGGGAACAGAGGGATCTTCATACTGAGCTTCCTTGCCTCCCTGACTGGTCTTGCCGGTTCTGCGCAGTCGATCTGCTTCCCCTCAAAGTATGCGGGAGTTGTCATCGGCGCGCCATCTGCCGGGCGTGAAAGGTTTCCATCAGGATTGAAAGTCCAGTTCGTCGAGCATGGTCTGCATCTCGCCCTTGGCATGCTGGTTGCCTGTGCGCTCGGCACTGGCGATGCCCTGCACCAGGCGTTGCTTGGCCTCGTCATTGCGCCCCGCGCGGGCCAGCGTCTGCGCGGCCATAAAGTAGCCCGGCGTGTAATCCGGGTGATCGCCGAGCAGGTTTGCGAACTGCTCGAGCGCGGCCTCGGTCTGGCCGGCGCCCGAGTACTCCATCGCGAGCCCGTAGCGCGCAAAGGCGTCTTTGGGGTTCTGGGCGAGGATCTCGGACAGCATGGCTTGCTTGTTCATGGTGGACTCCCCCTTCTAGACTCGCCCATGGTCCGGGAGGGTGCAAGCGCGTTGTGGAAAGAGTTGCGAGCGCTGAAACTCGGCAGACCGGTTACCCTGATGGTAGACGCCGGGCCACATTGCGGTTCCTCGCCCCGGCTGGGGATCTTGGGGCCGGATGAGGGTAGGCGACGGAGGACAGGCGCATGGGTGACGGGGCGGAGCAGCCGGTACGGGAGGGGAGCGAGAGCCAGTCCGAGATGACCGAGCTCATCCTGCCTACCGACACGAACACGCTCGGCAACCTGCTGGGCGGCCGGCTGATGCACCTGATCGACCTGGTGGCCGCCATGGCCGCGCTGCGGCATGCGCGCACGCACGTGGTGACCGCGTCGATGGACCATATCGACTTTATCGCGCCGGTGCATGTCGGAGACCTGTTGATCCTGAAGTCATCGGTCAACCGCGCCTACCGCACGTCGATGGAGGTCGGCGTAAAGGTGTGGACTGAGAATACGCTGAAGAGTACCCACCGGCATGTGGCTTCGGCCTACCTGACGTTTGTGGCCATCACCGAGCAGGGTCAGCCGACCGCGGTGCCTTTGCTTACGCCGCGTGGAGCCGAGGCGGAGCGACGCTTTGAGGATGCGGGGCGGCGGCGGGAGCATCGGCAGGTAGAGCTGGGGCGCAAGCGGGCCAAGCAACAGTTGGCCAGCCCGGAGGTGGCCGGACCGGCATCGCTCGAGAGAAGTTGCTAGCCTGAAGACTGCGCGGCCGTTGTTCCCCCGGCGTCCGAGGCCCAGCGGGAGGCCACGTCATCCTGGCCGAGGCGGCCGAGGTTGGGCGAGGCGAACGAGCGGACGAGCGGACGGGTGAAGGATCGGCGGCCGATCCCGGGATCTTTGCCGCGCCGGGAGACCGACAGGAGCTTCTCGCCAGCGCTCCGGGTCACAGGCCGTCGAAACACCCTCGGATGGCTCCCGAGATCGGACTGGTGCCGGGCAACGGCACCGTTTCCCAAGGAGAGAGAACATGGCACACGCACACGCCCCACAGCCGCAGGGCCCGGCCTCGCTGCCGGGCGTTCAGAACATCATCGCGATTGGCTCGGGCAAGGGCGGCGTCGGCAAGACCACGGTCGCAGTCAACCTGGCCATCGCGCTCGCCAAGCTCGGCTACCAGGTGGGGCTGATTGACGCGGACATTTACGGCCCGAATGTGCCGCTGATGTTCGGGACCAGCTCGCAGCCGAAGGTGCTCTCGTCCAACCAGATCGTGCCGAACCTTGCGCATGGGGTCAAAGTGATCTCGGTGGGGCTGATCTCGCCGGGCGACAAGCCGATGGTGATGCGCGGCCCGATGCTGCACCAGATCATCCGCCAGTTTCTGCAGCAGGTGGTATGGGGGGAACTGGATTTCCTGCTGGTCGACCTGCCGCCGGGTACGGGCGATGTGGTGATCTCGCTGGTGCAGACCGTGCCGCTGACCGGGGCCGTCGTGGTGTCGACCCCGTCCGACGTGGCGCTGCAGGATGCGCGCAAGGCGCTCGAGATGTTCCACCAGGTGAATGTGGCGGTGCTGGGGATCGTTGAGAATATGAGCGCGTTGATGTGCCCGCACTGCGGCAAGGAGATCGATATCTTTGCCAAGGGCGGGGCGGAGCGGACCGCGCGGCAGTTTGGGGTGCCGTTCCTGGGGTCGATCGAGCTCGACCCGGCGATTCGGCAGGGTGGGGACAGTGGCTTGCCGGTGGCGCTGGCAGGGCGGGAGGGGGCGAAGTCCGGACCGTTCTACTGGATCGCGCGGCAGGTAGCAGAGAAGGCGGCGGAGGAGCGGGCGAAGGCTGGGGATGTGTTTGAGATCAGTTGAGCCCCGGGGTGAGAGCCCAGGATGGGGCGATACCCAGATCGCAGGCCCTCGAAAGGATGCCGAAGCTTGTCCTCAGAGACAAAAAAGGCCGGGAGTCATCCCGGCCTTTTTCCTGGAGCGAAATGCCGTCAGGCGGCCTTCGAAGTAGCGAGGGCCTTGACGCGCGCGTTCAGGCGGCTCTTGTACCGGGACGCGGTGTTGTCGTGCAGAATGCCCTTCTGCACGCTCTTGTCGAGGGCAGAGGCGGTCTGCCGGTACTGCTCCATGGCTGCGGCGTGATCGCCCTTGGCGAGCGCCTCGCGCAGCAGGCGCAGGCTGCCGCGGATGCGGCTCTTGTTCGAGCGATTGACTACCGTTTTCCTCTTGGTCTGACGCACTCGCTTGAGCGAGGAGACATGATTTGCCATCGATGATCCTAAACTTTCCTGGTCCCTGAAAGGGTGCTGTGGAGTCGGGATGTGCGGATTCCCGCTTCCCCTCGAAACTCTAAGTCTAGGCGAATGGATAGCCCCGGTCAAGAGAAACGTGTGGTCGCCGAGCGCAGGATCCGCTTACTGCTCGCGGTGCTGGGAGGGCTCTGCGGCCCACAAGCGCAGAGCCTGCCCGCTGTAGTGGGCCGGCCCATAAG
>CAZZYH010000049.1:20004-20487 GCA_964658225.1 Vulcanimicrobiota bacterium | reverse complement strand
GCCGGGCTTGCCGCGGAACCGCCCAGCCAGGCTTAGAGGAGAGCGGAGTGGATGCCACGGCGATCGACGCGAGCCTGATCGAACAGAAGCTGGTGCTGGTCACCCTCCTGATCAAGTTGGGTGTCGCCGCGGCTGTCTCAAGCGCGCTCGCACGCTCACGTGCCTTTCAGCGGCTGCTCTTTGCAGATACCCGCGGACCCCGCCAGAGACTGGGCATGGTTGCCTTCTTGTGTGTGCCGCTCGGCCTGGGGGTATGGGTGCGCGTGACCGTGCCGAACTTCTATGCGGCCGACATCGCCTTTGAAACCACCATCCTGCTGGGCGTGCTGCTGGGCCCGTTTTCCGCCGTGGCCGGATCGCTTCTGCTCTCGATTCCGAGCATGCTGCACCATGAGTACGCCTCCGCTCCGTTCCTGGTCGTGGTCGCGCTGGTCTCCGGCATCTTTGCGCGCTTTGTCGAGACAGAAGAAGTCTGGTCGTTTT
>CAZZYH010000049.1:10880-19994 GCA_964658225.1 Vulcanimicrobiota bacterium | reverse complement strand
TCTCCCTTTGTGGACCTGAGCATCTACCGCTGGATCCGGCGCAACATGCGCCAGCCGCGCTTCGACCGGCAGGTGCTGCTGGTAGTGTTGATCTTCGGCCTCGAGATCGCCCGCGAGTGGATCGCCGCCGAGTACCCGCACCGGCTCTTTGCGCTGCCCGCACACAGCTGGCTGATGCGGCTGGCGATCTGGACCTGCGCCGCGATGGTGGTCGGCATTCCGCTCAAGATCTGGAACGCGCTGCGCATCGAGCAGAAACTGGAAGAGCAGAAGCGCCTGCTGCTCGAGGCGCGCCTGGACGCGCTGCAGCGCCAGATCAATCCGCACTTTCTCTTCAACACGCTCAACTCGATCGCGTCGCTGGTACGGGTGCGCCCCGAGCAGGCGCGCGAGCTGATCGTGAAGCTCGCAAATATCCTGCGGGCGCTGTTGAAAGATCACGACTCCTACGTCCCCTTCGGGGAAGAGCTCAACTTTACCGACGATTATCTCGGCATCGAGGTCGTCCGCTTCGGGGCGGAGAAGCTGCGCGTGGTCAAGGAGATCGACGCCGATACCCTGGAGCTGCCGGTGCCGAGCATGCTGCTGCAGCCGCTGGTGGAGAACAGCATCAAGCATGGACTGGAGCCGCGCATCTCGGGCGGGACGATCACGCTGCGCTCGCGGCTGGAAGCGGGCACGCTGATCATCGAGGTCGAGGATGATGGTGTCGGCATCGCCCCGGAGCGCGCCCTGAACACCGGCGTGCTCGAGCAGAAGGGAACCGGCATCGGGATGCGCAATGTGCGCGAGCGGCTGGAAGTGCTCTATGGGGACAGCGCGGTTTTCGAGATCACCAGCCGGCCGGGGCGCGGCACGCGGGTGACCATTCACATGCCGGGAGCGGTCTCGGCGCTGTAGTGGCCCGCCTATGCCGGCCCGGCCGAGCCCCAGGACACTCCCTTTCCGCTGCGTGCACTCAGCCGGCCACGATCTCTTCGTAAAACGCCTCGTAGCGCGGGATGATCTTCGTTGTGCAAAAGCGCTGCTGCGCTGTCTCACGCGCGGCGGCGGCCATCAGGCGGATGCGGTCGCGGTCGAGCAGCAGCTCGATGGCCGCCTGGGCCATGCCTTCTACATCGCCGACCGGAAACAGGCGCCCGTTTACGCCATCTTCGATCAGCTCCGGCACGCCGCCGGCGTGGGTGGAGATCGTCGGCACGCAACATGCTGCGGCTTCGAGCGCGACCAGGCCGAAGGCTTCCAGTTGCGAGGGCATCAGCAGCAGGTCGGCCAGCGGCAGCAGCGTGTGGACTTCATCCTGCTTGCCCAGAAAGTGCACGCGGTCGACCAGGCCTTTGCTGTGCACCAGGTACTCGGCGTTGGAACGCTCGGGTCCATCGCCTACCAGCAGCAGTTGCGCCGGCATGCGATCGGCGATACGCGCAAAGATCTCGACCACATCGGTGACGCGCTTGACGGGCCGGAAATTGGACAGATGCAGCAGGATCTTCTCGCCCGGGGCCGCGTAGGCCGCCCGCCCGGCAGTCCGCACCCCGGGCTCGAGCGGCTTGTAGAGATCGCAGTTGACGAAGTTCGGGATCACCTCGATCGGTTGCCTCACCTGGAACTGCTGCATCGTGATCGCGCGCAGGTAATTCGAGATCGACGTGACGCCATCGGACTGCTCGATGCCGAACCGGGTGATGGGCAGGTAGGACCGGTCCAGGCCGACCAAGGTGATGTCGGTGCCGTGGAGGGTGGTCACAAAGGGCAGACGGCGGCCACGCGCGGCCAGCATCTGCCGGGCCAACAGCGCGCTTACCGAGTGCGGGATCGCGTAGTGCACATGCAGCAGGTCGAGATCGTAGTACTCGCCTACCTCGGACATGCGGGTGGCGAGCGCGAGATCGTAGGGCGGATACTCGAAGAGCGGGTAGGTCGGGACCGGGACCTCGTGGTAGGAGATGCCGCGCTCGCGGCCGGTCAGCCGAAAGGGCTGCTGGTAGGTGATGAAGTGGATCTCGTGGCCCTTGGCGGCCAGCTCGATGCCCAGTTCGGTTGCGACCACGCCGGAGCCGCCGTAGGTGGGGTAGCAGGTGATTCCAATTCTCATCATGTTCTCGCGGACAACGCGCTCCAGGATCAGTGCTTGGACGCAGTGTAAGGTCTTTGCGATGCGAAAGTTCGGGCGCCCGCAGGATGGGTCGCCTGGTGCCCCGAGAGCCGGGGAGCCCGCCCGGCAGTGTCGCGCAGTCGGAGGCCGCGCCCTCGGTGGGCGACGCTTCTGGGGCAGCGAGGCCTCAGCGATCGGCGACGCCACCCCGCGGACGATACACTATGGTCATGCGCTTGTCCTGAATCCGAGCGGAATCGGGCGTCCAAGCGTCTGTCTCTAATAGAGAATCCTATGAGTTCTTTTGAAGGACATATGGCGGGCCTGCTCTACCAGCCTCCGCTGAACCAGCCCCGGGCCGCATCCGAGCGCGTCTTCGAACAGGCCCGGGACGAGGCCTGCGACCAGGCGATCGCCGAGCTCGTAGCGCAGTACTCGCAGCCTCTCTATCGGGTTGCTTTCTCGGTGATGAGGAACGCGGCAGAGGCCGAGGACGCCGTGCAGGAGACCTTTCTGCGCGTCTTGAAGAACCGGAAGAAGCTGCCCGAGGTGCGCGACGCGCGCGTCTGGCTGGTGCGGATTACCTGGAACGTGGTGCTGGATCGCAAGCGCCGCACCAAGGTTCGCCCGGAGACCGATGATGTCGCCGATCTGGCCCGCACCTTACCCTGCCCCGATGTCGGGGGAGAAAGGGCGACGATCGCGGGCGCAGAGTACCGGCGTATCCTGGCGCTGATCGACACCCTGCCCGCGAAGGAGCGCGAGGCCCTGTTACTCTCCGCGGTCGAGGAGCTGACCACCGCCGAGATCGCCTCCGTGCTTGAGACCAGCGAGTCTTCGGTGCGTTCCCGGCTCTTCCGCGCGCGGCTGCTGCTCACCAGGCTGCTCGACGGGGCGAGCCAGCCTGGTCCCTCGGCGGTCAAACCGGGCGTGCCCGCCCCTTCGAGAACTGTGCCCAGGGTCCCTTCAGGAGGGGCGCGATGAAGTCTCTCTCTTCGCCATCGGATGAGCTCTTGAGCCGGGGTCAAGCGACGCATCCGGAGCTCGAGCGCCTGCTCGCCCACTTGAAGGTCATGCCGGCCGAGGGGCTCGAAGAGCGGGTGCTGACGCGGCTCAAGGCGGAGTCGGCCTGGCTCGGAAGACCGGCTGCCTGGTTTAAGGGATGGGCGCCGGCCGCCATGGCTGCATCGGTCTTGGGCGTCTTTGCAGGGGGAGCGCTGGTGGCTCACCAGACCGCCGAGAGAACGCGCTACGAGCCTGCGGCTCACGCCGCCTCGTTGTCGGCCCGGGCGCCGGCGCCGCAATCCGCCGCGGCTTCGGTCGAGAATCGGGGCGGAACCGTTGCGCTGCGAAGCATGGACACAGCAGCGGCGCGGAGAAGGCCCGCCACCCAGATCCTGGCCGGGCGTCGGCGTGGCCGCACAGCTTCCAGGTAACGCGTCCATGCAGATCGTGAAGCGGCCATGGCACTCGAGCCGGCCGCGGGCGTAACGCGGCAGCCCCTCGCTCTAGAGTCGCGCGTCGGAGAAAAACTTTACCTTCGTGAATTCGAACAGAACCATGGTCAGGCTCAGCACGATCGCAACGATCGTCGGGGCCTTATGCCCGGTGACATAGTACGTCTCCGCCGCGCCGCTGGTCCCCCGTATCAGCACATAGTTAAGGACCACGCTGAGGATGAGCAGCAGGACCGGATGGATCTTGAAGTTCATCACCCGGATTGCTTTCAGAAAAAGGGTATCCAGAAAGCCGATCAGGAAGGCGATCGAGAAGGTGGCCTGCGTGTAAATGCTATGAAACTGCGGCATGACCAGGGTCATCCCGTAGAAAACAAATGCATACAGCGCCCAGCTCAGGCCAAAGGTGAACAAAGTTATCATCATATGAAGTGTAGGGAAAAGCATAGCGCAAGGCTTTCTCTTTTGCGACGATGGAATCGAGACTTTTCTCGCGCGCCCGGAGCTTTGCTTGACTTTCTCTTCCGTACGCCTTCGACTTGGACGATTCCTCTGGATTGCGTGGATCGGGCTGCTGGTCGGCGCAACCGCGCGCGCTGACCAGGGCGCCCCGATTCCCGATATCGTCTCCTTGATGCGACAGGTCCAGTCCCACCAGCGGGAGCTGGACAAGACCCGCGAGAACTACACCTATCGCGAGCGCCAGACGATCAACGAACTGGACCGCAACGGCAACACGAAAAAGGTGGAGCGGCGCGAGTCCCAGGTCTTCTTCGTCAACTCGCACCAGGTGGAGCGGCTGGTCGGCAAGGATGGGCAGCCGCTCAGCGCTGCCGAGCAGGCCAAGGAGACCGAGCGGGTGAACAAGGAGATCGAGAAGGCGCAACGCACCCCGCCCGGCGAGATGGTCGATGACAAGGGGCAGATCAGCGTGGGGCGGCTCCTGTCGATCGAGCGCTTCAGCAATCCGCGGCGAATCGAGCTCGACCGGCGCAGCGTGCTCGCCTTTGATTTCGCCGGGGACCCGGGGGCGACCACGCACGGGCTGGCCGAGACGGCCTCAAAAAACCTGGTGGGCACGATCTGGATCGATGAGCAGGACCGGCAGGTGCGCCGGGTCGTGGCCACGCTGCACGACAGCTTTCGCGCCGGCTTCGGCCTGTTTTCGCTGAGCAAGGGCAGCAGCTTTTCCTTTGACCAGAAGCTGGTCAACAACGAGCTGTGGCTGCCGACGAGCGCGGCCGTGCATATCGAGGCGCATGCGGTCGCTCTGATTGGGTACCGGGCCAACGTGCAGATCGTCTACGACGATTACCAGCGCTTCCACACGGAGACCAAGTAGCGCCGGCTGCATCCGCACGCGATGGGACCGCGGCCCGGGCGCCAGCGCAAGGCAGGTGTGAGCAACAGCGAAGCGAAGGACGCTCCGCAAGACTTATCCCCAAACGACCGCCGCCTCGTAGACCCAGGTGGAAGTTTTTCCGCTGCGCGGACAGCAGTACCGCCGCCCTGAGGCGGCTACCGGCCGACTTAGGGCACAGACGTTCTGATAGAGGTGCTTCTGCGTTCTCAACCTGTAGCACGCGGCAGCCGTTCAGCGAGAGCGCTGGCTAACGATGCACACTCGCCACCCTCGAGCGAGCCCCTTACTGCGGCGCCTGGCCGCCGTTCATGCCGGCGCCTTCATGGTTGGCCATGTGCTCCTCCCGGCGCTCGGCCATCTTCTGAAACTTGGCCTTCTGCTTGTCGTCGAGCACGGCCGCAATCTTGCTGTGCGTATCGTCGTCCAGCGCCTTGAACTTGGTCATGCGATCTTCGCGCGTCAGGCTTGTATCTTCGTGCATCTGCATCATCTGCTGACGCCGGGCCTCGAGCAGCGGCTTGATCTGGGTCTGCTGATCGGCAGTGAGGTTGAGAGCCTTGGTCATGTGCGCCAGCTGCTCGTCGGGCGACATGGGTCCGCGGCCGTGGTGCATCTCCTGGCCGGCAGGCGCATCCTGTGGCGTGGTTGCGTCCTGGGCGAGTGCGGCTCCGGTGCCGAGCCCCATACAAAGAGCGGTTGCGAGTGCGAACGACTTCAGCGGTGTGCGCATGGTAGTTCTCCTTCACTTCATGAGAACCCACGCGCAGCCTTCGAGTTGCGCGCCTACTGCAAAGGCGGCATCACCACCGGCCCGCTGCGTAGCCCGCAGGGCAGCAAGCCCGGGTCGGCCGCGCCGGGGGCGGCGAGATAGGCATAGGCCAGCACCGCGCGGAAGCGCGCGTCCCCCGGGTTGCGGCATCGCTCGCAGCCAGGCCGGAAGCGCAGTACAGGGCTGCTGCGCATCGACTCTGCTACCTCCAGGCGCTGATGCGCACCGACCACCAGGTAGCCCGGGTCCGCGGCCCCGGGCTCTGCGTAGACCGAAACCGGTCCATGCTCCTGCAGCGCGTCGATGAGCGCGCCGCCAGAACCGCTCGATGCACGCCACAGCCAGCGACCACCGGCCGCCTGCGCATACCAGTGCACGCTTGTGGGGAAGGGTTTTGCGAGCCTGACCGGCTGGTCCGTGTCATTGGCGATCATGAGCAAGAATCCCGGCCCCTCCGTCGCGGAGACCTGGGCGAGGTACGCCGCGCTGAGCCTGACCCCGGTGCACTGGGGAACAGACCTTGGCCGGGGCCCGGCGAAGGCGCCCCCGAGGGCTGCTGTTACCAGCAAGGGCGCGGCGGCGAGGAGCGGGCGAGCAGTCAAGCGAAAGGTCACTCCAGTACTGTAGCCCGATCGCCCGCGGGCGCGAAGCCCGGGGGGGGGGAACTTCGTCTCGGGGTGCTCGCGGGGCGGGGATGCGCGCGGGAGTAGGCCCTGCGCGCCGCTCAGAGGCGTAGGCGTTGGTCTGCAGGTGCGGGCAGCGAGGACCGGCCCAGCCAATCGCTGTGGTCCTTGATCGCCACCCCGCTCTTGCCGGCCAGACGCGCCTGGTTGAGCAGCCAGTGCAGCTTGTAGGCGGCTTCGGCATAGGACAAGCCCTGTTCGCGCACGTTGGACAGGCAGTTTCGCTCGGCGTCGCTGCGTCCCGGGTGAGGCGCGTAGGTGAGGTAGATGCCCAGGCTGTCGGGCGAGCTGAGCCCGGGGCGCTCGCCGATCAGCAGCACCACTGCCTCGGCGCCGCGCAACGCGCCAATTTGATCCGCCAGCGCCACCCGGGCCTCGCTCGCGATCACGATCGTGTCCGGCTCCCAGCCCGGCAGCGAGGGCGCGCTGCGGCCCTCCGGGTGCAACTCGGCGCGCAGGGCGAGTAGCAGCGGCAGCGCGTGCCGGGTGGCCGCGAGCGAGGAGAGACCGTCTGCGACCACCAGCGCGAGCCGGTGCGGGGGCGCGGGTTGCTCGAGAGCCAGCACCGCATGCGCCTGCGGGTGCAGGCGGCGGCCAAGATCCGGCCGGCGCAGGTACTCCGAGCGGCCGGCGGCGAGGCTGCGCACCTGCACCGTCCGAAAGCCGGCCGCCTCGAGAGACAGCGCGAGCGCGTCGCTGTCCAGGGGCAGGTGCACCGCGTCGCGGGCGCGGGCGTGGGCCATCGAAAAAGCAAGCACTTCGCCGGTCGGCAGGCTGGCTCCGATGCGCCCAAGTGCGATGCGTGCCGGGGTGTGTCGCCGCAGCGCCGACCAGGTGTCTGCTGCTGCTTCGGGTTTCCGGGCGGGCGGGGCGGAACTGCCTGGCTCGGGCAGCCCGGAGGGCGGATCAGGCAGGCTCATCTCGGGAGCACCCCGCCCGGCAGTGCCGCGACCACCGACGCCGGATCCAAGACGCTGCCGCGCCCTGGCCCCGGCAACAGGCGCCCGCTTGCATCGGTGATGCCGAGGCGCAGCAGCCACTCGGCAAACTCCGGCGCACGCTTTTTGCCCAGAACCTCGCGCACATAGAGCGCGTCGTGGAACGAGGTGCTCTGGTAGTTCAGCATGATGTCATCGGCCCCGGGCACGCCCATGATGAAGTTGACCCCGGCCACGGCGAGCATGGTCAGCAGCGTGTCCATGTCGTCCTGGTCGGCCTCGGCGTGGTTGGTATAGCAGACGTCGCAGCCCATGGGCAGGCCAAGCAGCTTGCCGCAGAAGTGGTCTTCCAGGCCCGCGCGCAGGATCTGCTTGCCGTCGTACAGGTACTCCGGCCCGATAAAGCCGACCACGGTGTTGACCAGCAGCGGGCTGAACCGCCGGGCGACCGCGTAGGCCCGTGCTTCCAGCGTCTGCTGGTCGCAGCCAAAGTGTGCATCGGCTGAGAGTGCGCTGCCCTGTCCGGTCTCAAAGTACATGACGTTGTTTCCCACGGTCCCGCGTTGCAGGCCGAGGGCTGCCTGCTGCGCCTGGTCGAGCAGGGCGAGGTCGATCCCGAAGCCCGCATTCGCCTTCTCGGTCCCGGCGACCGACTGGAAGACCAGATCGACAGGCGCCTTCTGGGCGATCGCCTCGAGGGTATTTGTCACATGCGTCAGCACACATGTTTGCACCGGCGCGTCAAAGCGCTGGCGAAATTCGTCGAGCGCGTGCAGCAGGCGCACCGCGTTCGGTACGCTGTCGCTGGCCGGATTGACGCCGATCACGGCGTCGCCTGAGCCGTACATCAGCCCGTCGAGCATCGAGGCAAAAATCCCCTCGATGTCATCGGTAGGATGATTGGGCTGCAGGCGCACCGACATCGTCCCCGGCAGGCCAAGCGTGTTGCGAAACCGGGTGACGACGGAGCACTTCTGCGCAACCAGCACCAGGTCCTGGTTGCGCATGAGCTTGGAAACGGCGGCAGCCATCTCCGGAGTAATGCCGGGCGCCGCCTCTGCCAGCACACAGCCTGTCTGCCCGGGATCGAGCAGCCACTCGCGAAAACCGCCGACGGTGAGGTGGCGGATCGCTGAGAACGCCTCTGCCTGGTGGGTATCGAAGATGAGCCGGGTGACCTCATCGGCTTCATAGGGGATGACGGCCTCCACAAGAAAGTGGCGCAGGGGCAGATCGGCAAGCGCCATCCGCGCTGCGATCCGCTCCTCGGCTGTCTCCGCTGCGAGGCCGGCCAGCGCGTCGCCCGAGCGCTCCGGGCCGGCTTTGGCTAACAGGGCTTTGAGGTCAGCGAAGCGATAGGTGTGGCTGTCGACGGTGTGGGAGAAGGGCAACGGTAAGCTCCTGGAGGCTTCGATCAGGACGCGCCTCAAGGATAGTCGATCCGCACCGGGACGAGTGCCGGCTGCTCACCTTGCGGCTGTCGCCGGCGATGCGGCCGGCGCCGAGGGCACGGCGGGTGGGGTCGGCGTCGTCGCCGGCGCATCCTCCCGTATCTCGAGCTCCGCTAGCTCGCCCGGCTCCCCGCTCCCGGGCCGGGAGAAGACCACAGCCGGCAGCCCTTCCAGATGATGGCAAAGCGTGAAGTGATCCTCTCCGTACCAGAGCGTGTCCGAAAAGCCGCTGGGGAAGCCGTGCTGCTGCGTAAAGGTCCGTGTCTTGCCCGTCGGCTCGGTGAGCACGAGGGTAAAAGGCGTTTTCGTGTCCCCGCAGTGGATCGCCTCGATGGTGCCCGTGGTCGCATCCACCTGG
>CAZZYH010000049.1:0-10870 GCA_964658225.1 Vulcanimicrobiota bacterium | reverse complement strand
GCATCGAGGTGCTCCGGGCCCCAGGGTTCAAGCACAAGGGAGACGCCGGCCGGCCGCTGCGCCGGCGGGATCTGGTTCCACAGCGCGACGGCTTCATCGTGATCGGGCCCCCGCCAGCGATCGGCGACGAACTTGGCGAACGTCGCGGCGTCGCTTCCTTGTCCCCGTGCCAGCAGGATGCGCCCGGTGAGCAGGTGGTAGCCGGCGCGCGAAGGCTCGAGCGCCTCGGCCTTGCGCGAGTTGACCCAGGCAGCCTTGTAGTCCTGCTCGCGCATGTCCAGCCGGGCCAGCTCGATCCACACGGGAGCGAACTTCGGATTCAGCTCCGCAACCTTGTTCAAGTCCGCGCGGTAGGCCGCCGGATCGGTTGCCGTCGCGGCAGCGCCGAGCATCGTCTTGGCAAAGAGCGAACGATAGAGCGTTCCGTCGAGCGCGTAGGCCCGGGCAAACTCTTTTGCGGCCTCCGCGTCGTCTCCCTTGCCGAAGAGCAGGAAGCCTCGTTCCTCGTGTGCGGCGGCGAGCTGCGGGTCATCCTGAAGAGCAGCCTCGATCAGGCTTTGCCCTGTGACGCGATCATGTGCACCGATGTGAAAAGCGCCCAGCTCATACTCGGTCTCGGCAACGGTAAGCTTGCGTGCGGGGAAGCTTTTTTCGTCGAGATGATCCTGCGCGGGCAAGACCCCTGCCGAGAAAGCCAGCCGGTTAGTGTAGACAAACCAAGCCTTGTTAAACGTGGCGTAGTCGCCGAAGACCTGGGTGAAAGCCTGCTTCTGAGGCATGCCCTGCTGGAGCAGCTGGAAGAACTGGTTGAGGCGTGCGCCGCCCTGCATCCCGTCGCCGAAGACCAGGTAGTGCACCAGCGCCCACGCGTCTGCATAAAAGATCTGCGATTTGCGTTCATCCCTGTCAAACAGGGGGTCGCGCACCTCGAGAATCTGTTCGACCGGCATCAGGATCTGCTGCTTGAGCACGCCGAAGCGCTCGGTCGGCGCGCCGATATAAATCTTGCCGGACTCAAAGCGGGTGTAGGCGTAGAACTCCGCCAGGCCCTCGTCCAGCCACACCGGGAGCCAGTGCGCGTTGAGGTGCAGGATGCTGTGGGTGTACTCGTGATAGACCACCTGGTGCGCGCCCACGCCCCAGCTATCCATGCGGATGGCGGCAAACTGTTTTTCCCACCCGTGGTGGAACTCCCCGGCAACATTTTCGTTGTGCTTCCAGAGTCGCGGCTCCAGCTGCCTTGCGGTGTTCAGGTCCCGCGCCGCCACGATGGTCAACGGGGCGCCCGAGTCCAGCCGGAAGTTCGGGAATCGAACCTCGAACACAAAGCGCATCTGCTCGAACTCGGCCGCGACATTGCGAGCATCCTTCTCGCTGCCATCGGTGAGGACACGAAAGTGCTGGCTCCTGACCTCGGTCCAGGACTTCTGCTCGGCGGCTGAGGAGAGGGGCAGAAAGAAGGCTGCCAGGGCCAGCGTGGCAGGGCGAAGCGCACAGGAGGACGCAAACATGCTCAGCATTCTTTCGCGGGTGCAAGATAGCGTCAAGGTTTTCCCATTCCGGGCCACGCAGCGTCCCATTTTAGGCTAGCTGCCGAGACGCCGGGGCAGACCTGCGCGCTACAATCGACCAGTCGCCGCCCAAGTTCTTTACGGAGTATGCCTGTGCCAGACTCAGCAAGCGCATCGCTGCGCTCCACGCTGCTCTCCTCGCTCAATGCGCGCTTTGCAATCCCAGGCACGGCGCAGATTGTTGCCGGCAATCAGGGTCTTCCCATGATCCGCATCACCACTGCCTCCGCCTCGGCAGAGATCTACCTGCATGGCGCGCAGGTCACTTCCTGGCGACCTTTCGGGGCCGAAGAGGTGCTTTTTGTCAGCGGCAAGTCGCGCTGGGAAGATGGCAAGGCGATCCGCGGCGGCATTCCGATCTGCTTCCCCTGGTTTCGCGCCAAGGCGGATGACCCTTCGGCGCCCGCGCATGGGCTCGTTCGTACCCGGGCCTGGCAGCTCGATGCGCTCGTCGAAACAGGAAGCCAGGTAGTCGTCACGCTCTCAACGGAGAGCGATGAAGCGAGCCGGGGCTGGTGGCCGCATCCCTTTCGCATCGAGCATCGCATTCAGATCGGCAGCGAGCTCAAGCTCGAGCTGACCGTAGCCCACACGGGCGGCGAGGACGCGGAGCCGATGCGATTTGAAGAAGCGCTGCACACCTACTTCGCGGTAGGGGACGCGACCCGGGTGCGGGTGACAGGGCTCGACGAGGTGTCGTATCTGGACAACATGGACGGCGGTGAAAAGAAACTGCAGCAGGGCGATGTGGTGTATGCGCGGCAGACCGACAGCGCGTATCTGGACACATGGCGCGCGGTGGAGTTGGTGGATCCGGTACTGGGCCGGCGGCTCCGGACAGCCAAGGAAAATTCCCTTTCCACCGTGATCTGGAATCCGTGGAAGGAGGGGGCCGGGGCGCTTGCCGACCTGGGCGGCGCAGAGTGGCAGCAGATGGCATGCGTGGAGGCCAGCAATATTCTCGATTGCGCGGTCTCGCTCGATGCAGGCAGGCAGCACCGCATGGGCGCGACGCTCTCGGTGCTGGCCTATGAGGAGTAGAGGAGTAAGGGAGCCGCTCTTTGAGGCTCCCCGCCTCGGTGCGCGCTGCTCGGCCCTGCGAGCGCTACGCCTGGCGTCGGGCTCGAACGGGTTGCTCGCGCGCGCCAGCCATCGACCGTCCGTGCTCTAAACTCGGGAGTATGCGTGTGTTCTTGGATGACAGAAAAAACCCGTTGCCACCAATCCACAATGGCCTTCGTCAACTCTGGGGCCATCGCTTTCGCATCGCGCACCAGGCGTGGTCATGATCCAGACGCCGAGCAACCGATTGCTGGCCGCACTGCCGGCTGAGCAGCGCGCTATGTTGATGGAGCTTTTAAAGCCCGCAACGTTGCCGGTACCCACCAAGCTCTACGAGCCGGAGCGCACGCCGCATTACGTGCACTTTTTGACCAGCGGCATGGCCTCCATGGTCACCTATATGCGGGAAGGGGACGCGGCCGAGGTGGGCCTGGTAGGCCAGGAAGGCATTCCCGAAGGCCTTCACCTGCTGGGGCCGGGGCGTGTGCAGACTTCTTGCTTTATGCAGATCGCGGGAACGGGATTGCGCATGCGCTACAGCGAGTTTGAGCGGCTGTTTCAGCGCGATGCAGTGATTCGCCGGGCGGTGCTGGGCTTTGTTCAATATCAACACCTGGTCCTGGCCCAGGTGGCTGCCTGCAATCGCCTGCACGAGGTAGAGGAGCGGCTGGCGCGATGGCTGCTGATGGTCTCGGACCGCCTCGGCGCGTCCGATCTGCCCCTTACCCAGGAGTTTCTTGCGCAGATGCTGGGAGCGCGCCGCTCCACCGTAACGCTGGTTGCAGGATCGCTGCAGCGTTCCGGGCTGATTGAGTACAGGCGGGGAGAGGTAAGCATCCTGGATCGCGAGGCGCTGGAGAGTACCGCGTGCGAGTGTTACCCGGTCACGCGCGATGCACTGCAAAGATTGAGCAACGACCACGAGCCGGTTGGCTCGGCTTAGCGTCGCTTTCCATTCAGAAGCAGAAGCAGAAGCCAGACGCAGGAGCGGGCGCGGCCGCGGGGCCGCCGGCTGCCGCTAGTGGAGTTTGGATGCGAGCGGGCCGTCTCCCGCTTCGAGGCTCTCACGCGGGCCGAGCGGCGAGAACCGGCTCAACTCCTTTTGGGTGCTGGCTCCTTCGCCAAGATGAATGAGCCGTTGCAGCAGCGAGTCCGTGCTGCGCACACTGCTTGTCGCGCTGCGCCAGCCCGCCGCAGAGATCCGCACCTCGGCTGCGCGCTCGGCCTGGGCGGCCTTCGATGCCTGGGACTTGCGCACAGCTTCCGCCGAGACCACCACAGGCCCCGCAGGCACCGCTCCGCGCAGCGCCGTGTCGAGCACGGTCACGCGTCTTCTCCTATCTCTCCGAGCTCCCTCGCGAGCTTCGGCAGGGCGCACCGCCGAGCCAGGACGCCGGCGCGAGCCCGCGAGGCCAGGCGCCGGCTGCAGATCAGCGCCTGCGTCCGGCGCTGATGCACCCGCCCTTGCCGGCTCGAACCGATCCGCGAGAGGAGGCGGACACTGCGGCGCCAAGCTTGATGGGGATTGCGTTTCTAGCTGCTTTGCCGAAGCAGAGCGGCGGACACGCACCTCCGTGGAAAAGTCAAAAGGAGCAGGAACAAATGCGAGAAGGTCGCGCGCTTTTTGCAGACGAGTGATTTCAGCATCGAGGTAGGGTAAAAGATGTGCGCGTTGCATTGAGTTGGATTCTAGCTCGCTGAAGTATGGCTTTGTAAACCCACATTTCGAGTCTAACTGCCACCTGCCGGAAAAAGATAGAAATGCAGGCTCGCGGTCACTGCAAAGACACTCCCTCAATGCAGCGCAAAACCCCATCTTCGCAAATGCCCTCGGAGTTTCTCTCCGCTACACTGGGACACGTGAGGATACAAGGCAGATGCGTACAGCGCGTGCGACAAAGAAGGCAGCCATGTTGGCCCGGGTCGGTCTGCTCATGACGGCGGGAGCAGTGGGGCTGGCGCCAGCCGCGGCCCACGCAGGAGACCAGGCTTTCGGTCCGACCAACCCATTCTATGCGCCGAGCGTGCTCGCCTTTGGCGCTCCGCCTTTTGACAAGATCAAAGACGCCGATTATCAGCCCGCGATCGAAGCAGGCATGGCACAGCAGCGGATCGAGATGGAAGCTATTGCTGCCGATCCTGCGCCGCCTACATTTCAGAACACCCTGGTTGCGATGGAAAAGAGCGGGCTGCTTCTGGATCGGGTGCTGTCGGCCTTTCACGGCGTAACCGGAGCCAACACCAATCCGGCGCTGCAGCAGACGCAGAAGATAGAAGCGCCGAAACTCGCCGCGCACCAGGATGCCATCTATCTGGACCCGCGCCTGTTTGCGCGCGTGGCCGCCGTCTACAAGCAGCGCGACCAACTGCATCTGGACCCCGAATCGCTGCGCCTGGTCGAGGTGGTCTATGACGAGTTTGTGCACGCCGGCGCCAACCTGGCCGAAGCAGAGAAGACCAGGCTCAAGAAGCTCAACGAAGAAGCATCCACGCTCTCGAACGCCTTCAGCAACCGGTTGCTGCAGGCGACCAAAGATGCGGCTTATGTGACGACGGATAAGGCGGCGCTGGCAGGTCTCGACCAGGCGCAACTCGATGCAGCGGCCGCGGCCGCCAAGAGCCGTCACGTCGAGGGCTACGCGCTCGTGCTCCAGAACACGACGCAGCAGCCGGAACTCGAGCGGCTTAGTCGTCGTGAGACGCGCCGGGCGCTTTTCGACGCAGCATGGACGCGCGCCGAGCGAGGCGCCGACGACGATACACGGGCTACGATCGCGCGCCTTGCGCAACTGCGGGCCGAGAAGGCGAAGTTACTCGGGTATCCCAATTACGCAGCGTGGAAGCTCGAAGACCAGATGGCCAAGACGCCGGCAGCGGCGCTTGACTTTCTGCATGCGCTGGTGCCGAAAGCAACCGCGAAGGCCGCAAGCGAGGCGGCCGAGATCCAGGCTGTCATCGATCAGCAGGGAGGCGGCTTCAGGCTCGAACCGTGGGACTGGAATTTCTATGCCGAGCAGGTGCGCAAGGCCAAGTACGATCTCGACGAGTCCCAGACACGGCCCTACTTCGAGTTGGACAACGTGCTCGAGAACGGGGTGTTCTACGCAGCGCACCTGCTCTACGGCATCAACTTTAAAGAGCGCAAAGATCTCCCTGTCTACCACCCGGATGTGCGCGTGTTTGAAGTGACAGAGGCAGACGGCAAGCCCTTGGCCCTGTGGTATTGCGACTACTACAAGCGCGATAACAAGAATGGCGGAGCCTGGATGTCGGAGTTTGTCGGCCAGTCCCGGTTGCGGGGGACTCTGCCGGTGATCTACAACGTTGCCAACCTGCCCAAGCCTGCGCCTGGCCAGCCCGCGTTGATCAGCTTCCGCGACGTAACAACCATGTTTCACGAGTTCGGCCACGCACTGCATGGCATGTTCTCCGATGTCCAGTATCCGAAGCTGGCCGGCACCAGCGTGGCCAGAGATTTTGTCGAGTTTCCCTCGCAGTTCAACGAGCACTGGGCGAGCGACCCTGCCGTCTTCAGCCACTATGCGCGGCACTATCAAACAGGCGCGCCGATGCCGCCCGCACTGGCGGCCAAGATCAAGAAGGCGGAGTTGTTCAACCAGGGGTATGCGCTGACCGAGTTACTTGCAGCCTCCTCGCTCGATATGGAGTGGCATACTCTGCCGGCCGGTGCGCCCCTGCAGGATCCGGATGCCTTCGAGGCGGCGGCACTCAACAAGACGCAACTGGCCGTCAGCCAGGTGCCTCCGCGGTATCGCTCGAGCTACTTTTCGCATATCTGGGGCAGCGGCTATGCGGCCGGCTACTATGCCTACCAGTGGGCCGAAATGCTCGATGACAATGCCTACCAGTGGTTTGAGAACCATGGCGGGTTGACACGTGCGAATGGGGAGCGCTTTCGCAAGATGGTTCTCTCGCGCGGGAATACGGAAGACCTGGCGGCGATGTATGCGGCCTGGTACGGCGGCCAGCCGACGATCGGTCCCATGCTGAAGCAGCGGGGCCTGGAGTAGGTGCTGGGTGGTTCTGCCGCGAAAAGGCGCTCGACTTCTCGTTCCGCAGTCCACAAAGATCGGGAAGAGAGGACGATCAGAGCCGCGAGCAGAGCCAACCGCTATCGACGCTCAAGCACCATGCGGATGGCCTGCTTTGGGCGCAGCGTGATCTTGGGCTGCACTTCAATCTTCTGACCCGGCACTAGTTTTAATCGCCAGCGCTGGGCGATCGTCGCGGTGAGCATGATCGCCTCCATCCATGCGAACGACTCGCCGATACACTGTCGGTTGCCCCCGCCAAAGGGAAAATAGGCGAACTTCGGGCGCGCCGCTTTCTGCTCCGGTGTAAACCGCTCCGGATCAAAGCGCAAGGGGGCAGGAAAATGCTTGGGCGTGCGCTGCATGATGTACTGGCTAAAGAAAAAATACGTGCCCTTTGGAAAGCGATAGGGCCCAAGTTCGATCGGCGCCGTGCACTGGCGGCCCATCGCCCAGGCCGGCGGGTAGAGCCGCATCGACTCGGCCAGCACCATCTCTGTGTAGGGCAGCTGCGGCAGGTCAGCCAGCGTCGGCAAACGTGCCTCCGCGCCGCGGCCGAGCACCGCATCAAGCTCGGCATGGAGCTTGGCTTCTTCTCGAGGATTCTCAGCCAGCAGCAGCCAGGTCCACGCCAGCGCATTGGCTACCGTCTCATAGCCGGCCAGAAAGATCGTGGTCACTTCATCGCGAACCTGCTCGTCGGTCAACTTGCTATCGTCACGTTCTTCATCCCGCGAGGCAAGCAGCATCGAGAGCAGGTCGCCGCGATCTTCACCGAGCGCGCGTCGCTGATCGATCATCCGGTGCACCACCTGGTCGAGGCGGCGCCGCGCGCGCTTAAAGCGCATCAGTCCGGGAACGGGCAAGTGCAGCAGCGCCTCCGCCTTGGGTAGCGCGATCAGGAAGTTATACAAATCCATGATCGCGTTCACCTCCGTGTTGATCGATTGCACGTCCTCGGTCACGTCGGTATCAAAGATCGTGCGCGCAACCACCTGCAGTGCAAGCCGCATCATCTCGCTGGCGGCGTCGATCTCCGCGCCCGGCTGCCACTCTTCGCGCATGGTTGCCGCGCGGTCGACCATCATGGCGGCGTAGGCCTGGATGCGCTGGCGATGAAAGGCCGGCGCGGCGATGCGGCGCTGGCGCATGTGCGTCTCGCCTTCGCTGGTGATCAGGCCCTCGCCGAGCAGGATCTTCATGCGGCGCTGCGTGCGCTCCTTGATGAAGTGCTGCGCCTGGTTGATCAAGACTTCGCGAATGTATTCGGGCTCATTCAAGAAGACGATGTGGTTATGCAGCAAGCGGTAATGGACAATGTTGCCGTAAGTCGCCTGCAGGTGCTCAAAGAGCAGGATGGGATTGTTCGCGCGAAAGAAGCGGCTGAACAGATAGAAAGGCAGGTTGAGACGCAGCCCGGGCGGATAACGAAACGCCCCGCGTGCAATGACCCTGGCGTCGCGGTCGTCGGGGAGCGTGCGTTCGGGTTCGAGGACCGGCGTAGCCAAGGGAATGCCTTCAGGCGCTGCGATGCTGGAGCAGCCGCGCTTCTACAGTTTGTACGACAAGCTCGTGGATGTGCTCAATAGAATGGGTACCATCGATTGTCACGACACGCACAGGCTCACGCGCGGCGATGGTTTTGTACTGGGCGAAAACGCGCCGATAGAAATCCTCATCCTCGCGCTCAAACCGATTTTCGTCTTTACCCTGCCGGCGCAGCGTGCGCTCGTTGCGGCGCCGGGCGCGGGCGAGCGAGGCATCGAGGCTGGGGAGCAAGAGCAGGGTGAGATCAGGCTGCAGGCTCCCGCAGACCGCCTCGTGCAGGGCCAGCACGACGTGCGTGCCGAGCCCGCGCCCACCTCCCTGGTAGGCCTCCGTCGAGTCGGTGAAGCGATCGCAGAGCACGATTTCGCCGCGCGCCAGCGCCGGTTCGATCGTCTCGGCGATGGCCTGGGCGCGGTCGGCAAACATCAGGGCCATCTCGGCGCGGGGCGCAACCGTTTCGCCCTTTGAGTCCAGCAGCAGCGAGCGGACCCGATCGCCGAGCTGCGTGCCGCCCGGCTGGCGCGTGAGCGTCAAGCGCTCGCCCCGGCTTTCGAGCACAGCGGCAAGGCGGCGCAGCTGCGTGGTCTTGCCGGAGCCGTCGAGGCCTTCAAAGGTAAGGAAAAAGCCGCGCTTCATGGCGCCGAGTGTAGCAGGTCGCTCGCACCTTTCCGGTAGAAGAGCTTACGAAGCATCGCTGCCCAACCCGTCAGCGGGGACGCGTTCAAGGTCGACGATCTCAAGCTCCAGCCCCCCGTACTCCGGATGTTCGTTCTCTCGCAGCCTGTAGGCTAGGGCTAACCGGTCCCCCACGCTGAGCGACATCGCTTCCACACGACCGGCCCAGCGCCAGCCCAGCGCCGAGTAGGTCGCGGCGCCCTGGCTCACCTGCACGCGCACATGCTGCTCTTTGAGCAGGCGCGGCGGGGCCGCCAGAGTCGCCCCGCGGGTGACAAAGATCGGCTCCTGGTTGCCGATGCCTGTGGGCTCAAGCAGGCGCAGCTGGCGAAACAGCGCAGGCGTAATACGGTCCAGCGGGAGCTCGGCATCGCAGGTGAAGGGGCGTTCCAGGAGTGCATCCCCCAGCTTCTCCGCAGCGTAGGTCGCCATGGCGACCCGCAGCGCCGACACCCGCTCCGACGGCAGCGAGAATCCCACCGCGTGTGCGTGTCCGCCGAAACGGGTAAACAGCGGCGTGCCCGAGTGGCTTGCCGCGCAATGCTCAAGCGCCGCGAGCAAGTGAAAGCCCTCGACCGATCGACCCGATCCGTAGGCCTCGCCCTGCTCGTGTGCGATCACCAGGGCGGGCTTGCCGGTCAGCTCGACAATGCGCGCAGCCAGGATGCCGATCACGCCGCGATGCCAGTCTTGCCCATCAACAACGATGCAGCGCGCCGAGGCAAAGGCCGGCTCCTCCAATCGATCTGTAACCGCGGCCAGCACGTTTAGCTCCGTCGCGCGTCTTTCGCTGTTCAGCCGGTCGAGCTTCACAGCAAGTTCCTGCGCGCGCCCCGGGTTTCGCGTCGTAAACAGCTCGATGACGTCCGAGGCGACATCCATGCGTCCCGCCGCGTTGATCCGCGGTCCCAGGCGAAAGCCTATGTCGCTGGCGCGCAACTTGCGCTTGGCGGGATCAAGCTGCGCAACGCTCATCAACGCGCGCAGCCCCGGGTTGACCGGCTGGCGGAGCGCCTCCAGACCGAGCGCGACGATGGCGCGATTCTCACCGAGCAGCGGCACCGCATCGGCAACGGTGGCAATGGCGAGCATCTTGAGAAACGAGGGCAGGAGCCGCGTGCGCAAACGCTCCTGCCGCCGTGCTACTTCGGCCGGATCTGCACCATCGCAGGCATCCGCCTCGAGCAGCGCGTAGGCCAGCTTGAAGGCCACGCCCGCCCCGCAGAGCGACTTCGATGCATAGCCACAATCCTGCTGGTTGGGGTTGAGAATGGCCAGCGCCCGCGGCAGCACACCGTCCTCGGGCAGGTGGTGGTCGGTCACGATCAGATCAAGTCCCAGAGCGGCTGCCGCTTCGGCTGCCGAAAGGGCCCGGATGCCGGTGTCCACGCTGATGACCAGCCGCACGCCTTCGGCATAGGCGCGATCGAGGATCTCGCTCTGCATGCCGTAGCCCTCGCGCAGGCGATGCGGCACGTGAAAGCGAACCTCGCCGCCGAGCATCTCGATCGCCGTCTTGAGCAGCACGACCGCGGTCGTGCCGTCTACGTCGTAGTCGCCATAGATCAGGATGGGTTGGCGGCCGGCGATGGCCGTGCGCAGGCGCGCCACGGCCTGCTCCATGCCAAGCATCGAGGAGCCCGGGTGCAGGTCCTCGAGCGAAGGATCCAGGAAGCGCCGGGCCGCGGCGGCGGAGTCGACCCCGCGCAGCAGCAGCAGGGCGGCTAAGGTCTCCGGCAGCTGCGCCTGCTGGGACAGGCTGGCGACGAGCGTAGCGTCCTGTTCGGGGAGAATCCAGCGGCGCGGGTACGCGGGGGTGGTCACGCTGCGACGCTACTCCTCGTCGTCTCCGTCTTGCTCAAAGACCACATCGTCCAGATCGAACTCTTCAATCGCCTCGAGCAGCTGCTCGTAGCGCTCGTACCACTCGGTCGAGCTTTCATGCAGAAAGGCAACACCCTG
>CAZZYH010000048.1:0-20509 GCA_964658225.1 Vulcanimicrobiota bacterium | reverse complement strand
TTAAAGATGCGCTTTGGTGGCAAGGCCCCGGGATAGGCAGGCGCATGCCTCGGCGCAGGCGCCGGAGCGGCGTCGGGCGCGGGTGCCGGGGCGCGGCGTTGTTCTATGCGATCGAAGCCCAGGCGCGCAGGTAACGGAAGGGCGCGAATCTTGCTGCTAGGATAAGGATTCGGAGGCCGGGGGACGCGGCAGCGGCGCTGGTTCGGGCCGTGCCCGGGTCTTGCAACCTGGCAGTGGGGAAAGCAGAAAGCTATGCATGCGCAGCAAGTTTCATCCCGATCGCAGCTAGAGGCTCACGCCGCGCCGGCCGGGTCGCGGCGGCGTCCGTGCCTGCCTGCTGCCGGCGAGCGTGGCAAGCGGATCGGCGAGCGGTTGGGCCGGTTCGCCGGCCTGGCGCTTGCCGTCCTGGTGGCCCTGGGCTGCGCCCCCGCGGGCTTCGCCGAGGGCCCGCAGGCGACGCCCAGCATCTTTGCGCCGGTCTCGACGCCGGCCTCGAACGAATTCGAGCTTTCCATGTTCGTGCTGGCCATCAACGGCGGCATCCTGCTGGTAGTGGGCGGCCTGCTGACCTATGCCGTGATCAAGTTTCGCCAGCGGGGCGTCGATGATACCGAGCCGGCCCAGGTCTACGGCTCGACCCAGATCGAGCTCGCCTGGACGGTGATCCCGTTCATCATCGTAGTGGTGCTCTTTCTCACCACGGCGCGGTTCATCTTCGCGATCCAGGATGCGCCCAAGCCGCGCGGAGCCCTGGACGTGACCGTGGTCGGGCACCAGTTCTGGTGGGAGTTCCGCTACCCGAAGTATGGCATCGTCACGGCGAACGAGCTGCATGTCCCGCTCTCGGACCCCAATCATCCCACGCCCACGTATCTCAAGCTGCTGTCGGCCGACGTAATCCATAGCTTCTGGGTCCCGCAGCTGGCCGGCAAGACAGACGCGATTCCAAACCACATCAACAACATGTGGGTGGACCCGCATGCGCCCGGGGTCTACGTGGGCCAGTGCGGGCAGTTTTGCGGCACCCAGCATGCCAAGATGCTCTTGCGCGTGTACGTGGACACGCCGCAGCAGTTTGCTGCCTGGGTGGCGAACCAGCAACTGCCAGGCCCGGCTGCCGAGACGGTTGCGGCCGGCAAGCAGGTCTTTGAAACCCAAGCCTGCATGAACTGCCACGCGATCAAGGGGACGGCCGGCAACGGCAAGTTCGGCCCCGACCTGACCCATTTCGGCGGGCGCGATACGCTGGGCTCGGGGGCGATCCCGAATACGACGGAAAATCTGAAGGCGTGGATTCGCAACCCGAACGATCTCAAGCCCGGGGCGCTGATGCCGGCCATGCAGCTCGATGAAACGCAACTGACCCAGGTGACGGCATACCTGGCTACCTTGAAGTAGGGGTCCCGCCGACCTTCGCGGAACCATCCGGAGATTGAGTCAGGGCGACCAGGCACCAGAGTTTTTCGCACCCGGCGTGACCGCTCGTAGAGTTGCAATCGGTCGCGGCGCACGGACAGAGGAGCACAATTACATGGCCGATATCTCCGTACCCATCGGTACGCTGGACCTGACCCCGGAAAAGGTAGACACGGGCACGTTCCGGGAGTGGCTGCATGGCTGGGTGACCACCGTTGACCATAAGCGGCTGGGCATTCTCTACATTCTTTATTCGCTGTTTTTTCTGTTGGTGGCTGGCGGCGAGGCGATCGCGATCCGCATCCAGCTGGCGGTGCCGAACAATCACTTCCTGTCGCCACAGGTGTACAACCGCATCTTTACCATGCATGGCACGACGATGGTCTTTCTCGTCGGCATGCCGATCCTGTTCGGGTTTGCGAACTATCTTGTGCCGCTGATGATCGGCGCGCGGGACATGGCCTTCCCGCGGCTGAACGCGTTTTCCTTCTGGCTTACCGCCTTCGGCGGCCTGTTGATGTACTACAGCTTCATCGGCGGCTCGGGGCTCTACGGCGCGGGCTCGGCGCCCGATGTGGGCTGGTTTGCGTATGCGCCGCTTACCTCGCGCACCTACTCGCAGGGCCACCAGGTAGATTTCTGGGCGCTGTCCCTGTTTGTGGCCGGCTGGGGAACGCTCGGCACCGCGATCAATATCGTCGCCACCATCGTCAGCATGCGCTGCAAGGGCATGACGATGATGCGCATCCCCCTGTTTTGCTGGCTGATGCTGTGCGTCTCGGCGCTCACCCTGGTGACCATCACGCCGCTGACCGCGGCCCAGGTGATGCTTGAGCTGGACCGCTACCTGGGCGCGCATTTCTTTGACACCCAGTCAGGCGGCTCGGCGCTGGTCTGGATCCACTTCTTCTGGATCTTCGGGCACCCGGAAGTCTATGTCCTTGTGCTGCCGGCCTTTGCGATTGCAAATGAGATCATCCCGGTCTTTTCGCGCAAGGCGATCTTCGGCTACCCGGCCATGGTGGCGGCCTCTGTGGGCATCGTGTTTGTCTCGCTCGGCGTCTGGGCGCACCACATGTTTACGGTGGGCATGACATCGGTGGCCAATGCCTTCTTTACGCTTTCGACGATGATTATCGGCGTGCCCACGGGGATCAAGATCTTCAACTGGCTGGCGACGATGTGGGGCGGCAAGCTGCGCTTTGCGACGCCGATGCTGTTCTGCACCGCGTTCGTCTTCCAGTTCCTCATCGCCGGGCTGACGGGCATTATGCTGAGCTCCTCGCCGTGGGACTGGCAGCTGCATAACAGCTACTTTGTCGTGGCGCACTTTCACTACGTGCTGGTGGGCGGGATCGTCTTCAACATCTTTGCGGCCATCTACTACTGGTATCCCAAAGCGCTCGGCAAGATGCTCGACGAGCGGTTGGGCAAGTGGCACTTCTGGCTGTTCCTGATCGGCTTCCACCTGACTTTCGACTTCATGCATGTGCCGGGCATTCTCGGCATGCCGCGCCAGATCTATACCTACGAGGCGGCGCGCGGATGGGAGAGCTGGAACCTGATTGTTTCCGTCGGCGGTTTCATCCAGGGGATTGCGACCTTGATCTTCTGCTGGAACCTGGTGGCCTCCTACTTTACCGGCGAGGACGCGGGCCCCGATCCATGGGACGCCTGGACGCTCGAATGGGCGACCAGCTCGCCGCCTCCTGAATACAACTTTGCCGCTGATCCGGTCGTCGCCAGCCGGCGCCCGCTCTGGGACCTGAAGCACCCGGACGACCCGGACTGGAAATACGAGTAAGGCTCAGGCGCGCAGACCGGTCGAGTCTCGGGCGGGTGTCGCCCCGCCGGAGGCACGGACCGAGGATCGTCGAGGATGATGGAAACCATGCTGAGAGGTACGCGCAATCAAGCCGCACGCAATCCGAAGATGGGAGCAGCGATCGGGCTTCCAGGCGACGGCGCGCGGGATTTGGAAGGGGCAAACGCATGAGCAGCGTGACCATCCCGGTAGTCGCCCATGAGGCCGAAGAGCCGTGGCTGCTGCCTGACAAGGGCAAGATCGGCATGTTTTGCCTGATCATCGGCGAGACCGCGATCTTCGCCATGTTCGTCATCGCCTACCTGTTTTACACCGGCAAGAGCGCCTATGGGCCGCAGCCCAGGGACGTGCTCGAGTTGCCGATCTTCTCGACGATCGCGCTGCTCTCGAGCTCGGTAACGATCTGGCTCTCCGAGCAGGCGATCGAGCATGGGCAGGTCAAGAAGTTCAGCCTTTGGATGGGCATCACGATCCTGCTGGGAACGATCTTTCTCATTGCCACCGGCCAGGAGTGGTACACGCTGATCTACCACGACGGGCTCACGCTGCAGACCAATCTGTTCGGCACCACGTTTTACTCGCTGGTCGGCCTGCATGCCTCGCACGTGATCATCGGGCTGATCCTGCTTGGCCTGGTCTGGATCTTCTCGCTGACCGGGCACGTAAGCCAGCGGCACTCCGAGCGCATCCAGACGCTCGCGCTCTACTGGCATTTCGTGGACGCGGTCTGGGTGGTGGTCTTCACCGTCGTGTATGTTCTTGGTCGATAGGAGCGCTAGATGAACCCTCACGAGACACACGGCGCCAGGACGCTGGCCTACGGCGAGCCGGCCGAAGCGCACGGGGCGCCGCACGGCGAGTCGATCCACCTGCCCCGGCCTACCTCGGCGCCGATCATCCTTGCCTTCGGCTTCACCCTGCTGATTGCAGGCATCCTGACCCACTACGGCATCAGCATCCTCGGGGCGGTGCTGCTGGTGTGGGGCTGCGTGAACTGGTTTCTGGAAGTGCTGCCCCACGAGGCGCACGTCGATATCCCGGTCGAGGTGCAGCAGATCGCCGTGGCCACCTCGCGCAAGACGGTTTCCCGCATCAGTATGAGCGAGGAGAACCGTGCCCACCTGCCGCTCGAGACCTTCCCGGTGCTCTCGGGGTTGAAGGGCGGCGTCGCCGGCGGGATCGCGATGATCTTCCCCGCCTTGGCCTATGGGCTGATCGTCCAGCACAGCATCTGGTACCCGGTCAACCTGCTGGGCGGCGCCGGGGTCGCGGGCTGGACCAACCCGAGCCTGGCGGATATTGACCGCTTTCACCCCGCCGCGTTCGTCATCGCGATCGTCATTCACGTGATCTCCTGCTCGCTGATCGGGCTGCTCTACGGCGCGACCCTGCCCATCCTGCCGCGGCACCCGATCCTGCTCGGGGGCATCATCGCGCCCCTGCTCTGGACCGGGCTGCTCCATGCCTCGCTGCACATCATCAACCCGGAGTTTGCCACGCACATTCAGTGGGGCTGGTTTACGGTCTCCCAGTTCGTCTTCGGCATCGTCGCCGGCCTGGTCGTCTCGCGCGACAAGAGCGTGATCACGGCCCAGTCGCTGCCCTTTGCGCTGCGGCTCGGCCTCGAGAGCCCCGGTCTCACCAAGCACGACAACGAGGACCGCCGCTGATGTACCCCAGGCTTGCCGTGCAAACAAGCTGGAGCGCGCGCGCTGCGGTGGCGTTGTTTTCTCTCGGGCTGATGCTCGCCACCGGCTGCCAGCGCATCCTGAGCGGGCCCAAAATGGCTGAGGATGAGCAGACCCGTCCGGACCAGGTGGTCGACTTCGACAAGCTGTATAGCGCGAACTGTGCCGGCTGCCACGGCGTCGATGGCAAGAACGGCCCGGCGATCGCGATGAACAACCCGGTCTACATGGCCCTGGCCTCGGATG
The DNA here is from genome assembly GCA_964658225.1 of Vulcanimicrobiota bacterium. Taxonomy (GTDB): domain Bacteria; phylum Acidobacteriota; class Terriglobia; order Terriglobales; family Acidobacteriaceae; genus EB88. The sequence continues at coordinate 15,334 of CAZZYH010000048.1, read as the reverse complement.
AGTTGATCCGCTCTGTGACGGCCAACGGGCAGACGGGAAACCTGATGCCCGCCTTCGCGCGGAGCGCGGGCGGACTGCTTACCGACAAGCAGATCGACGTGATCGTCTCCGGCATGCGGCAGCGCTGGGGCAAGCCGGTCCCTGGGCTGCACCCGCCTGCTTATGCCGCGACCGGCAAGGGAGATGTGGCGCACGGGGCCCAGGTGTATGCGCAGGGTTGCGCGCGCTGCCATGGCGAGGTGGCTGCCGAGCCAGGCGCCGCGGCGGCCAAGCCCGGGCCGGCCGGCTCGGTCGTCGATCCCACTTTCCTGGCGCTGCTGAGCGATCAGTCGTTGCGCACCATCACCATTGCCGGCCGGCCCGATCTGGGCCAGCCCGACTGGCGGGGCGACGTCCCCGGGCGCGCCTTGACCGAGGCCGAGATCACCGACGTTGTTGACTGGATGGCAAGCCATCGTGCACCCCGGCCCGGGCAGACGCATCCTGATCCTGGGGGGAAAACTCCGGCAGCGACCGAGCTCGATAGGAGAGTCCAATGAGCACCGTCGAACACGAACCACACACCTCGCCCGAGCAGGGCACGAGCCTTGAGGAAAGCATCCTTGACGCGGATTTCGTCAAGCACCCGCTCAACCGGCGCAACCTGCTGATGACGATCGGCGTCGGGCTGAACGCGCTGGTCGGCCTGGCCATCGCGGCGCCCGTGCTGGGCTACATCCTCGGGCCGGCCCTGCGGCAGAAGGGCTTTTACAAGTCCTGGGTGTCGCTCGGCCCGATCACCAAGTACCCCAACGGGGAGACGCGGCTGGCCACGTTTGTGACGCCCTACAAGACGCCGACCGATGGCGAGACGAACAATACGGCCTGCTGGGTGCGGCGGACCTCGGAGACCAACTTTCAGGTGTTTGCGGTCAACTGCGCGCACCTGGGCTGCCCGGTCCGCTGGTTTCCCCAGTCGAGCCTGTTCATGTGTCCCTGCCACGGCGGGGTGTACTACCAGGATGGCGCACGGGCCGCGGGGCCGCCCGATCGCGGGCTCTTTGAGTACAAGTGGAAGATCGTCAACGGTGAATTGCAGATCAGCGCCGGGCAACTGCCGACGCTGTCGAACCAGGCAAAGCTGAAGGGAAACAGTCCATGTCTCGGCTAATCAAGGACGCGGAACGGGTAGGGCGCGACAGCTACAACTGGATCGAGCGCCGGCTGCAGGTAGAGGGCTTCGTCAAGGAGTCCATCATGCACGAGGTGCCGAAGTCGACCGCCAGCTGGTGGTACGTCTTCGGTTCGGCGGCAACGGCACTGCTGGTGCTGCAGATTGTCACCGGCGTCATGCTGGCGCTGGTCTACACGCCCTCCGCGGCCGAGGCGTGGAAGAGCCTGAACCAGCTCGACAACTCGCTGGTGCTGGGCTGGTTCCTGCGCGCCATGCATGGCTGGGGCTCGAACTTCATGATCGCCGTGGTGATCGTGCACATGGCCCAGGTATTCCTGTTCGGAGCCTACAAATTCCCCCGGGAGCTGACGTGGCTGCTCGGTGTCGGTCTGCTGCTGCTCACCCTCGGCATGGGCTTTACAGGCCAGGTCCTTCGCTTTGACCAGGATGCCTACTGGGGCCTTGGCATCGGCGCCTCGATCACCAGCCGGGTGCCGGTGGTAGGCGGCTACCTGGTGCATGCGCTGCTGGGCGGCCCGATGATCGGCGGGGCCACGCTGACGCGCTTCTTCGCCCTGCATGTCTTCGTCATCCCGGGCTTGCTGATCCTGTTTGCCAGCGCACATGTGTGGCTGGTGCTGAAGCTGGGCATCAACGAGTGGCCGATGCCGGGGCGCATCGTCCGGCGCTCTACCTACGTGCAGGAGTACAACGAACTCGCGCACAAGGACGGCATCCCGTTCGTGCCGGGCGCGATCTGGAAGGACCTGTTCTTCTCGGCTGCGATCTTCGGCGCGGTGGCGCTGTGCGCGTTCATCATGGGACCGATCGGGCCTGGCGGCCAGCCGGATCCGACCATCATCCAGACGGCGCCCAAGCCGGATTACTTCTTCCTGTGGCTCTACTCGATCCTCTCGTACCTGCCGGATGCGCTCGAGACGCCGTTTCTGCTGGTCGCCGCGCCGCTCGGCATAGCGGTTTTGTTCGCGCTGCCCTTTGTCGCAGGTGAGGGCGAGAAGCACTGGTCCCGCCGGCCGGTGGCGGTCCTGACGCTGACCACCATCGCCATCTCGCTCGCAGTGCTCAACCATCTTGGCACCTACGAGCCGTGGAGCCCGAAGATGGACGCCTGGAGCGGGTACTCGCTGCCGGTCAAGTATGTGCATGCCGAGTCGCCGCTGGAGCGCCAGGGGGCGAACGTCTTCCAGGCCAAGCAATGCCGCAACTGCCACATGGTGGGTGGCGAGGGCGGCCAGCGTGGGCCGGCACTCGATAACGTGGCCACGCGGCTGACCGAGGATCAACTGGTGCGGCAGGTTCTGCAGGGCGGCGGCAATATGCCCGCCTATGGTAAGAATCTGTCGCCTGCCGAGACGACCGCGCTGGTCCGGTTTCTCGAGACCATGCACCCTCTCGGCGAGCGCCAGGCGCAGGATTCTTCCCTGGCCACGAACACTCCGGACAATCGGGATAACCCTTTGACCGGCGCATCGCCGGAGGCGAAGGCAGCGGGCCACGAGACGTTCTAGCCGGAACCTCAGCCTGATGCCGGTAGCGCCGGCCAAGCAACCCCTGGCCGGCGCTACGCTCTTGAGTGCATCATTCACGCATCGTGAGCCCGGGATTTTCGCGAAGAGTGACCCCGTCATCCTCGGCATCCTCGGCGCAGCAAAGGCTCCGTGGTCCTGCTTTGCAGCAGGAAGTTTACCGCAGGTCTTTCCATCTCCCTCGATTGCCCCGATGCGCCCAGGGTGCCACACGCCAGGGCGCAGTCTTACCTTCGAAAAGGCATCTTCAAAACGGCCTTGAGTCGGGCCGACAGCAGGGTTCCCATGCAGCAAGAGCTCCCATGCCGAACGCTGTAAACGCCGCTTTCGCATCCTGGAACATACCCCCCTGGGCGACGTTCTTTCTGCTCCTGACCGCCGCCGTCTACTCGCGCGGCTGGCGGCAGATACGGCTCACCCGTCCCACGCAGTTTCCTGGCTGGCGACTGCTCTGTTTCCTCGGCGGTCTGGCCACGGTCTGGCTCGCGATCGCCTCACCGCTCGATGCGCTGGGCGGCCTGTTGCTCACCGTGCATATGACCCAGCACCTGCTGCTCATGTCGCTCGCGCCGCCGCTGATCGCGCTCTCAGCCCCCATGGTGCCCATGCTGCGCGGGCTGCCCCGCTTTCTTGTCCGGGAGGGGCTGGGGCCATTTTTCAGTCTGCGTCCGGTTCGCGCGATCGAGCGGCTTCTGAAGTCGCGGCTCTTTGCCTGGGTCGCGATGAACCTGGCCTTTCTCGCCTGGCACCTGCCTTCGGCCTATGACCTGGCGCTGGCCCACCCGCAGCTGCATGAGGTGGAGCACGCGTGCTTTTTGCTCACCAGCGTGCTGTTCTGGTGGCCGATCCTCGAGCCATGGCCGGTCCGCTACGAGGGCTCGCGCTGGCTGCTGCTGCCGTACCTGATGTCGGCCGACATCGTCAACACCGCACTTTCGGCCTTTCTCAGCTTTTCGGGGCGCGTGGTCTACCCCGTCTACGCAGAGGCTCCGCGGCTCTTCGGCATCTCGGCGCTCGATGACCAGGTCGCTGCCGGGTCGCTGATGTGGGTGCTGGGCTCGACTGCGTTCCTGATCCCCGTGATGTGGGTCACGCTCACGCAGCTCTCCCGGCGGGGGGAGCGCAAGCGGGCGGCGCGGGCGCGGGCCGCTGCCAGGGCTGCCTCCGTCGCCTCCCTCGAGGCGCTTTGGAACCTCCAGCAACCCGCCGTGCCGCCCGGACCGCGGGCGCGGCCGCGCGCGCCGGGGGCGTCTCCGGCGGGCGCTCTACCCAGGCGCGCTCGCTTGGACCTCTTTACGCTTCCCGGAGTGGGGGCCTTTTTCCGGTCGCGCTATGGCCGGCAGGCGCTCCAGGCCGTGCTGCTGCTGGTCTCGGCCGCAATCCTCGTGGATGGTTTCTTCGGACACCAGATGGCCTCGATGAACCTGGCCGCCGTGCTCCCGTGGACCTATGCGCGCGCCTTGTTCGTGCTGGCGCTGCTGCTGGTCGGGAACCTGTTCTGCATGAGCTGCCCGTTCATGCTCCCACGCGAGCTGGCCAAGAAGATCGCGCGCACGCTCGGCTTCGCGCGCCTGCCCTGGCCGCGGCGGCTGCGCGGCAAGTGGCTCTCGGCGGCTCTGCTGGGGCTGTTCTTCTGGGCTTACGAGGCGTTTGCGCTCTGGGACTCGCCTCTGCGCACGGCATCGCTGCTGGTGGCCTACTTTCTGACTGCCTTGACCCTTGACTCGATCTTCCGCGGGGCAGCGTTCTGCAAGTATGTCTGCCCGCTGGGCCAGTTCAACTTTGTCTCCTCGCTGCTCTCGCCGGTCACCCTTGCCGCCCGCTCAGAGGCTACCTGCACCGGCTGCGCGACACGCGACTGCATTGCCGGCAACGCCGCCCAGCGCGGGTGCGAGCTCGACCTCTTTATGCCGCTCAAGTCCGGCAACCTCGATTGCACCCTGTGCATGGACTGCGTAAAAGCCTGCCCGCATGACAACATCGGCCTCTTTGTCCAGCCGCCTGCGCGCGAGCTGGTCCAGATCGCGACCTTCGATCCCCAGCGGTCCTCGGTCGGCCGCTACAGCCATCGCGCCGATGTGGCTGCGCTCGCGCTTGTCGTTGTCGCGGCGGCCTTTGCCAGCGCCGCCGTGATGGTCGGCCCCGTGGCAAGCCTGCTCGGGCAGGCTGCCGCAGTGCTGCCCGCGTGGCTTGCGCCGACTGCCGGGCTCGCGCTGGCCACCGTCGCGCCCGCGGCTCTCTTTGCCCTGCTGTTGTGCGCCGTGTTGCTGATGCGCAGGCGGGCGGGTGCGCGGGAGCAGCAGCCGGGGCGCGGAGCGGGCGACGCATCTCTCCGAGCCCAGGTCTGCCGATGGGCCCTGGCGCTGTTACCGTTGGGCCTGGGCATGTGGGCGGCCCACCTGTGCTTTCACCTGGACACGGCATGGAGCTCGCTCACCCTGGCGCTGGGCCAGGCGGCCCGAGACCTGGATCGTGTCCTGCGCCCCGGTCATGGCACGCCGGGCATGGTCTCCTGGGCTGCCGAGACGAGCATCCTCTCGCCCGACGCCTTGCTGCAGTTACAACTGGGCCTGCTCGATGCCGGGTTGCTCTTCGCGCTCTACCTGGGCTGGCGCATCGTGCGCTCGAACCCTTCGGTCCCTTCGCCTTCTATTGCGGACACCCGCCTCGACGGGCCGCACGCCACCCTCGGGCAAAGCGTGGCCACGCTCGCGCCCTGGGCTTCTGTCGCGTTGCTGCTCTACGCGGCCGGCATATGGCTGCTGCTCGAGCCGATGCAGATGCGTGGAATGATGGGGATGTGAGTCAATCCCCGGCCTACGCTGCAGACGGTTTCCGGGGCGCAACGGCCAACCGTAAGCGAACCCCGGCGCTGCCCGGGCAGGGTGCGATCCGCTGCGCGATCGTTCTGCTCTGCCTGGGCACGAGCCTCGCCCGGGCGGACGGGGGGCACATTGCCCTGCGCGCCGCCTCCGGACCCTACCGCATCACCCTCTTTACGGCGCCGGAGCCGCTTGTCTCGGGCCCGGTCGACCTGAGCCTGCTGGTCGAAGACGCGGCCTCCGGCGAGGTGATGGAAGAAGTCACGGCGGCCGGGAGCCTGACACCGGCGGACGGCGCAACGATCCCCTTTGTGCTGACCCGCGCAGCGGCCAGCGACAAGCTGCTGCTGGCCGCGACCCCGACCCTGCCGGCGCCGGGCCTCTACGTCCTCGTGCTCCACGTGGAACACCCGGGGGCGCAGCCGGCCGGCTTTACCGTCCGTCTGGCCGTGGGCGCGGACCATCGTCGTCGCACGACCCTGATCTTCGCCCTGGCGATCCCATTTGGGGCCATCCTGCTCTTTCTGATCAACCAGCAGGCCAAGCTGCGGCGTCGCGCCGGGCCGCCCGCTTTACACTAGAGACGCGGCGCCGCGCCGCGGCAGCAACCTGTCGCGCGCCCCCAAAACAACCCCCACCCCAGGTGGTGAACAGGATCGTCATGCTCTCTCGATTGCGGACTCTCGGCCTTCTCGCTGTCTCGCTTTTCGCCGTGTCGGGGCCCTTGCTGGCCCAGGCGGGCCAGTTTGATCTGCTCGGGCCCAGCATGGAAGTGAAGGTCAATCGCGGAGGGCGCACGCTTCCGATTGCCGAGGTGCCCACGCTGGCCGAAGGCGACCGGCTCTGGCTGCACCCGGTGCTCGCCGACCGCCAGGCGGTCCGCTACCTGATGGTCGCCGCTTTCCTGCGCGGCTCGACCAACCCGCCGCCGGAAGACTGGTTTATCCGGGCCGAGACCTGGGACCGGAAGGTCATCGAAGAAGGCATCTACGTGACCGTGCCGCCCGGAGCGCAGCAGGTCATCGTCTTTCTCGCGCCAGAGACCAGTGGCGACTTTTCGACGCTCAAGAACGCGGTACGCGGCCGTCCCGGCTCGTTTGTGCGCGCCTCGCAGGACTTGAACGAAGCCTCGCTCGACCGCGCGCGGCTCGATACCTACCTGGCTGCGCTCAAGAAGACCGAAGACCCCGCGGCGATCAAGGATACCTCCAACCTGCTGGCCCGCTCGCTCGCGCTGAAGCTCGACCAGCAGTGCTTTGACCGGACCACCGAACAGCAGGCGCCGTGCCTGCTCCAGAACCAGGACCAGATGATCCTCGACAATGGACGCAGCCAGACCATCGCCTCGGCCCTGACCAACGGACCGACCGGCGACCTGGCGCTGCAGGCCGGTTCGGTGCCGCCGATGAACGCCGGCTACTACAACGGCTACATCGCGGCCGGGATGGATATCGCGCGCATCCTCGATAGCCTGCACACGGCGCAGTACCAATACATTCCTGCCCTCTCGAGCGACGACGGTGTGGTCATGAAGCTGCGGCTGAATACGCCGCCTTCGTTTCATAATCCGAAGTCGGTGCTGGTGATCGCGCTGCCCCCGATCGCCGCGCCTCTGCCGCCGCCGCTGCGCCCGGTCGATCCCAAGCAGGTACTCTGCATGGAGCGCAAGCCGCTGGTGCTGCCGGTCGAAGGCGCGCCGGCGGTCTTCGCGACCGACTTTGCCCACGGCCTGACCCTGCACCTGGAAGGCAAGGATGGCAAGGCGCTCGACCTGCCCGCCAAGGCGGATGCGGCGCGCGGCGGTTTTGCGGTCCCGGTCGAGGCGCTTGGGAACGGTGGCCTGGGCAGCGAGGTCACGGCGACCGTCCACGGCTTCTGGGGGTTCGATCCTTACACGGGACCGACGTTCAAGCTCGAGAGCACCAACGATGCCCGCTGGGCGGTCGAAGAATCAGACCGCAATGCGCTGGTCGTGGGCCGGGAGGATGAGCTGCATCTGACTTCTCCCTCGGCCGCATGCGTGGACGAGGTGAGCTTCAAGGACGCGCAGGGAAAAGAGGCGAAGGCCACCTGGAAGCTGTCCAAGCCGGGCGAGATCACGGCCAAGCTGCCGTTGAAGGACGCGCAGCCGGGCCCGGTCACGATCGAGATCACCCAGGCCGGGACCAAGGATCCGCATCGGCTGACGGTTGCCAGCTTCAGCGAGGCAGGCAAGTTTGAAAGCTTCTCCATGCATGCGGGCGATACGGTGGGGACGCTCAAGGGCACCCGCCTGGACGAGGTCGCCACGCTGACGCTCAAAGATCAAAGCTTTACCCCCGATAAGCTGAGCCGCTCGGGCTCGAACGATGAGCTGACCCTGACAACGGCGGGCGCGAAGCCGTCGAAAGCCGAGTCGTCGCCAGGTGCGGCGGATCACCTGCAGGCCCACATCACGCTGAGAGACGGGCGCAAGCTGGACGTGCCGGCGACCGTGGCTGCCGCGCGGCCTCAGGTCACAGTGCTGAACAAGAGCGTGCAGGTGGCCGCGCCGACCACCCCGGGCGGGGTCCGTATGCAACTGGCCAACCAGAATGAGCTGCCGCTCGATGGCAAGCTCACCTTCGCCCTCAAGTCGCAGACGCCGCCGAGCTTTGCGCGGGGTGAGTCGATCGAGATTGCGACCGAGGACGGGATGGCGTCGGTGACGCTGAGTCTTGCCTCCGGGCAGCTGGTGCTGCAGGACGCGAAGACCGCCATTGCCACCCTCGACCCGATGAAGGCTTTCGGAACCTCGGCCTTTGGCCCGCTGCACACGCGCCCGATCCTCGAGGACGGCACGAAGGGGGACTGGCAGAAGCTGGCTACTCTGGTGCGCCTGCCCGCGATTGCGACCCTCACCTGCCCTCCGGACGCGGCGGCTCCGTGCACGTTGGCGGGCTCTGGACTGTATCTGATCGATGCGGTCGCGGCGGACGCCCAGTTTGCCAAGAGCATGTCGGTGCCGGATGGCTTTGCCGGGAGCACGCTTGAGGTGCCGCACGTGACCGGAACCGAGCTGTTCGTAAGGCTTCGGGACAACCCGGAGGTGGTGAACAAGCTGGAGCTCGATGCGGCGACGCAGGCCAAGCAGGCCAAGGCGACGCGCCCGGCGGCTGCCCCGCGCCGGCCGGACACCGCGACGGCCACCGGTCAGGGTCCGGCCACGGGTACCCCTGTGCAGACGGCTTCGCCTGCAAGTACAGCGCCCGCTGTGGTCACACCGTCCCAAGACCCGGCAGCCTCTCGGTCTGCTCCGGCAAACGAGCCGGCAAAGCCGTCTGCCGACACTCTTCCCTCTCCCCACTAAGCTGCGGTAGGCCGGCTCGCGATGCGACGCGGCCTGTTGCAGAGAGAAGGAAGTCGTTCCGGAACTCTGGATCAGCTCGGTTGCAGATGCGAGGCGCGCCTCGATGCCAGGGTTTAGGAACGCACTTGCTGGAATACGATCGTGTAGCCGTCAGGGTCTTCTACGCTGAAGCATCTGAGCCCATAGGGCGCCACCACTGGAGGTTTCACCCTCAAACCTCGTTCCGTAAGTTCCCGATACGCCAGCTCCACATCAGGGCAGTGGAGGTAGAACACAACATCTTTGGGGCGCTTCTCTGGAGGCTGACTGGGTCGCTCGTTCGAGTCGTACTGAGTGTTCAGCATGATGTCGGCTGCGCCAGACCGTAACCACATGTAGTGACAAAATCGGCCCTCAGCCGTCTCGACCTCCGGTGAGGCGAAGATCACAAGAAAACCGAGCAGATCGCGGTAGAAGGCTAGCGCCGTCGGCATATCGAAGACGCCGATCAGCGGGGTCAATCCGAGTGGCGCCATGGTCACATGATCTCCCGATCTTTGCGTTTCGTCAGGGCAGGCGCGTCTAGCGAAAGACCGCCAGGCGAGTGCGCTTTCCAACACGCAGTGCGAATTGCGCGGGTAGCTTAGCGACGGCCAGGTGCGGCGTTGGGACCGGCTCGCCTTCGATGCGGACGGCGCCTTGCTTGATCTTGCGGGTGGCCTCGGTTGCGGATTCAGCCATGCCCAGGGAAACCAGCACCTTGGCGAGTGGCACTGTGGGGGATTCCGGAGTCCAACCCAGATCGGCGGCAGAGAGAGGGACTTCTTCGAGGTTGTCTGGAAGTTCGTGGCGCTGGAACTGGCGCGCCCAGCCTTCGTCGGCTGCGCGCACAGCGGCCTCAGAGTGAAAGCCGGAGACGATGGTCCGCGCCAGCTGCTTTTTCGCCTCCATCGGATGCAGCGCGCCGCTTGCGACGTCTGCCTGCATGGTCTCGATCTCGCTTGCGCGAAGGTCGGTGAGCAGCGTCCAATACCGCCACATCAGTGTGTCTGAGAGCGACATCAGCTTGCCGTACATCTCGGCGGCCGGCTCATGGATGCCGATCGCATTGTTGAGCGACTTGGACATCTTCTGCACGCCGTCCAATCCCTCGATGATCGGCGTCATGAGCACGATCTGCGAAGGCTGGTCGTAGTGGCGCTGCAGCTCGCGGCCGATCAGCAGGTTGAACTTCTGATCCGTGCCGCCGAGCTCGACATCGCAATGCAGCGCTACCGAGTCATAGCCCTGCGCGAGCGGATAGAGCATCTCGTGCAGGGAGATCGGCTTTTCTTCCTGGAAGCGCTTGTGGAACTCGTCGCGCTCGAGCATCTGCGAGACCGTAAACTTGGCCGCCAGACGGATGATGCCCTCAAAGCCCAGCTGGTCGAGCCACTCGGAGTTGAAACGGACCTCGGTCTTCTCGCGGTCCAGGATGCGAAAGACCTGGTCGGTATAACTCTTCGCGTTCTCGTTGATTTGCTCGCGGGTGAGCGGTTTGCGGGTCACAGAGCGCCCGGTCGGATCACCGATCAGGGTGGTGAAGTCGCCGACCATGAAGATGACCTGGTGCCCGAGCGCCTGGAAGTGCTTCATCTTGCGCATCAGCACCGTGTGGCCGAGGTGGAGATCGGGCGCGGTCGGGTCAAAGCCCGCTTTGATGCGCAGCGGAACGCCAGACACGCGCGACTTCTCCAAGCGGTCGCGCAAGTCAGAAACGCGAATGATCTCAGCCGCGCCTTTCTGGAGAAGGTCAAGCTGTTCGTCTACAGGGAGAAAATCCATTCCCCCTTAGTATAGAAGCCAGTCAGGCGAAGCCCCTTTCCCCGGCGAGCGCGCTCACTTCCATGACCTGCCCTCTGCCGGCCGCGCTCGAAAGCCCGGCGTAGCGCCCGTGCATACCGGTCTCTCTTCCTGGAGGGCTCCACACCCGGGAACAGCGGGGACGGCTTCCGCCTGGCGCGTCTTGGCTTCCGTGGCCGGTCCACGCTTCCCTGTCGGGGCCACGCTTATTTGACTTCGATCTCGGCCGGGCCGCCTTCCACTTGTCTGGCCCGGAACATGCCCAGGGTGTTGAAGCTCCAGACCGGCGCGCCCTCTTTGGTCATGACGATCACGCCGCCTTCGCCACCCTTCAGCCTGGGCAACTCGACGTGGAGCATTTGGTCGGCTGCTTGCTGCGGGGTCTTCCCCTGCTCGACCAGGGTGCAGACCTGGCGGGCCAGCGTGAGACGGATGAAGTACTCGCCCACGCCTGTGCCGGAGACCGCGCAGGAGCTGTTGCTGGCGTAGGTGCCGGCGCCGATGATCGGCGAGTCGCCGACGCGCCCGGGGAGCTTGCCCTGCATGCCGCCGGTCGAGGTGCCGGCGGCCAGATTGCCGGAGCGGTCGCGGGCAACGACTCCCGTGGTGCCGAAGCGGTGCGCAAACGGGCGCGTGAGGGCGAGCGGGGCCAGGCTGCTGTGGGAGTCAGGCGCGGGCGGCGCACCGGCGGGACGGGCGGGCACGGGGCGGCCGCTCTTGCGCATCACTTCGGCAAACTCCTGCCAGCGCATCTCGGTGAAGAAGAAAGAAGGTGGTTGCTGCTCGAGGTGTTGGGCGCGGGAGAAAGCGTCAGCGCCCTCGCCCACCATCATTACGTAAGGAGTATGCTCCATGACTGCGCGGGCGAGCGAGATGGGGTGCCGGGTAAAGTGCACACCGGCGACCGAGCCAGCCTCGAGCGTGCGCCCGTCCATGATGGCTGCATCCATCTCGTTGCGCCCCTCGGCGTCAAAGGCTGAGCCGCGCCCCGCGTTGAAGAGAGGGTCGTCCTCGAGTACTTGGACGGCCGCCTCGACCGCATCGAGAGCCGAGCCGCCGTGATCGAGGATCGAGGTGCCTGCGGCCAGCGCCTGCGCGAGGGACTGGTGGTAGGCGGCGGCAGTGGCTGTGTCCATCTGTTCCCACTCGCTCTCCCCGGCGCCCCCATGCACAGCCATCGCCCAGGGACGGGCTGCATGGGCGGGTAGAGAGCAACCGGCGAGCAGCAGGGCTACCAGGCAAAGTCCAATTGCAGGCATGGAGGCCATTTTACGCACGCCAGGCGCGCAACAGATTTTCCCCGAAAGGTATCTTTTTCTCTGCCTTGCGCCGCTGCTATGATCCCCCGACGATCGACAGACTCTGTTCTACAGGAGACTCCAAGATGGCATCCATCCTCAGCAATATCGGCAAGACGCTGGAGAAGATCTTCGTAGCGGGCAGCAGGGCCGCCCGCCTCGCCGAACCCTTTGTAGATACGGTCTACCCGGGTATCGGTCCTCTCTTCAACGCGGTTGTGGACGAAGCGGTGAAAGCAGAAAGCCTGGCCATTGCGGCTGGTCAGCAGAACGGGACCGGGCCTCAGAAGCTTGCCTCGGTAGTCTCGGCGGTCGAGCCGAACTTTACTGCTTTTGCCAAGGCGAACAACATTGCCCCGCTGACCACCGCGCAGATCGAGTCTGCGGTCTCGCTTCTGGTCGGCTTCCTGAACTCGATCCCGTCGGTGCCCGCGCACGAGGGGACGGCGGTCTCCGGAGTTGTCGCCGGGGCGGCCACCCCGTAACCTTTGCCGCGGCATCCAAGCGACCCAGAATGCCCCGAAAGCCTGCCCCCGCTGCGCCTCCAGCCTCGAAGCCCTGTGCCACGTGCGGGCGCACGATCGAGTGGCGCAAGAAGTGGGAGCGGTCCTGGGGGGAGGTGCGCTACTGCAGTGATGGCTGCCGGCGCACGAAACCGGGACAGCGGGAGCATGCGCTCGAAGCTGCGATTCTTGCGCTGCTGGCTGAGCGGGGCGCCGGCAAGAGCATCTGCCCGTCCGAGGCGGCGCGCCTGCTGGGCGGCCAGGCACGCGAGGCCTGGGAGCCGCTGATGGAGCCGGCGCGCGCGGCTGCCCGTCGGCTGGTGGCTCAAGGCAGGATCGTCATCACGCAGGGCGGCCACCCTGTGGACCCATCGCATGCCAAGGGGCCGATCCGCCTTAAGCTGGTGTGAGCGTGTGTGGAACGGAGGACGGGGATGGACGCGGAACAGGCGCGGGCGCTTGCCAAGAGGCTGCCCCACGTGCAAGAAACAGTGCAGTGGGGGGAGAAACTGCTGTTCTGGGTGGGCGACAAGGCGATCGGCGGCAAGATGTTCGCGCTGATCAACATGGAAGATGACGGCCGCGGGGTCATTAGCTTCAGTGCGGGGCCGGAGCGGTATGCCGAGCTGGTCGAGCAAGAGGGCATCCGGCCGGCCCCGTACCTGGCGCGCGTTCACTGGGTTGCGCTTGAGCACTGGGCCGCGCTGAGCGCGGGGGAGCTGGCGCGGTGTGTGGAACACGCGCATGCGCTCACCTACGCCAAGCTGAGCAAACGTACCCGGGAGGCGCTTGCCTTGCCCGGGGCCGAGCGACGCAAGCTGCTGGCCGAGAGGCGCAAGCTGCTCGCGAAAACGAAGCGGAAGAAGAGGCGTCCCCGAAGGGCGGCTTCGCGAAGCATCTCTACTGCAATTGTTCCACGTGGAACAAAAAGCGAAGGCGATTTTGCGGATCGTCCGCACGCTGCCAGTATGGCGAGCTCGTTTGCGGCACGCAACGCCGGCGCGGGCACACAGGCATGGAAGCGAGAGGGTGGTAGCGTCAAGGTATGAGTGGTGTTTCCCTATCGCTTGCGGGCAAGGTCGCGCTGATCACCGGCGGCTCTCGCGGCATCGGCAGAGAGACGGTGCGACTTTTCTGCGCGGCCGGGGCACGGGTAGTCTTCAACTATCGTGTTGCGCGGGCCGCCGCGGAGGCGCTTGTCGAAGAGTGCGGGGGTGCACAGGCGTGTGTGGCCATCGAACAGCAGTTAGGGACCGCAGAGCAGGGGCGTGCCCTGGCCGAGCAGGCAGCGGCGGCCTTCGGGCGGCTGGACTGCCTGATCGTCAATCACGGCGTCTGGCCCTCGCACGATACTCCGATCGAGACGATGGCCGACGAGCAGTGGCAGGCAACCGTGGGGATCAATCTGGATAGTGTCTTTGGGCTGGTCAAGGCTGCAGTGGCCCGGATGAAGATGCAGGATCCGGCTCCCGGCGAAGCGCGCGGGCACATCGTGCTGGTCAGCTCGACCGCCGGGCAGCGGGGCGAGGCCTTCCACGCAGACTATGCGGCGACCAAGGGTGCTCTGCTATCGCTCACCAAGAGTCTTTCGAGCGAGCTCGCCCGGCATCGCATCTATGCCAATTGCGTCGCTCCGGGCTGGGTCGAAACCGATATGTCTGCTGCAGTACTGGCCGAACCCGCCTCGCGGGCGAAGATCTTTGCCGGCATACCTCTTGGCCGCGTCGGCACTCCGCGCGAGGTGGCCGGCCCGATCCTGTTTCTGTGCACACCCTACGCCGGTTTTCTGAGCGGCGAGATCGTCAATGTGAATGGCGGGGCGGTGCTGGTTGGCTAGGTTTCAGGTCTGTCTATGGACCCTCGCTGTGCTCCTCGGCTGCTCGGTTTGTTCGCCGCGCCTCGCTGCTGCGGCGCAAGCCCCCGGCGCCCAGTCCGCGAGCGTCAACTCCGACGATAGCGACGCCAAGTGCCGCAAACTCCTGGCGGCGATGGTCGAAGCGCTCGGAGGCCAGAAGTGGCTTACGCTGCGCAACACCTACCTGGAAGGCCGGACTTCCGGCTTCTTCCAGGGCAAGCCTACCGGCGCGGTGACGGACTTCTTCTCGCTGCGTACCCCGCCGACGCCGCAGGCGCAGGGTCAGGAGCGGCTCGAGTTCACCAAGAAGCGCGACGTGGTCACTATCTTCAATCCATCCGCGGCATGGGAGATTACCTTTCGCGGCAAGCGGCCGCTTCCCGACGACCAGGCTCAGGATTACTTCCGGCGCCGTGATCACTCGATCGAGACAGCGATCCTGGTCTGGCTCAAAGACCCGGCGACCGTGCTCCTTTCCGAAGGCCAGACGGTCTCCGAGCGGCACCTGACCGACCAGGTGACCCTGATCTCCGCCTCCAACGACGCGATCACCCTGCAGCTCGACACCGAGACGCACCTGCCCCTGCGGCGATCCTTTCGCTGGCGCGATCCCGTGTACAAAGACAAGAATGAGGAAGTCGACGAGTTCGACGACTACCATACGATCGGTGGGATTGCGACGCCCTTCACGCTGACGCGGTTTCACAACGGCGACATGACCAACCAGCGCTTTCTCTATCGTGCGGCCTACAACGTGCAAATGGCGCCGAACGCCTTTGATGCCGATGCGGCCGCGGCCAAGGTCAAGCACTGAGCACTTGAGCCCGGGCGTATCCTTGGGTCATGGACTGTCTCTTCTGCAGGATTGTGAATGGGGAGCTCCCCGCCGACCGGCTCTACGAGGATGAGCACGCAGTCGCCTTCGCCGATATTGCTCCCGTTGCGCCGGTGCACCTGCTCGTCGTGCCCAGGCGACACCTGGCCTCCCTGGAACTGGCCTCGCTGGA
>CAZZYH010000047.1:0-20766 GCA_964658225.1 Vulcanimicrobiota bacterium | reverse complement strand
AGCCCCATCGAAGCCCGAGTGGCAAAGAAGACCCTGGGGCTCTGTCTGACTGCGGGAGCCGCACACCGAAGCCGGCGGCCCGGTTTTCCCCATCATCGTAGACTTGACAGATGCAGGCCGGCCGCATCATGGCGCTTGACGTAGGCAAGGCGCGCATTGGCGTAGCCATCACCGATCCCCTGGGCTACACGGCCCAGCCCTTGCTTACCCTGTGGCGCAAGAGCCGCGGCGAAGATCTGCGCAACCTCGTGCGCCTGATGCGCAGGCATGAAGTGGCCAGAGTGGTCGTCGGCAATCCTCTTTATCTGAGCGGAGAGCTGAGCCCGTGGGCCGCCAAGGTCCACCTGTTTGCAGAAGCGCTGCGGGCGCGCTGCGGGCTTCCCGTGCAGCTATGGGATGAGCGGCTTAGCTCGGTCGCGGCGCACGAGATCCTCGATCAGGCAGGACACAGCCCGAGGGGCCGCAAGGGGCTGATCGACCAGGTGGCAGCAGTGGTCATCCTCGAAGGTTGGATGGAGGCGCAGGCACGCGCCGCTGCCGTTCCGGCGTCCATCCCGAGCCCGTCGTGACGGCTTGCCCTGCCCCGGGGGACCGCGGCGCGTTCGCCCGTCGAGCAGTTCCGTTTCGCCCGCCTTGTGTTGATAATAGCGGTATATGTCCAAGCGCGAATTTCAGACCGAAGTCAGCCAGCTGCTGCAACTCATCATTCACTCGCTCTACTCGCACCCCGAGATCTTTCTGCGCGAGCTCATCTCCAACTCCTCCGATGCACTGGACAAGCTGCGCCACCTGACGCTTGCAGACGATGCCTACAAGGCCCTGCCCTTTGATCCTCGCATCGACCTGGAACTGGACGAAGCGAACAAGACGCTGACGATCTCTGACACCGGCATCGGGATGAACGAAGAAGACCTGGTCTCGCACCTGGGCACCATTGCGCGTTCCGGAACCAAGAACTTTCTCTCCCAGCTTTCAGGGGACGCGAAGCGAGACTCGAATCTGATCGGCCAATTCGGCGTCGGGTTCTACAGTGCCTTCATGGTTGCCGACCGGATTGAAGTTGTCTCGCGCAAGGCCGGCGAGGAGAAGGCCTGGCGCTGGACGAGCGATGGTCAGACCGGCTTTGACATCGAGCCTGCAGAACGCGCCGTCGCCGGTACCACCGTGCTGTTGCACTTTAACGAAGAAGGCTTCCAGTATGCCAACAGCTGGCGTTTGCAGGAGATCGTCAAGAAGTACTCGAACCATATCGCCTTTCCTATCTTTTTGACTTTTGACAAGAGCAGCTGGGACGAGACGGAGAAGAAGTCGACCAAGACGCGCACCACAGAGCAGGTGAACGCGGCAAGCGCTCTCTGGCGGCGGCCGAAGAGCGAACTTACCGAAGAGGACTACAAGGAGTTATACAAGTCTGTCGCCGGCGGGTGGGACGATCCGCTTTTCTGGTTTCACACCAAGGCGGAAGGCAGCCTCGAATATACAACGCTCTTTTACGTGCCCGCCAAGGCGCCGCTCGATCTCTACCAGGCCGAGTACAAGGTCGGAGTCAAGTTATACGTCAAGCGCGTCTTTATCATGGACGATGCGAAAGAGCTTCTCCCTCAGTACTTGCGCTTCATCCGCGGCATCATCGACAGCGAAGACCTGCCGCTCAATGTAAGTCGCGAGATCCTTCAGCAGAATCGCGTACTTACAACCATTCGCACGGCCAGCGTCAAGAAGATCCTCTCCGAGTTGCACAACATCGCGGCCAACCAGCCGGAACAGTACCTCAGGTTCATCGCCGAGTACAATCGCCCGCTCAAGGAAGGCCTGCACGGGGACTACGCGAACCGCGAAACGCTGCTCGATCTGGTGCGTTTCAAATCAACCAAGGTCGAGGGACTTACTAGCCTCGCCGAGGTGAAGTCGCGTATGCAGGACGGTCAGAAGAGCCTCTACTACATCACCGGGGGGTCGGAGTCACTGCTGCGCACCTCGCCCCTGCTTGAGATCTATAAGAAGAAGGATTTCGAAGTGCTCATCCTCGACGATGACATCGACGAAATTGTCTTCGCGGGGGTCGATACCTATGGCGACCTGGATCTCAAATCGGTAAATAAGGCCTCCACCGGCGAAGATCTGAAGGATGCCTCAGAGCCCGATCACAGCGACACGCTCAAGCCCCTCCTGGATAAGTTGAAAGTCACGCTTGGAGACCGGGTCAAGGATGTACGCGCTTCCGTGCGGCTTGCCGACAGCCCGTCCTGCATCGTTTCTGACGAGGAAGAACCTTCGCTTCAGATGCAGCAGATGATGCGTGCCATGGGTCAGAAGGATATGCCGGTTGCCAAGCCTACGCTCGAGATCAACCCCGATCATCAGATCGTCAAGAAGCTGCTCGCGCGGCCCGAGGACGCCGTAGCCGAGGATGCCGCCTGGCTGCTGCTCGACCAGGCGCTGCTCATGGAAGGGGTCGCTTTGCAGGATCCCGCATCCTTCGTGCAACGCCTGAATCGCGTTCTCAGCCTGTCGATCTAGGCCGGTTTTCGGCCCCGCCCCTAAGGCATCGCTGCAGAGGGTGCAACCTCTGCAGCCGCCTCGCGTGCGGCAGCCTCGCGGACCAGCGCCTCGATCGCCAGCTTCAGCGAGTCCTCCCAGGCCGGCATCCTGTATCCGAGCCGCTGCTCGAGAAGCGTGCAGCACATGCGGGAATCCGCAGGTCGGCGCGCGGGCGTGGGATAGTCTTTGGTCGCAATCGGCGTCAGCCTGGGTACTTTGCCCAGATGCCCGTTCTCATGGGCCAACCGCAAGAGGGTTTCCGCAAAACCAAACCAGCTGGTTTCGCCCGCATTGCAGGCGTGATAGAGTCCGCCCCATTGTGCCATGGCCTGGCTGAGCTGCTCCCGGTCCTGATCCCGCGTAAGGGCTCTTTCCACCCGGCTCACCGCATGATGAACAAGATGCGCCAGGTCGCGCGCCGAGGTCGGCGCACCCACCTGGTCGGCGACGACGCGAATCTCTTCGCGTTCGGCTGCCAGCCGCAACATGGTCAGCAGAAAGTTCTTGCCATGGGTGCTGTAAACCCAGCTCGTGCGAAAGATGAAGCAAGCGGCGCCACTCGCGCGCAAGGCTCTTTCGCCGGCTAACTTGCTCGCCCCATACACGCCGAGCGGCGCGGTAGGATCGGACTCACATCGAGGCGTGCACGCGGTGCCGTCAAACACATAGTCGGTAGAAAAATGCACCACGGCCGCGCCCGTCAGCGCTGCCGCTTCGCCGATTACCCGCACCGCCTCCGCGTTGATGGCGTAGGCCAGGTCCGGCTCACTCTCTGCCCGGTCAACGGCAGTGTAGGCGGCGGCATTGAAAATCCAGGCCGGCTTGACTTCCTGGATGATGCGGCGCAAAGACGCGGCGTCGCTTAGATCCAGCTCTTCCCGCCGAGGAGCGAAGAACTGGGTGTGGCCTGCGAGCCGCGCCTCGAGCTCGGTGCCCACCTGGCCTCCGGCGCCAAGCAGCAACACCGGGCCTCTTCCCCAGCCGAGCGGCGCGCTCAAAGGCTCAGCTCCTCCAGCACCCGTCTCAGATAGACAGCATAGGTGCTCTTGCCAATGCGGGTAGCCTCGGCCTCCAACTGCCGCCCATCGATCCAGCCTTGCCGATAGGCGATCTCTTCCGGGCAGCAGATCTTCAAACCTTGCCGATGCTCGATGGTGTAGATGAAGTTTGCCGCTTCCAGCAGCGAGTCGTGGGTGCCCGTGTCAAACCATGCGAACCCGCGACTGAGCACCTCCACGTTGAGATCGCCGCGCTCCATGTAGATGCGATTGACATCGGTAATTTCGAGCTCGCCGCGGTGCGAAGGTCTGACCTGTTCGGCAACGTCCACGATCTGCTTATCGTAGAAGTAAATCCCGGTGACCGCGTAGTTGGACTTGGGCTTGGCCGGCTTCTCTTCGATCGAAACCGCGTGGCCCTGGCTGTCAAAGGACACAACGCCGTAGCGTTCCGGATCGCGCACCTGGTAGGCAAACACGGTCGCACCGTGCTCGCGCGTCGCCGCCCTGGCCAGAATCTTCGGCAGGTCATGGCCGAAGAAGATGTTATCGCCCAGCACCAAGCAGCAGCTTTGTCCGGCGAGAAATTGCTTGCCCAGCAGAAATGCCTGCGCCAGGCCTTCGGGCTTCGGTTGCACTACGTACTCGAGATGAATCCCCCACTGGGACCCGTCGCCAAGCAGCAGGCGGAAGCGGTCCATATCCTCGGCGGTCGTGATAATCAGGATCTCGCGAATCTGGGCGAGCATGAGCACCGATAAGGGGTAATAGACCATCGGCTTGTCGTAGACCGGGAGCAGCTGTTTGGAGATGACCTGGGTCACAGGATAGAGCCGCGTGCCTGAGCCGCCGGCCAGCACGATGCCCTTCATCGCGCACCCGCCTTGCTGACCTGGGTGCGATGCGCATAGTTTTCGTCGATCCAATTCTTGTATGCGCCGCTCATCACGTTCTCTGTCCACTCCTTGTTCTGCAGGTACCATTGCACCGTCTTGCGAAAGCCGGTCTCAAAGGTTTCCTGCGGTCTCCAGCCCAGCTCGCGCTCGATCTTCTCGGGATTGATGGCATAGCGCCGGTCGTGGCCGGGCCGATCCTCAACCATGCGGATCAATTGGGTGTGCGGCCGATACTTGGACTCCGGCAGCAATGCGTCCAGCACTGCACAAAGTGTGTGGACAACATCCAGATTGGCGCGCTGATTGCAGCCGCCGATGTTATATGTTTCGCCGACCCTGCCCCTTAGAAGCACGGTGCGAATGGCACTGCAGTGATCGCTCACGTAGAGCCAATCCCGCACCTGCTGCCCATCGCCGTAAACGGGCAACGGTTTGCCCTCGAGCGCATGCGTAATCATCAGCGGGATGAGCTTTTCCGGAAACTGATAAGGGCCATAGTTATTGGAGCAGTTGGTCATCAGCGTGGGCAGGCCATAAGTATGGTGCCAGGCGCGCACCAGGTGGTCGCTCGCCGCCTTGGACGCAGCATAGGGACTGTTGGGTGCGTAGGCGGTTGTCTCGGCAAAGGCCGGATCATCAGGGCCGAGGGTCCCGAATACCTCGTCGGTTGAGACATGCAAGAACCGGAAGCGGTCTCGCTCCTCCCCGGCTAAGGTCTGGTAGTGTGCCCGCGCGGCCTGGAGCAGCTCAAAGGTGCCTTGAATATTGGTTTGAAGAAACGCGCCGGGTCCGACGATGGATCGATCGACGTGGCTTTCTGCCGCAAAGTGGACCACTGCTGAGAAGCGATACTGGGCAAAAAGTCGAGCGAGCAGAGCCGCATCACAGATATCTCCATGCACGAATGTGTAGCGTGGGTGATCTTTGATTGGGGCGAGCGTGAGCGGATTTCCGGCGTAGGTCAACTTATCGAGGTTGACCAGCGCAGCGCTCTGCCCGGCCAACCACTCCAGCACAAAGTTGCTGCCGATAAATCCCGCTCCGCCGGTTACAAGAATGCCTGGCGTCATAGAGAGGGTGAGAGCCTTTCGCGTAGTGTCATACTAGCAGTTTTCCGGTTCGCTTCTGCCCTGCTTTTGATCCCCCGCACGAGCTCGCGCCGTGCCTCCGATCCGCTCCGCGCACCCTGCATTTGCAGCAAAGACAGAGAGATCGTTGATCCACTTGGACCCACTTGGAACCACTTGCCTGCGTCTCGAGCGGAGAGCACGAGCGAACGGTTCTCGTCTTATTGTTACCATTTTCTGATTCGCACCCGAGGGCACGTAACGTTACCGGCCGGGTGCATCCTCACCGAATCGTCCTGATCGCCCTCCACCAGGCCCATGCGCCCACCGCGCTCGGCCAGGAGTCTGCCAATCGAATGCGGGCATGCGTCCGTGTTCACGCTCCGCTGCGCTGCTGCGCACCCCAACAGCAGCGCCAGGCACAGCCAGCCTCGGCTCCGCAAGTCACGTTCGCAATAAAAGCCATGGCTGGTGCCAAGATGGATCGCGCTGCAGGGTCTGGTTCCCAAAACGTTCCAGGGGGAACCGACAACCGGAGCACCCCTCAAGTAAACCCCCGCCTCTCCGATTGTTCTTGATAAGTGCTGCAGGCTCCTCGTCGTCGAGGCGCAGGCTTTCTCGCGGGATCGAGAAGCAGCGCTCCGTGCGACCAGCCCGTACAGCAAGAGAGCAAAGAGGCCTAGTTGATGACCACGTTCACGCAGACGCAGACGCTTGGAGTACAGGAAAACACCGCCGTCAGCAAAGCAAGCCTAGCCGCGCCGAGCCTACCCGCGAAGATAGAAGGCGAGGGGAAACGCCTGGATCGGCGCAACCGCGCTTCTGCGAGCCTGCGCAAGCGTATCGGCATTCTGGGCGTCCCGATCAGCAATCTCACCCTCGATCAAGCCATCCATATCCTCGATATCTCGATCCGGGAGCGTAGTTTCCGGCAGGTAGCCACGGCCAACGTAGACTTCCTGGTCAAAGCCGTCCAGGACCCGGAGCTGATGGAGATCCTGCACAGCTGTTCGATGGTGCTGGCCGACGGCATGCCGTTGGTCTGGGCTTCGCGCCTGCTGCAGACGCCCTTGCGGGAGCGCGCGACCGGGGCCGATCTGGTCCCCCGCCTGGTCGAACTCGCGGCACAGAAGTCCTACAGCATCTACCTGCTTGGCGCAGAAGAAAGCCTCTCTCTGGCCGCGGCCGAGTGGATCGGCACCCACCACCCGGGGGCCCGCCTGGTGGGGCGCTACGCGCCTCCTTTGACCCCTCTCGAAAAGATGGACCACGAGTACATTCTGCGCAGCATTGAAGCAGCCAAGCCTGACATCCTGCTCGTCGCCTTCGGCAATCCGAAGCAGGAGAAGTGGCTGGCCATGCACCGGGACCGGCTGACAGTGCCGGTGTGCGTCGGCGTCGGCGCTTCGCTCAACTTTCTCTCCGGCGCTCACCGGCGTGCACCGCTCTGGATGCAAAGAAGCGGCCTCGAATGGCTGCACCGGCTCGGCCGGGAACCCTGGCGGCTGGCTCCCCGCTACTTCTCAAACGCGGTCGGGCTGCTCCGCTACTTCTCGGTGCAGCTGCTTGCCGCCTCCACCCAGCACAAGACCGTGGCCCGGGGCAGGCTCTCCCAGCGCTGGGAGGGCAGAACCTCCATTGTGACCATCAACAGCGACTTTGCCGGTCCGTCCGTGACCGAGTTCGAGAGCCTTGTCTACCGGACCAGCACCCAGGACTGCCCCATTGTCATCGACCTGCAGGCAACCGAGCATGTAGGCGCGGATGCGATCGGCGCGCTCATCAGCCTGGGCACGCGCATGGAACGGGAAGGCCGCAAACTTTGGCTTGTCGGTGCCCGTCCCGGGCTGCGCCGCGTGCTGCGCACAGCCTTCCTCGATGGCCGCTTTCACTTCTCGGCCAATGTGCTTTCGGCCGGCCGGCGTCTGGAGCGCAAGTCTGCTGCACTGGTCTGGGCGGGAAAGTAGGGCAGCGCAAGGCCTCTGGGTGCCCGGCGCCCGGCTGCCCCCCGGGCGGCGCGCCACACGGGTAGAAGACGCCGCTGCCCCTCAGCGCCGGTTGTACTCGATCAGCGCCAGGCGCTGGCCCTTCCTCCGGCTTCGCCTGTACTGCAGCTGCCCGACGTAGATCGGAATCTGCTGCAGGTGGGCATGGATGCCGTAGAGGGCAAGCGTGACCGGGCTCGACGACTTCCAGCGCGCCTTCCAGGCCGTCCGGGCTGCCAGCAGACCGAGTGCGGCCGCGCCCAGCAGGGCCGGCCAAACGCTGCCGAGCAAGATCGATCCGGCCAGGGCTGCAAGGACGAGACCGCCGAGCGCAAGAGCGCGTCGCTCGTTGCCTTCGGAGGCGTCGAGCCAGAAGGGGTTCTCGGTTCCACGAAACCGCTCCGAGACCTCTGCGAACGCGTGCCCGGCGCGGGTAGCCCGCCGCCAGTACTGGCTCCAACGCGTCATGGCTAGATCGTGCCCCGTCATCGGTCGATCCACATGCAGGATCCTGCCGCCCAGGGCCAGGATGCGCCGGCACAACTCCGGCTCCTCTCCGGCGATCAGCGTCTCGTCAAAGCCGTTGGCCGCGACCAGCATGCTGCGGCGAAAGAGCGCGTCTCCGCCGCAGAACGGGGTCCAGCCCGGCGCATAGATCCAGTCCAGGTCAAGCACCCGATTGTAGATCGAGCGCTCGGTGTCGAGCTCGCGCCGATGCCCCCAGACGACGGCGACCCGGGCTTCGGCGAACTCGGGCAGCGAGTCGGCCACAAAGTCAGGGTCGAGCACGGTATCGCCATCGAGAAACAGGATGAACTCTCCCTGCGCCTCGCGCCAGCCCGCATTGCGCCCGAGCGCGGCCGAGGGCCGTTCCGGCTGGAGCGAGATGGTCCGGACGCCTGTGCTCGCGGCCAGGGCTACACTTCCGTCGACCGAGCCGGAGTCGACATAGATCGTTTCGATGTCGAAATGGCTGTGCCGCATGGCCGCGACCGAGCGCAGACACCGGCGCAGCCGTTCCCCCTCGTTGCGGCCGATGACCACCACCGAGAGCGTCGGCTGTGCGTGCACGCCTGGCCCGCAGTCCTGCCCGGGCCTCACGAGCCCTGCCCGCCTTCTTGAGGCCGCGAGGCTTTTCTGGGCATCACGCGGGCCGGGATGCCGACCGCAATCGAGTCTGCAGCAACATCTGAGAGCACCACCGCGTTTGCCCCGATGGCCGCATCGTCTCCGATCACGATCGATCCGAGCAACTTTGCCCCGGCACCGATGTCCACCCGATTGCCCAGCCTCGGCGAGCCGCGCACACCCCGCCGCCGCAGGCCCACGGTCACCCCGTTGCGGATCGTGCAGTCGTCGCCAAAGACGGCGTCGCCGCTGATCACGATGCCTCCCACATGTTCAATGCAGAACCGGCTTCCGAGCGTCGCCTCGCAGGGCAGCTCCGTGCCCAGGATCATCACGGCTAGAAAGTGCAGGACCTTGTAGAGAAAGGAAAAGAGAAAGCGTGCCGGCCGCCAGGCAATGCGATAGCGCCAGCGGCCGAAGCGATAGATCAGCAGCACCCAGAAGCCGTGGCGGCTCCACTGGCGATCGTGTGTCCGCCAGTCTTCGCGAATGTTCTCAAACACGGTCGCCCTCTGTGAGGTCGGATGGCGGTGTTCGCAAGAATCCATCAGCCGAGCCACCCAAACCTGAAGTTAGTTCAACAGCGCGCCCAGGGTGATCAGCGTGAGCAAGGGCGAGATCTTCTGCAGCGAGTCGCCGGCCCGATTGAAGCCGCTCTCGGGCACGTAGATGATGTCGCCCGAGTGAAAGGTAAGGTGCAGCGGCTTGGCTTCGAGCACGTCCTTGAAGGAGACCGTCTCGAGCGTACCCTCCGCGTTGCCCATGCCGGCATGCACGATCAGGATCTTCGGGTAACGGCCGGTCTTGTCCGTCAGGCCGCCCGACTCGGCCAGCAACTGGGGCAGCGTCGAGGTGCTCTCCAGTTTGACTAGGCCGGGATGCGCGACATTGCCCAGCACCGAGGCATAGGGCGAGTCGCCCGGGACAAACACAATGTCATCCCGCTTGAGCCGCATATTGGCCAGAGGGTCGCCCTCCTTGAGAAGTTTGCGCAGCTGCACTGCGGCCACCGCCTGTCCCGCACGGTAGATCAGGCATAGCTCCGGCACCGCGGCCGGTGAGAACGAGTCGGCCGAGGCCAGGGTCATGGGCGGGCTTGAGCTCTGTGTCTCTGATCGCACGGCAGAGCCGCTCCGCGAGATGACCTCGAGCAGAGTAGGGGTGTCGTCAAACTGCATCAGGCCGGGATGCTCGACCGCGCCGAGGACGAGCACGTGATTGGACGTGTAATGATCGACGCTGAGCGAGACCGTGACGTTCTGGTAGAACACGCTGAGCGCGGTCTGGATCTGCTTGGCAGCCTCGACCCGCGTGTAGCCGGAGAGCTTCAGCTCGCCTGCCACGGGCAGGGTGATGCGCCCATCCGGACCGATGACGTGCTTGCCGGAAAGCTCCGGACGTCCGTTTACGTCAATCGTGATTTCGTCGCCGCGGCCGAGCTCATAGGGCTGGTCCGCGGCCGGCTCAAACGATCTGAGCACATCGGCCGCGGTCGGCTGCTGCTCGGCTGAGGTCTGCGCGGCGCATGCTCGATGACCCATCCCCGACACGCCTAGCGCGGCACACAAGAATATGGAAAAGCCCGCTCGTCTCATAAGTGTCTCTATCCCCGCCTGCTCGAAAAGTTTTCCGTGATGTCGCTTCTGACGCGCCTTTGCAGCCGCCATGCCAGTGTGTGTCTTGTTTCCCATCCCATCCATCCGTCGAAAATCCAAGCCGCGCCCGCTCTCCGATCGACACGTCCGGTCTGCTTCTGCGTGCACCGAGCGCACCGGGTTCAGCTCGCCGAGGGCACGCTGCGCGCGGCGGTCAGAAAATCACGATCCGCATGCTGCAGGCGAAGATTGGTCAGCACCGCCGCCACGCCCTGGGTAGTCAGTCGCTTTACCAGGGCGAGCGAGCTTGTGAGTTCGCGGCGCGTGGTAGCGCCTGATTGCGCGAGCAGCACCGTAACATCGACCAGGCGCGCGTCAAACTCTGTCTCCGCCGAGGACAGGATGGGCTTGGCATCGATGAAGAGCATGTCAAAGTTGCGCGTGATCTGTTTCAGGTTCTCGGTCAGGTAGCTCTGGTGGCTCACGCGCATCAGAGAGCTGCCGTCCGCTCCGTTCTCGATCGCCAGGATCTCGGCCGCCTTTCGCCCGTCGGTTTCGTCAAGCTGCAGGCCGTTCAAAGCGGCCGAGGCCTTCGAAACCATGACCTTGTAGCCGATCGAGTCCATCTTCCTGGCCAGGGTCTCGACCAGCCCCGAGGTATCCATGCCCGGCGAGGCAGGGGTGAACACAAAGGTCTTCGCGTTGCCCACGCGGTGCGCCTGGTCGATGCCTGCCGCCAGCCGCAGGAGAAATTCCTCCGCCACCCCGGTATCGACGTCCACCGGGTCCGGGAGCACGGCCATCGGCGCGAAGGACAGTGCCCCGGCCACATCCTCGCCGACATACACGCGGGGATCGAGCTTGTGCAGCACCACAGCCGTCAAGGCTGCGCACAGCAGTCCGAGCGGCAGGGCCATGGCCAGCAGCAGCGGCCCCTTGCTTGCGGTGGCACTGTGCGGCGCGGTCGCTGCGAGCGAAAGATGGGCCAGTCCGGTCGAGCTTTGCTGGAGCTCAAGGCTGTGGATGGCGCTGTCGGTCTCGGTGAAGCGCGCCTGCAGCCGCGCAATATCCGTGGTCACGTCGGAGGCCCGCTGCAACTTCGGCGCCGCGCCCGTGGCAATCGAGGTTTGCTGCGCGAGTTCTCCTTCGAGCCGCGCGAGCACGGCCCCGGTCCGCGCGGCCTCCAGCTTCCACTTGCCCACCAGCTGCTGGGAAGCCTTGCCGCGCAGCTTCTGGGACAGGCTCGAGAGCGACTCATCGAGCCGGGCCAGCTCCTGCTCATCCTGCTTGTAGAGCGGGTTGGACTGGGTCATGCCTGCCATCTGGGTGGCGAGCGCGCTGCGCCGCTCCGTGATCGAGGTCTTGAGCGCGCTCAGCCCGGAATCTGATGAAGCCACCTCGTCTGAGACCGCGTTCAGCATCTCGGAGGACTGGGCTCCCCGACTCACAGCCGCCAGCTGCGCCTCGGCAACATCGTGGTCCTGCCGGGCCTTGGCGACCTGATCCCGCAGCGCTCCCAGCTGCACGTCATAAGGGTTGCCGGTGGTCTCGCTCGAGGTGTCGGCCACGCCCAGGCTCGAGCTCAGTCCCGCCTGCTCCTCGCGATCCTTGGCCAGCGCGGCCGAGATCCTGGCCCGCTCCTGAACCAGCAGCTGTAACTGCTGGTCGCTCTGCGCTGTCTCGTCTCTGCGCCCGCTCTTCAGGAACGCGGAAGTAACCTCGTTCACCACCCGGGTCACCGAGACCGGGTCGCCGCCCTTCAGGCTGATCTGTACTTCATAGCTGCTCAGCAGCCGCTCTACCTTGAGCGAGGCCCGGAGACGCGTAATCGCCGACTCCACCGACTCACCCGGCTGCTGCCACATCCCGGCCGGGATGTGCGTCAATGCATCGGCCAGGATATCGTCGCGCGTGATGGTCTGCAGCTGCTGCTGCATGTAGGAGTCGTAACGGGACGAGTCGTTGAAGCCCGGCGTGACATCGGTAAGCGGTTTCGGGGTGGCTGGCTGAATGTAGATCAGGCTCTGGGCCATGTACTGCGGTTTCTGCGTCAGAGCGAGAGCCACAAGCGCAATCGTGGTCATTGCAAATACCCAGATCGCCGCGCGGCGGTGCATCTTCAGGCTGCGGCCTAGATCCATCTTCATGCCGGTTTGCGCGTCTGGCTTCATAGCTCACGACCCGCGTACTGGCCGATTGCCGCTGGTGCAGATAGCTGATGCATACGACTCCCGTATCTGTTCTGTTGCCGATCTGTTAGCCAACTGGTGGGTTGCCGGGCAGTGCCTGGATGCGCTGCATGTGCGCAGAGTAAGGTTCGAGCGGTCGGGTAAAACCGGCCCGCGGTGCGTTCTCAACAGTCACCCCTCGGGCATCCGCATGCACAAACCTCCACGTGAAAGTTATCGGCAGTAACCAGCCTGTTCATCAGTTCTATCCGGCGCCCGGAGTGCATCGATCCGTTTTGGCGTGTCTCGGACCCATGCCTGTGCGTAGCCGGCACATATCTCCGGCCCTGCTCGCAACCGTTCTGACAGGTCTCGGGAATGCAACGCAAAGCTCCCTTCCAAGAGCCAGCTGAAGCTGTCAATACTTCCTGTTCACTAAGTGCTATCTACAGCAATCGAGTAAAGATGATTCTGTCTTCAATTCTTTTTTTTGAAAGCGTTTGTGCTTTCTAATCTTCGTGGTAGCGTTGGCTTAATAACTCCTCCTGCAAAGCTGTTCCGGTTTCCCATCGGGAGTTTTCGGCGTGTGCCCATCGCTGGGAGACGCACACCCCTGGCCCATTCTGACGCGCGTGAGAATGGAACGTCCTGCCTGCAAAACGGGCATTTGCGGTACCTGCGCGCCGGTTGGAATCGAGCGGGTCACAAATCATCATAGCCATGCACGATGCAAGGGCTCATAGCAAAAGATGACTTACTTCATCTTCGATTACTTTCGTGTGTCTTTTGCCTTTCTTCGGTATCCACGAGAGCGTGTCATAAAAAAGGGGCCATTTCTCTATGCAAGAATTCATCTTTCACTCCAACAAGCGTGGGCGGGCCCTTCGCTTGCTGTGTGCGCTCTTTCTGCTGCCTAGCCTGGCATCGTTTGCTCTTGCGCAGCAGAGCGCCGAGGGCCAGACCCTTCCGGACGAGGGAGAGGCGCAGAGCTCGACCAGCTCTGCGGCCACCGGTTCGGTCTTTGCGACCAGCGCCCTCAACGGCAAAGTTGTCACCGCGGCAGCTGCAACCAGCACGGTTACCAATATCGCGATCGATGGCAGTACTAAGGTAAGCGGCGCGCAGCGACTCGGCATCAACCTGGGCGGCCAGACTTTCTATGATTCGGGCCAGCTGCTCCGCAATCTGGTGTCGCGCAACCCGGGCTTCGAGGGCGAGACCTTTCGCACCATTCTGCACTGCGCCGCTGCCACCGCGACCACCTGCACAGATACGAATATCTACGCGCAGTGGCCGGCGAACTTTGTCAAGGGCGCAAGCTACCAATTCATCTACGGCAAGGCGCTCGGGGCAACCGGGACCGTGTCGGCCAGCACCGCCGCGAGCTACACGGGCCAGGTGGGTGTGACCATCTCCTTTGCCAAGGCCGCGAAGACGCCGGCCAAGGGCGATTTCGTCGAGCTGCAGATGACAGTGCCTGGAAACGCGCAGGCCGGCTGGTGGCCGAGCGCGAGCGGCGGGGCCGGCTTTGCCACGGATTTCTCCGACCTCTCGCCTCACAGTCCCGGCAAGCAGGCTCTGCGCATCAACGCTTCGGGCTCGGGGCAGACCGCCCAGCTCGCCTCCTACTTTGACAGCTTCGCCGGGCGCTCCTTTGTGCAACTGAAGGGCGAGTACGAGCTTGCCTTCCGCGCCAAGGGTCTGGGCGGAAACAACGAGCTGACCGTCACAGTCAAGCGTCTGGCCTCGACCGGCACCGAGATCTTTTTCACCAAGACCATCACGCTGACGTCCGCCTGGCAGGACTACTCGTTCAGCTTCCCGGCTTCCGAGCAGGGTAAGTCGATCGGCACCGCCGCGCTCGAATTCAGCGTGGCGCAGGCCAGCATGTATCTCGACGATGTCTCTCTCGCGGCCGTGGCGAACAGCGGGAACCCGACTGCGTTCCGCGACGAAGTCGTAAGCACGCTCCAGACCCTGCACCCCGGCATCATTCGCTACGAAGACAGTAACGGCGCGGGCCTCGGCGGCTCGATCGATAATGCGATCGCGCCGCCCTTCGCCAGGGTACGCACCGCCTACAGCCAGCAGGAGACCGAACGCGACGACATCACGATCGGGCTGCATGAATTCTTAAAGCTCTGCCAGACCGTCGGGGCCAACCCCTGGTACAACGTGCCTGTCGGCGTCTCGCCAACCGAGATGAAGAACCTGATCGAGTATCTTGGCGGCAGCACGAGCACGCCCTACGGCGCCAAGCGGGCCGCGCTCGGCCAGGCTGCTCCCTGGACCAGCGTCTTTCCGAAGCTCTATCTCGAGCTCGGCAACGAGGTCTGGAATGATGCCTACTTTCACGGGGCCGCCATGCAAGATCCGGTCGCGTACGGCAACCGCGCCGCCACCATCTTTGCCGCGGCGCGCAGCTCTGCCTCCTATGAGAGCGGCAAGATGAACCTGATTCTCGGCAGCTGGGCAGCCGTACCCTACTGGACCAGCACGGAGATGGCGAACAGTTCCGGTTACGATATGGTCGACGCTGCGCCGTACCTGTTCAACTCCTTCAACAACTCGTCCTCGAACGAGGCAATTTACGGTCCCATGTTCGCGCAGCCGGAGAGCGTGGACAGTGTCTCGACAGGCACAATGTATCAGCAGGCGGTCGCCGCAAAGGCCGCTTCGACGCCCTCGGTCAAGCCGGCCGCGCTGGCTGTTTACGAGGTCCAGCTGAGCACTGTCACCGGCACCGCCTCGCAGAGCGCGATCAACAGCGTGGTGCCCTCGCTCGGCGCGGGCATCGCGGTCATCGACCACATGCTCCTGATGATGCGCGACCTGGGCGTGACCGTGCAGAACGTGTTCGCCTTGCCTGAGTACAACAATCCGTTCACCAATGCCTCCGGCGTGCAGACCGGGACCACGCCCCTCTTCGGTGCGGTGGTCGATATGGGCGGCCAGAGCAACCTGCGCCGTCCGCTCTTCCTCGCCGAGCAGATCGTCAACGGTGCCATCCTGCCCCACCTGCTGAACACGACCGTGTCCGGCGCGAATCCTACCTGGAACCAACCCCTGAGCACCAACGACAATATCGAGCTCAAGAATGCGCACCGGCTGCAGAGCTTTGCCTTCTCCGACGGCGGCACCAAGCGCAGTCTGATCCTGATCAATCTAAGCCGGACCGAGTGGCTTCCAGTCACAGGTTCAGGCGCGGGCGCACCGCCTGCGGACAGCCCGATTGCTGTCAGTGTGCTTAGTTCGGCCTCCCTCACCGACACCAACGAGACCAGCGCCAAGGTCAAGATCACCAACGAAACACTGAACGGCTATACGCCGGGAACGGTTGCGAATCTGCCGCCCTACTCGATCGTCGTGTTGACATGGAGCGTGGACCGCTAAACCGACGGACCGTGCCCATCGTTCGAGCACGCCGGTCAGCCTCACGATCCACTCACGGCGCATCCCCAACCCGGGTGCGCCGTGCGCTCTTTCGAGAGGAAGCCTTCGCGAGCCGGGCGTATACGCACAGCGAAACCCGGGGGCCCTGGCGGGGGCGCAGAGAGGCCGGGCGAGCCGGTAAGCCGCAGGGCAACGCGCAGGCGCACCGAGCGGTTGCGGCGCCTGCTCCAACCTTTCCTGCCGGTGCGCTGATCGCATCGCTTCAGCTGTAGATTCGGGTGAGCTGCGGGGCGAGGGGTTGGCTGGCCGCAGCCTGGACCGCCCTCGGCGCCTCCACGCGGACTCGAGGGACCGCTTGCGCCCAGCCGACGAGCAGGAAGAATAATTCATAGCTCTGGCCGCCCATGTAGACGGTAAAGAGGGTGACTGCCCAACCGGCCAGGATGCCGAGCATGGTAAAGCAGAAACGGCGATCTTCTTCGAAGGCGGAGGAGAGTCCCACGCGCACCAGCGCGTACCCTGACTCGACCATGAGGAGCACATAGGCCAATAGGCCCGCATAGCCCTGCACCAGGAAGACGCGCAGAAATTCGTTATCGATCGAGGGCTGACCATTGACGACCGGGTGAAACGTTCCCCAGCCCCAGACCCCGCCGCGCTCGGCCAGCGGCAGATAGTTGACGATCAGTTCGCGCCGGTACTGCGCGGTCTCCTTTTCGCTGCCATAGTCCTGCCGGGTGCCGCTCGTATAGTGGTTGCCGGCGATATAGGCGGGAACGGCGATGCACACGTAGACCACGGCGAGCAGCAGCGCTGCCCGTCCCACGCGCCTGGCTCGGCCCACCAAGGCGATCGGCACCGCGAGCAGCGCTCCCAGCCAGGGGCCGCGCGACTGCGTCATCAAGAGTGTGGCGGCAAGCAAGAGCAGCGCCAGCCCGCACCCTTTCTTCGATGCCAGCCAACCGTTCTGCGCAGCTGTTTCCAGCTCCGCGGCGGCTTGCCCGGGCATGCGCAGCCAGAGCAAGAACAGCACCCCGAGGATCAGGATCATCCCGAAGACTTCGGCGGTGCCGAACGGACCGGCAACGCGCCCAAAGCCCCAGCGGATCTGGGTCCACCAGCCCGGCCACTGGCCGGGAAACAGGTGCATGCCGATCCGTTCAAACAGGTTCAGCTTCAGTACGAACTCCGGAGCCGCGGCAACACAGCAGAGGCAGAGAACCAGGATGATTCTCTGTGCGGTTTCGCGGCGCGCCCCCAGCTGTTCGATCAGCAGCTTGCCCGCCATGTAGGGAATCACGGCTGCCAGGATCACGTCGAAGAGCCGATACTTGGCCAGGCTCGTCTCCCCGATGCGCAGGTCAGCCACGGTGCTCGAGATCACATAGAGCAGCATCCACAGGTCTGTTCGGCCAAACTTCCACCCCTTGTGCAGGTTTGCCGCGAACAGGCCCACGCCGAGCGGCAGAAGCACCGCCAGGCTGAAGTCGAGCCCGGGAACGCCATTCATCTTCCAGAAGAAGTACGTAGGCAGCAGCAGAAGAACGGGAAGGCAGACGTTGAGAAACGTGCGCTGCACACCCCAGCGCAAGAACCCGACCAGGCAGAGCAGCGTCGGCGCAAAGATGAGCGCTTCCATCAGCGAGCCGCCCCTTGCGCCCGGCCTCCGGGCAGCGGGGCCTTGCAGCGATTGCTGCTCTCTGCCGGTCGAACCAAGACGCTCCTCTCCAAGACGGCCCCTTTCAAGACTTCCTTACCGCAAAGCAACCACGCACCGCAGACGCTTGGCAGCGATCCGCCGATCGCTCCTCGAGGAAAAACCTTGAGCCGGAGCCCAAGCCAGAGCCCGAGCCCGAGGATGCCTCACCTCGGCCTCCGCCTGCTCCCAGGCCAACCGAGCACGGGCGCCGCCCGAATACTCTGACCATACCCTAGCCCTGCCAAGACACGCGGTTACTTTGGATCAGCGCTCGCCCTCTCCAGAGCGGTTCCCCGCCTCTACAATCCGAAGGGAACGCCGGGCCGGCAAAAGTAGATGCTCACCACCCAGGCAGAGCGAAGAGATCGATGAGTCTTGTTGACCGCCATTGCGGGTGCTTTGCTGTGTATCGGACGCTGGCGCGGCAACTTGAATCTCCTACCCTGCAGAGCGCCCTCTGGTTCGCGCTGCTCTGCCTGCTGCTCCAGGGGGCGCCCCACAGCCAGGCGGCAGCCGAAGCTCCACTCTCCGGCGGGAACAGCCCCATCACCGATATCGCCCTGACGACCAAGGTGCGCCGCGCGGGCGTCAAGCGCTTCGGCATCAATATCGCCGGCGAGAACTTCTACGACTCCGGGCAGATGCTGCGCAACCTTATCCTGCGCAATCCCGGCTTCGAGGGCGAAACGTGGCAGTCGATCCTGCGCTGCAAGACGGCCACGCCGGCCACCTGCACCGATCAAAACCAGTATGCCGTGTGGCCGGACGAGTTTCTCAAGGGTGCGCACTTTCTGTTCCTCACCGGGCCCGCGGCCGGTCTGTCCGGGTCGATCCGGTCCAGCACGCGAAGCCACGCGCCGGATCGCGGAGTCGCCTTTGCCTTTGCCCCACTCGCGCATGCTCCTGCTGCCGGCGACTTCGTTCTGGTCTCCTTTGCGCGCGCGGGCGGCGCGGAAAAAGGATGGTGGGCCAACACGATGCAGAGCGGGGCGACCTTTTCCAGCGAGTTCGAGGATCTCTCTCCCCATTCGCCCGGCAAGCAGGCCCTGCGCATCCACGCCTCCGGCCCCGGGCAGTCGGCGCGGCTGGACTCCTACTTTGATACCTACGAGGGGCGGTCTTTTCTGCAGATGAAAGGCCGCTACACGCTCGCCTTTCGCGCCAAAGGCACGGGCGGCAACAAAGCCGTCACCGTGGGCATGCTGCGCGCCGGGAACAAGCAGGCCGGCGAGGTTCTCTTTCCGGCGAAAACCATCCATCTCGCCTCCACCTGGAAGGACTACACCTACGATTGGACGGTGGACGAAGACGGGACCCGCGTCGGCCCGATCGACCTCAGCTTCGCCGTCAGCGGCGCCGACATGCTGCTCGACGACGTAAGCCTGACCGAGGCCGCGGGCGCGAACAATCCAACTGCGTTTCGCGATGCAGTCGTCAACGCCCTGCGCGAGCTGAAGCCCGGGGTGCTGCGTTACACCGATACAGGCGCCGCCACGGCCAGCACCATCGACAACATGATCGCTCCACCGTTTGCGCGCGTACGCGCCGGCTACAGCACGCAGGCAACCGAGCAGGAACAGGTGCCGCTCGGCCTGCACGAGTTTCTTGAACTCTGCAAGGCTGTGCAAGCCGAGCCCTGGTACTCGCTGCCCGCCACCACCACGCCGGAGCAAGCCCGCAACCTGATCGAGTACCTGGGGGGCTCGGTGCAGACGCCCTATGGCGCCCGGCGAGCTGCGCTCGGGCAGGCCAGGCCCTGGACCGAGATCTTCCCCGTCATTCACCTGGAATTCGGCAACGAGCTGTGGAACGCAGACACGTTCTACGGCGCAAGCATGGCCGACCCCGTGCTCTACGGCAAGCGCGGCGCCCAGATCTTTGCCGGCGCGCGCAGCTCCCGCGCCTTTGTGCCGGCAAAGTTTGACCTGATCCTGGGCAGCTTCGCCATCAACGCCTGGTGGACCGGACAGGAGCTCGCGAACAGTGACGGTTACAATTCCGTGGCCGTGGCCCCCTACCTCTTTAACAAGCTGATTGACACGGCTTCAAACGAAGCCATCTTCGGCTCCATGTTCGCCGAGCCGGAGAGGATCGACAGCCAGCCCGACGGCTACATGGCCCAGCAGGCCAAGGCGGCGCGCAGCGCTCGGCACCCCGCGGCGCTCTCTGTTTACGAAGTCAACCTGGGCACAGACCAGGGGGACGCGCCGCAGACCACCGTGGACGAGGTCGTCCCCTCGCTCGGCGGCGGTCTCACCGTGGTCGAACATATGCTGCTCATGCTGCGCGACCTCGGCATCCAGACCCAGTGCACCTACTCCCTGCCCGGCTATGCCAACAAGTTTCGTGGCACCGGCCAAGGCGCTGAACGCACCCCGCTCTGGGGCACGGTTCTGGACATGGGCGGCCCTACCGGTCGCCGTCGACCTTTGTTTCTGGCCCAACAGCTGGCCAACCAGGTCATGCTTGCAAGCGAGGTGGAGACGCGGCTGAGCGGCGCCGAGCCGGCGTGGCGGCAAGGCCTGAGCAGGAATACGGATGCGCAGATCGATCACGCGCACGAGCTCCAGGTCTTCGCGTTCAGCGAGGGAAAGCGGCGCAGCCTGATTGTCTTCAACCTGGATCGCGAGAAGAGTCTATCGATTACGCTCTCGGGCGATGCGCCCTCAGGCCTGGTGCATCTGAGCCAGCTCGCCTCCGGCCACCTCACGGATACGAACGAGCAGAGGCAGGGCGTCCGGCTCGTCCACTCCGATCTGCCCGACTACAAGGCCTCCAAACCCTACGCGCTGCCGCCTTTCTCGATGACCGCTTTCGAGTGGAACTCCTCGCTCTGAGCCGCCACGGCCCGGATCAGGAACGGCTCACGCGCCGCCACACCAACGTAACTTGATCCTCGCCCGGGGAGCGCCGAACATCTGGGTATCCCGGCCATCGAACGCAAACTCGAACCCGGCTCGACGGCGACTTTACACGCAACCATCGAGACGATTTTCACCCGGCGCTGGGTGCTTCCCTGCGCCGTGCTCCTGACTGCGCTCTTTCGCTTCGGCCTGATCCTGGTCGCCGGGCGGGAGCAGCGCTTCTATGACGAAAACGAGTACTTGAGTATCGCCCGGTCGCTCGCCGAGGGCCGAGGTTACCGTCTCTTTGACCACCTGACCGCGTATCGGCCGCCCGCCATGCCTTACTTGCTCGCCGCGAGCATGCGCCTGGTCGGCGATCGCTACTGGGCCCTGGCCATGACCGAGGCCGCGCTGCTCTGCCTGCTGCCTTTCCTGGTGCTCTGGACGGCC
>CAZZYH010000046.1:0-20778 GCA_964658225.1 Vulcanimicrobiota bacterium | reverse complement strand
CGTTCCTCACCCATCGTCTTGTCGATCCCCGAGATCCCTTGCAGCGTGGCGCCCTGTGCGGCCGGGCCGCTCTCCGCCCGCCCCCGCGGGGTGGTTCTTAGAATGCGGTAGGTCGCCCTCCCGTTGCGATCGCTCGCGGGGAGCGTCTGCGGCACATACTCGCGCTGTGCGGTCGTCAGATCGTCACTGCCTGGTCTCCGCTTCCTTGTCCCCCATGTTCAAAGAAGCCGAGGCCGCTCTTCTAGAGCGAGACGTGGGCGATGGGGAACTGCGTGGCCCACTCTCCCGGCGAGCGGCAGCCGCCGGCCTGGGATCCTGCAGCAGCGGGTGCGGGTTGAGCCGAGAGCGCCACGGGAGCGCAAAGCAGGCAGGCATGCGCACTCCCGAATCCCAGCTATCTTGGATGTGGCGCGGCAGCACGCATCGACGGCTCGTTTGCTGAGCACCTTGGCCGGGTGTGCCCCGACACTTCGATCGGAAGGAGAGCTGGCCTGTGACCCTTCACCCGGCGGCAGCCGGCTTTGCAGCGAGCGCGAGCATGTACGAGCGAGGCCGACCCGGCTATCCTCCCGAGGTGGATCTCTGGTTGCGTCGCGATCTCAGGCTGTGCGCGGGCAGCAGAGTTCTTGATCTGGGCGCAGGCACGGGCAAGTTCTCACAGAGATTGCTCGGTACGGGAGCCGAGGTGATGGCGCTTGATCCCGTAGCTGCCATGCTGGAGCAGCTGGGGCGGCGATATCCCGAGATTGCCATGAAGCAAGGTTCGGCCGAGTCGCTTCCTTATGAGACCGCTTCCTTTGACGCTGTCGTTTGTGCCCAGTCTTTTCACTGGTTCGCGACGCATCGAGCGCTCCGCGAGATGCGCCGCGTTCTCAAGCCGGGCGGCCGCCTGGGCTTGATCTGGAATGTTCGTGATGAAAGCGTGCCCTGGGTGGCGGCGCTGTCCAAGCTGACTGAGCCCTTCGCAGGCGATGCTCCCCGCTACCACACGCAGGCGTGGCGAGGAGTCTTCCCTGCGGATGGCTTGAGTTCTCTCGTGGAGTGTCGCTTCTCGCATGCGCACGTGGGTCCTGCCGAACGCGTGATCGTGGAACGGATTCTCTCGGTCAGCTTTCTCGCCGCGCTCCCGCCTGCGGAACAGGCTCGTGTCGCGCTGCGGCTGCGAGCGTTGATCGGAGACACTCCCGCGCTCGCTGGCAACTCCTCTGTGGCCTTCCCGTATACGACGGTCGCTTTCAGCTCCATCAAGCTTGGGGAGCCTGCTGACCCGACCTGCGTCGAGGCCCGTCTGGACCAGTTCCAGTCGAGGCGGTGAACGGATGATCGCTCTTCCTTTCGCAGTGATGCTATTGCTTCTTTCGTCACCCGGCGACAAGCTAAGCCAGGCGCTACGGGGAGTACGAGCAGGAACAATCGATGCGCATGAAGTAGGACGCGCCATCGAGGGGAGGCTCGCGGAAAGTTCCGCAATCGTCAGCCAACGCGATGCAATTCGCGAAGCTTTCTGTGTGGAGGAGAGAGGCTCAAGCTGCACAGATCTAAGTAAAGTGGAGCAGAATGCTGAACCCGCGGCCACTTATCTCAGCCGGGATCTGAGCATCTTCACCGTGGTCGGCACCCTGACGGACGCGCACGGCATGCTGGGGGCCTGGTTGTATGTGTTTCGGAAAGGCGCTACCGGCTACGGCCTTGTAACATCGCAGCGAATACTGTCTCATGCAGGCGCTGCTTCGGCAGCATTGCGATCGAGCGGCAACGGCCTCTGCCTGGCAATCTACGGCGTCGAGCAGGGGGCCAATCAGAGCCCCCTCGATGTCGCCGTTGTGCGTGTGTCTGCCTCGGGAAGGGTGACGACCCTTCTCACCAGAAAAGGCTTGTTGCATGGCCAGGTCCAGGCCGCAGGAGCTGCCCTCAGGATCGCTTATACGCGCGTATGCCCGAGCGGGAGATGGTTCGAGACCCGGGAGGTGCATGTCTTTCAACCAGCTGCGTCGCCTGCTCACGGGCGCTAGCATGGCTTCAGATGCTCGTGGCGTACAAGCAGGTCGCCCGGCGTCCCACGATATACTCGCGCTAGATGTATCCCTATATTCACGCTGGTCATTTTCAGATCGGTACCTTCGGCATCCTGCTTTGGCTGGCTGCCGTGGCGGGCTGCTGGGTGCTGCACCGCAACCTGGTCCGCCACCGGATCACGGTCGACGGGCAGGGGGCGGATGCGATCGGCATCGTCGCCTTTGTCACCATCGCCGGCGTCATCGGGGCCAAGCTCTGGCATGTACTCGAGCAGCCGGCCGAGCTGATGGCGCACCCGGCGGCGGTGCTCTTTGACCGCGCCGGCTTTGCCTGGTTCGGCGGCCTGCTGGGCGGCATCGCGGCGCTGGTCTGGCAGGCCCGCGCCGCTGCGCTGCGGCCGCTCTCGATGCTCGATCTGTGCACCCCGGCGGCAGCGATCGGCTACGGCGTGGGGCGCATCGGCTGCCTGACCTCGGGCGATGGCGATTATGGCGTCCCGACGAAGCTGCCCTGGGGTGTCAGCTTCCCGAACGGGCTGGTGCCAACCACCGATCATGTGCATCCCACCCCGGTCTACGAGCTGCTGGTGGCGCTTCTGATCGGGGCTCTGCTGTGGCGGCAGAGTGCGCCGGGCAAGGGCGCGCTCGAGCGGCGCGGCCTGCTCACGGGTGAGTACCTGATGCTGAGCGGGCTGGCGCGCTTTCTGGTCGAGTTCATCCGTATCAATCCGCGTATCTATTACGGGATGAGCAATGCTCAGGTGGCCAGCCTGGGGACCATTCTGGTCGGGGGATGGGTCTTCTGGCGGGCACGCTCGGCTCCGCGAGCGCCTCTGGTTGTGGCGCCCGCGGAGCTGGTCACCTCTACACACGAGGCTTGAGCGTCTTCTTAAGGGGTACGGCCTGCGGGCGGGCCGCTGACGCTCCGGGAGTGCCCGGCGCGTGGCGGTCCGTTGATTCTCAAGAAAAGCTTCAGCACACCAGAGCTCGCCCTGCGGCGCGTTGCGAACCAGTTGCGTTTGTTGTGGCCAGGAGCGGCTGAGCCTCAGGTTCCTTAACGTCCCTCTAGTCCCTTGCCTTTCCCCAGAACGAGCACAGATCGCACGGGCCTGGGACTTCGCGCAGGATGAGGATTGTCTGAAGCTTGGGCCCCTGAGCCGGGCGCCCGGGCGGCGTCGGGGAGCGCGGCCTCGCGGCTGGCGTCGATCCGAAGCTGCGCCCATTCCTAATTCGGGAATCTGCGCGTTGGAAGCGATCTTTTTCGCAGGACGCTGTTCGACTGGCCACAGATTGCCGATAAGGTGCAGCA
Source organism: Vulcanimicrobiota bacterium (assembly GCA_964658225.1). Lineage (GTDB taxonomy): Bacteria > Acidobacteriota > Terriglobia > Terriglobales > Acidobacteriaceae > EB88. The sequence continues at coordinate 17,454 of CAZZYH010000046.1, read as the reverse complement.
TCTGCGTCCCAGGAGTTCTAGCCCATGATGGATTACACCCTCCGCTACCTCGAGGAAGTTGGCGAAATTGCACGCGGCATCGAAGCCGAACAGATCGAGCGCATGCTCTCCATTCTTGCCGAGGTCCGCGAGCGGGGCGGGCGGGTCTTCTTTATCGGCGTTGGCGGGGGCGCCGGCCATGCCGGGCACGCGGTCAACGATTTCCGCAAGATCGCCGGGATCGAGTGCTACTCGCCCTCTGACAACGTTTCCGAGCTGACCGCCCGCATCAATGACGATGGCTGGGATAGCTGCTATGCGAACTGGCTGCGCGGCTCCCGCTTCCAGGCCAAAGACGCGCTCTTTGTCTTCTCGGTCGGCGGCGGCTCGATCGAGAAAAACATCAGTATGAACCTTGTCAACAGCCTCAAACTTGCGCAGCAGGTCGGCGCGCGGACGGTCGGCATTGTTGGTCGCGATGGAGGCTACACGGCCCAGGTCGCCGACCAGGCCATCGTCATCCCCACACTGTCTGCCGACACGGTGACCGCGCTGGTCGAGGCGTTCCAGGCCGTCATCTGGCATCTGCTCGTCTCCCACCCGAAGCTGAAACAAAATGAGATGAAGTGGGAGTCGGCGGATCTTGTCCTGGGCTGAGAGCGGCCATGCGGCGGGCTGCGCGCGTGCCCTGATTTTTCCGAGAAGCGCGATGGACGGTATGCTGCGCTTCCAAGTGCGCGCCTGGATTGCTCGACGATGACCCCCTCCATGGCGCGCGCTGTCTTTCTGGATCGCGACGGCGTGCTCAACCGCAATGTCTTCTACACCGATACCCAGGCCTGGGAATCGCCCCGCACCGCTGCCCTGGTGCAGCTGACGCCGGGCATCGCGGCGGCTCTCGGCGCGCTGCGCGCCGCGGGCTATCTGCTGATCCTCGTCTCCAACCAGCCAAATGCCGCCAAGGGTAAGTGCAGTCGCGAAGCGCTGGACCAGGTACAGGCGCGCGTGCTCTCGTTGCTGGCTGCCGAGGGCATCGCCTTCGATGCAGAGTTTATCTGCTTTCATCATCCCGACCACACCGGACCATGCGCCTGCCGCAAGCCCAGCCCGTTCTTTCTGCTGGAGGCGGCGGCCCGCTTCGGGCTGGACCTCAAACGATGCTGGATGATCGGTGATCGCGCGACCGACGTCGCCTGCGGACGTGGCGCGGGGGCGCACACGGTCTGGATTGAGACCGGCGAGGGCAACGAGGTTCCGCCGGCCACCAACCCCCCGGACCTCACAGCGCAGAGCGTTCCGGAAGCGGTCGCACGAATCCTGGAACGATAATTGCCGTGCGCCGGAAGTCACGGCCCGTCCGCAGGTTCGGCCAGGCAGGCTGACGGCGCGCGCCGGGAGAGAGAACTTCTCAGACAACAGCGAGCCCCGCGCGCAGGGTGGGCAGGCTGACCCGCGCGCGCCAGAAGCGCCGCCCATGTACTTCTAGGACGAGGAACAACTCTTGCGCCGCGCCGGCTTGTTTGCCGTCGGGAGTGCCCGCCGCGCGGCCCGTCTGGCTGCTGGCGCGCAGCTTGCGCGGATCGACCTAGGACGCGGCGAGCGCGCCCATGCCCTGCTGGCCTGCGGCCGCGGGCCGACCGTAGCCGGGCGCGATGCGATCCAGCGTGAAGCCTGCCGCCACGGCGTCATGGTAGAGCATCTTGACGGTCTCGAGCGAGTAGGCGGTCAGATCCTTGCCGATGGTGCTGATCTTGCTCAGGATGTCTGGCGTCGCGGTGATGATGTGCGTGCCGGATTCTTCCGCGTGGAAGACGTTGAGCAGTTCTCGCGAACTGGCCCAGAGCAACTCCGCTTTCGGGAGTGGGGAGAGGATCTCCACAGCGCGACGCATCAGCGGCACCGGATCCACTCCCGTGTCGGCAATGCGGCCGGCGAAGACGGAGACAATTGCCGGGGTCTTCGGGTCAAGCGCTTCGGCGACCCGTTCTACCTGGCCGAGGGTCAGCAGCGCGGTCACATTCAGCATAATGCCGTCCCGTGAAAGTCTTCGCACCAGCGGCGCGGTCGAGAAGCCTTGCGAATTGGTGACCGGGACCTTGACATACACATTCTTACCCCAGGCGGCGATATGGCGCGCCTGCCATTCCATGCCCGCCTCGTCATCGGCGAAGACCTCAAAGGAGATCGGCCGATCCGGGATCGATGCCACCACCGACCGGGCAAAGGACTCGTAATCCTGCACCCCGGCCTTGCGCATCAAGGACGGGTTGGTCGTGAATCCCTGAACATAGGGCTTGCTGTACATGGCGAGCAGGCTCTCAATATTAGCGGCGTCACAGAATAGTTTGACTTTCAGGCCGGAACAAGGATGAGGGGTGGACATATGAACGACTCCAGGGAGCAGGGTGTAGGGCCTTGTTACTGCGAATCTATCGGCCCGAATTGGCTCCAAAAAGGTCAAAGCGTTCCGCACACGTTACGAAAGTGAAAAAGTGCAGGAACGGAACTACTGGAACCACCCGAGGCGTCCGATATGCTGGCTCCACTAACCAGATTCTGATGAAGAGAGAACGCCAGGCGGCCGGACCAGATGGCAGGTCTTTTGTGCCCCTGCGCGGAATTTGCTTGAGAAAGGCCGTGCATGAACAACGCATCGCATCCGGTACCGAGGGAAATTCGCGCCGCAAGCCGGTTCTTCGTAGTGGGCGGCGCGGGGTTTATCGGCAGTCACTTTGTCGACCGGCTGCTGCGGACTCCCGGCGTGGCGCGGGTAACGATCTACGATAATTTTTCGTCCGGCCGCGCCTGGCATTACGAGCGACACCAGAGCGATGAGCGACTGCATGTGGTGCACGCCGAGGTCGGCGAACTGACCACGCTGACCGAGGCCATGGTGGGCCACGATGCGGTCATCCATCTTGCTTCCAACCCGGACATTGCGCGGGCGGCGACCGAGCCCGAGATTGATTTTTACCAGGGCACACTGCTCACCAATAACGTAGTGGAGGCGATGCGCCGATCTGGCGTGGCGCAGCTACTCTACGCCTCGGGCAGCGGCGTGTACGGGGAGCTGGGCATCGAGCCGGTCGGCGAAGACAGCGGGCCCTTTCTCCCCGTTTCGACCTACGGCGCGAGCAAGCTGGCAGGCGAGGCCTTGATCTCAAGCTACTGCGCCATGTTCGGTCTCCGGGCATGCGCCTTTCGCTTTGCAAACGTGGTCGGCCCGCACCAGACACACGGTGTTTGTTTTGATTTTCTGCGTCGGCTCACGGCCGATCCACGCACGCTGCGCATTCTGGGCGACGGCGCGCAGAGCAAGAGCTACATTCATGTCAGCGATGTGGTCGAGGCGGTGCTGCTCGCGCTCGATGAGAGCCGCGAGGCCTACCAGGTCTTCAATGTTTCCACCCTTGATGCGATCACCGTCACCGAGATCGCGGAGGAGGCGGTTGCTTGCCTGGAGCTTGCGGAGAAACCTGAGTTCGCATACACCGGCGGCCGCCGCGGATGGAAAGGCGACGTGCCCGTAGTCCGCTTGAAGAGCGAACGCATCCGTGCGCTCGGCTGGAGTTCGAAGCGGAACAGCCGCGAGGCGATCCGCGCGGCGCTTGAAAGCATGATGAAGGAAGAGCGGGTGCTTCATGCCTGAACTGGATGCGACTCCTGCCGCAGGCGCCGGGATGCCGCTCGGTGAAGACGCGGCCGGGCGCTTTGTGCAGCCCGATGCTGCCATGCCGACCCTGGCCCTGCTAGCCGGTGGCCTGGCCACGCGCATGCGCCCCGCCACCAGCACGACTGCCAAGTCCATGCTGCCCGTCGCCGGGGTGCCCTTCATCGAGCACCAGTTGCGGATGCTGGCAGGCCAGGCGATCCGGCACGTGGTGATCTGCTGCGGGCACCTCGAAGAGCAGATCCGGGCCCACGTCGGCGATGGCAGCGCCTTTGGCTGCGCTGTCGATTACTCGGCCGACGGACCGCAGCCCCTCGGCACGGGCGGCGCGCTGCGCAAGGCGCTTCCCCTGCTCGGTGAGCGCTTCTTGGTCATGTACGGAGACAGCTTTCTGCCGGTGGCCATCGCGCCTGTGTGGCGCAGTTTTCTCGAGTCGGGCAAGCCGGCGCTGATGACCGTTTACCGCAACAGCAATCTGTTTGATACCAGCAACGTCGAGTTTGCCGACGGCCTCATCCGGAATTACAGCAAACAGGCGCGTACCCCGCGTATGCAGTACATCGATTACGGCTTGAACTGCTTCACCGCGGAGCTGCTGCGCAATTGGCCGGAGCATCTGCGTTTTGATCTTGCCGACGTGACCACGATGCTGGTTGAGCAGGCGGAGCTGGCCGGATTTGAGGTCTGCGAGCGCTTTTATGAGATCGGCTCGCCCGCGGGGCTGGCCGAAACCGATGCGTTGCTCCGCGCACGGGCGGCGCAGGAGAAACAGGAGAAAAGGGAAGCGGAGCCGGCTCGATGATTATCGCCAAGACACCGCTGCGGATTTCTCTGGGTGGGGGCGGCACCGATCTGCCTTCCTACTATCGCGAGTATGGCGGCTTTGTCATCTCGGCGGCCATCGATAAGTACGTTTACATCACCGCGAACCGCAGCTTTTTTCCCGGTTACGTGCTCAAGTACTCCGAGCTCGAGCATGCCAGTTCCCGCGAGACGATCCGGCATCCGCTTTTTCGCGAGGCACTCAACATGCACGACGTCGGCGACCGGATCGAGTTGACCAGCGTAGCCGATGTACCGGCCGGCACCGGGCTGGGGTCCTCGGGCGCCTTTCTCGTCGGCCTGCTGCATGCGCTCTACGCCTACAAGCAAAAGCACGTCGCCTCCGAGACGCTGGCGCAGGAGGCGGTCGAGATCGAAATGGTGCGGCTCGGCCAGCCGGTGGGAAAGCAGGACCAGTACATCGCCGCCTATGGCGGGCTGCTCTGCCAGGACTATCGGCGCGATGGCACCGTCGGAGTCGCTCCGCTGGCAATCGATGCGGGCCGGGTGCGGGAGTTGAGCGAATCGCTAATGCTGTTCTTCATCGGCTCGACGCGATCGGCCTCGACGCTGCTCTCTGATCAGAAGACCCAATCCGAAGGCCGCAACAAGAAGATGCTCGAGGACCTGCACTTTGCCAAGCAGCTCGGCTATGAGATCGAGCGTGAGCTGACCGCCGGATCGGTCGATACCTTCGGCCGCCTGATGCACGAGCACTGGCTGCGCAAGCGGGGGCGCTCGGAGGGGATGAGCAACAATCGCGTCGACCAGCTCTACGACCTGGCGTTAACGATGGGCGGGGCTACCGGGGGCAAGCTGGTAGGCGCTGGCGGGTGCGGGTTCCTGCTGCTGCAGACCCTCGATCGGCGCAAGCTGCGCACGGTGATGGAAGGCGCCGGCGTGCACGAGATGGACTTCAACTTTGATTTCGACGGGTCGGTCGTGATGCTGAGGAATTAGAAAGTCCGCCGGTCGAAGCCGCTCCACACCACGCGTCAGAGCCATACTCGAAGCTCGTTCGCGCTCTGCCCATCTTCGAGCCGGAGTGCAGGTGTCGAAGCAGGGACCTTCGCAGAGTGCACTGCAACAATTTGCATCGGCCGCAGACCTCGGTAGACGTGTACCTGCGTTTTGACTTACACCGTGAGTACAGACTCACAGCATCTTTGTCGATCGGTGTCTCTCGCGCCAGTCGCTCGGCGGCACGCCTTCCGAGTTCCGAAAGGCGCGTCGGAAGGAGTTCGGGTTTTCAAAACCCAGGAGATAGGCAGCCTCGTTTCCTTCCAACGCCAGGTTGCTGAGGTAGGAACGCGCCATCGGGTGACGCGCTTCATCGAGTAGGCTTTGAAAACTTGATCCAGACTCCTGAATTCTCCGTTGCAGGGCATGCGGCCCAACATGTAGGACCTGTCAAATTACGTCGATTGAGCGACGTTGGCCTGTGAACTTGTCCAGGATCGTGCGGCGCACAAGCTCCAGAAAACCGTCTTGTTTCCTTGTATTGTCGCAACTGTTCCTCGAAGTGTGGTGCGAGCAGATCAAGGAGTTCTGCGTTGCGTGTAACAAACGGCTTCATGGCGTCTGACCCAGGAAAGACAATCGCATTGCTCGGGACGCCTACGACGATATCGCAACCCAGGCTGCGCTCGAACTGCCAAAGATTCCAGCGTAGCCGGACATATTCGGCTCTGAGCAGGTTTACGGCCGCACCGCTTCCATGTCGAGCCGGAGAGCGCATCCATGAGAAACAAGAGTCGGTAAGGCTCAAAGGCTCGAACGCTCGAACGCTCGAACGCTCAAAGGCGTCAAAGGAGCTAGGAAAAGCGCCAAGACTTTCAGGAGAACTTGTCGCGATCTACAGACAGATTGTCGTCCTTGGCAGGGCCTCAGCATCGCAAAAGGGACTACTTTTAGGAAGCAGTGGAGATAGCTGAGCAGCAGGCGTCAACGCCAAACCGGGTCTGCGATGCCAAAATCCGCGAGCAGGCTGTGATTGCAACAAAGTTTGGCTTCGACATCGATCTGGAAACCGGCAAACGAAGGGCCTGGGGCGCATAGCCGCTCGTGAAGGCCGACTGCTCCCGCATCCCGACTCGACTTCCTCCCGATGCAGGTCCAGCGCTTCCACCCTGCGATGACGGCACCGCTTTGGTACCCTGCTGCTATGCAGGTGTGGATCAATGGGCAGGGCCGGAGCTTTCCGGGGTTGAGCGCGGCGGGGACGGTGGCGCAGATCATCGAGGCGCTGGCGATCCAGGCAGATCGCGTGGCCATCGAGCAGAACGGCGAAATTGTACCGCGGGCGAGTTGGGTCACGGCGCCGGTGCGCGACGGGGATCGTTTCGAGATCGTGCACTTTGTCGGAGGGGGCGGGTGCTGAGGCGCGCCCTCTCGCCCCTGGCTTGGTTCGCTTGCGCGCTGCTGGTGAGCCTCGGCCGCGCAGGCTCGGCCGGAGCGCAAAGCAGAGGCGCGATTTTGCCCGCAGCAGCCTTGCATCAAAGCGCAGAAAGCATGGCGGCTGCAGCCATGTCCACGCGCTCGGCGGCAGACGAACCAGGCAACCCTCCGCCCATGCTCGGGCCCACGTTTACCGTCGACGTCGCAAAGCATGCCGGGCCACTCAAGATCATCGGCTACGGAGACACGCGATTCACCGACCCCGGCAACACCAGGGACACCAATCCGCGCATGCGCAAGTTCCTGGTGGACCGCATCGCCGAGCAAAAGCCGGACGCGCTCTTTGAGACCGGCGATCTGCCCATGTTCGGCTCCGAGCCGGCTGACTGGGCGGTTTTTCGCGCGGAGACCGAGCCTTGGCGCCGGGAGGCGCTCCGCGTTTTCCCCACGATCGGCAACCACGAGGTAACGCGCGATTACTACGCAGGGTTGCGCAATTACCTGGCCGCCTTTCCTGAGCTCAAGGGCTGCCGCTATTACTCGGCGCTGCTGGGCAACGTGTACCTGGTCTCGCTCGACTCCTCCTTGCCGGTGGTTACGGGAGGACGGGAGCAGCGATGGCTGATCGCGCAGCTCGAGCACCTGCCACCCCAGGTGGATTTCGTCTTCTTTCTCGATCACATGCCTCTGGTCGCGGACCTGCAGAGCGAGATCGCGGTGCGCCTGCCCGGCAAGGAGGAGAGCGACCTGCGCATTCTGCTCGAGCACGAGAAGGCCAAGACGCGTGCAAAGTTCATCATCCTGAGCGGGCACATCCATAACTACGAGCGCTACCAGCGCGGCGACATCAGCTACATCGTGACCGGCGGCGGTGGAGCGCTGCCGTACCCGATCTTCGTGCGGGGGCATGAAGACCTCTACCGGGACACGCGCTTTCCCGTCTTCCACTACGTCGTCTTTCTTGTGCGCGGCGCCCACATAGACGCGACGATGTACCGCGTCGACCAGCCCCTGGCGGCGCACCCGCGCATGGAAGTCGGCGAGCAGTTCACATTGGACGCCCCCGCAGCCCGCTAGCGATCGCGCCTGTCCCGTTCGATTACCTGTGCGCGCCACCGGTCCCGTTACGGAACCATCCTGTGACTACCGGTTGCCGGGCTGCCGCTCGACATCTTGGCTGCCGTGCCTGATCCGGTCCATGATCCAGTCCTCTGATCGATGCGGGGGGTACAGGCTGTGAGGCGGAGATTGCTGGTGTGTGCGGCTTTCGCAGGATGCTTCCTGGGGATTCTGGCGCTTGGCGAGCGCGTCGGCCTGGCGCAGTCCGGCGAGCCCGGATCGCGCGCCTCCGAAGCGCCCACCGTGTCGCTGGCCACCCTGCGCGTCTCCGCCAGGGCGCGGGCAGCCTATGAGCTCGCGCGGCTGGCGCACCGTGACAGGCGAGACCGGGAGTGCGACCGGGAATTGGCCGAGGCCTTGAAGAGCTCGCCGCAATTCCCTGAGGCGTTCCTGCTGCGCGCCGTACGGGGCATCGAGCAGCGGCGCTTTGAGTGGGCGCTGGCGGATGCGAACGAGGCGGCCCGGCTCGATCCCGGGCTGATCTGGACGCCGATCGTCATGGCCCAGGCCTATAACGGAACCTTGCGCTACCGCGATGCGATGCGGACACTCGACGCGCTGCAGGGCGCCGCTTCGACCAGTTGGCAGGCCAAGTACGAGCGCGCCCGGGCAGAGGTTGGCTTGCGCCATGTGGAGGCGGCGATCTACTGGAGCGCGCAGACGCTCGCGACCGCCCCGGCAGCGTGTCCGCAGGCGCACCTGCTCTATGCAAATGCCTTGCAGCTGACTGGGCAGTGGCTGGAGGCAAGCAGGCAGATGGCGCTCTACCTGGCCTCGACGCCCCCCTCTCAGCCCTACCGACGGGAGGTGCTCGCCGCCCTGGCTTATACCGATCGCATGGCCCAGGAAGATGCTCCGCAGTTGCTTGCTGCACGGTAGGGCCTGCGCGCCGGAGCCTTGAGGCACTTGTCCGGCAAAGAAGCCGCCGCATACCCGCGGGTCATCGTGACCGACCAGCGCAAAACGGATTGCGTCAGGTGCCGTTTGCCACGCGCCATTTTATGTCCGAGTACGCCGCCTCGATGAGCCTGTGGAGCGATGCGGCGTCCGCGCCCGCTGCCGGTCTCAGCTTTACATGGCGCATGAACTTGCCGTTGCCTTGCAGCCAGTGGCCCGGGTCCGGCAGCGCTGCGCCGTGAAAGAACCCTACGTTCACGTGAGCAGTAAAGACACTCACGTAGCCGAAGGGCGCATCGCCCAGACACGCAACCGGACAACCGTCATGCAGTATCTCGCGGACTTCATCTCCGCAGCGGCGCATGACCTGAAACCATGCGTACGCGATGGCTCCTAGTGCACCCGCATGCTCCTTCATCCATGCATCGATGGCAGGATCGCGTTCGAGAGTGCCGCTGAATCGCAACAGTTCCGTTTTCATGGTCGCAACAGCTCCTCCAAAATGCTTCATGGCTCTGCTCATCTTTCCGCGCGGCGCGATCTTGTCCAGCCCCGCGCGCGTTCCGGGCTCAAACTTTATGCTCCATCTATGAAGTCGAACAAGGTCCTCCGGAGACCGCAAACCCGGTTCTGTGATGACCTCCAAGACTTACGAGCGAAAGGGCGTTCGCGCAACGCTCTCCGGAAGGGTCGAACGCCATCCTCGAGTGCCAGGCTTCGGTGAACCCAGGCGCGCCATCCATGGGCGCCGGCGGGAACCCTTCGGGGCAGGCAAGCAGGGAATCAGACTCTCACGAACGCCGTGTGTCGGAGCGCCGGTTCCCGAACTTACCGCCAAAAGGAGCGGAATGCAAAAGTTTCGCTGGCCAGAGCCCGGCGGCAGAGGCCCAAGGGAGCGCGGCGGTCTCGGGCCCTGAGCCGCCGTGGTCCACTGCGCCCGCAGTGACGAGTAGAGCCGCCGGTCGAACCCAGGTTGTTGCAAACGCCTTGCGGGTGTTCTCCATCCCTCGGATGGCTTCTCCCACTGGAGGGGCTGCGAAGTGAGTCGCTCTCCGTACCAGGGCCCGGGTGAAAGCGAAATGACTTGGCGCACGTCTGCCGGCATTGGGGCGGCGAGCCCCTACCGTTCGCGCCGCTGCTCAGTCCTGCGCGCTACCAGGAAGATCGTCACGAAGATGGCCCCGGCCGGAAGGCCGAGGACCAGGATCGCGCGGCGCAGGCCCTCGCGGGCTCTTGGGGCGCTGCCTGCGGTTGCGTCGCGGCAGGCGGAACAGCCCTGGGCGTGGAGGGGCGGGGCGGGGAGGTGCAGCAGGAGCAAGGCTGCCGCCGAAAAGAGAAGTGCCTGAAAGCAGGCCCGGGTCCGAACCCGGATCCGAGCGCCGAGACGCACCAGGATAGGCGACCGGATGCAGACCGCGGCCCCAATCCGCGCACGAGCAACAACGGGCGGATCTAAGCTGCGCGTGCGATCGGGCACCTACTGAAACCAGACCAGCAGCGCGAAAAGAAACAGCCACAGCACGCCCATCGAGTGCCAGTACCAGGCCGTGCAGTCGACCAGGATCTGCCGCAACTGCACCCGTCGCAGCCGGTAGAGGCCAACCACCGAGGCCGTCAGCGCGGTCAGGCCGATCAGCAGGTGGAGCGCGTGGCTGCCCGTGATGATGTAGAAGAAGTAGCTGTTGGGGTTGGTCGCAAAGTAGAGCCGCTCGGCCTGCAACTGGCCCCAGGCGACCCATTGACCGGCGAGGAAGAGGCTGCCCAGGCCGAGCGTTGCCAGCAGCCACGGCAGCGCGCGGCGAGCCGCCGGGCGGCCCAGTCCAAGCCACTCCTCGATCACGTCCATCTCGCGAAAGAGCTGGCGCCGGGCTACTTCGACCGTAACGCTGCTCAGGATGATCACGGCCGTGTTGACCCACAGGATGGGGGGCACCCGCAGCGGATGCCAGTCGGTGATGTAGTTTTCCCGCGCATCGAAGTGGCCCGCGCTCTGGCGGACGAAGAATGCGCTCACCAGCGCGATAAAGAACATCAGATCGCCGGCCAGCATGAAGAACAGGCCCAGCCGGTAGCGGTCGAGCATCTCGCGCGGTCCGCGCCTGCGCAGGCCATCGTCCCCGTTGTCGCCTTCGCCGCCACCGCCGGTCGGCCGCTTGTCGAGGGGCGGCTTGCCTCCGAAGCCGGGGTCTTTCCGTTCAATGTCTACCTGGGGGCGCGGAGTGAAGGTAGCGGGCATGGCGAGGAGTCCCTCTGCGTGAAAGCTTACTCGGGTTGAGCGGGCTCGTCACACTGCATTTTGAAATCTGCTTGCGCAGGCTCCATTCGTCCGTAACCAAGACCGTGCTCCGGAGCCGTCGGCTCGCTCCGGGCCGGGACCGCGGCGCCATACTCGTAGGGGCCGCGAGATACGAGGCGCTCGGCCGCAGGCAAGGTGCGCCAGGCCGGCGGGGCCCACTCAAGGGTGGTGGCTTGCCAGGGGTTTGCCTGCGCCGGCTCGCCCCGCCGCAGGGACCATACAAGATTGACCAGGAAGAGCAGCTGCGAGGCGGCAAGCACGATCGCGGCGCCGGTAATGCCGCGCTGCAATGGCAGCAGGGCGGCCAGCGAGGAGGTGGTTCCGGTCAGTTGCGCGTAGTGGCGCGGCTCGCCGGCCAGCCCGGCGAAATGCATGGGAAAAAACGTGGCATAGGCGCCGAGAAAGGTGAGCCAGAAGTGCCACCGGCCCAGCCGCTCGCTCATCAGGCGACCGGAGAGCAGCGGGAACCAGTAGTAGACCCCGGCAAAGATCGAGAATGCGCCCGCCATGCCCATGATGAGGTGAAAATGGGCTACCACGAAGTAGGTGTTATGCAGGTAGCTGTCGAGCGCCGGCTGGGCGAGGATCGGTCCCGTGAGCCCGCCGGTGAGGAAGAGCGAGACAAAGCCCAGGGCAAAGAGCATCGGTGTGCGGAAGCGGATCGCAGAACGGCCGGCACGGCCGCCGAAGAGGGTGCCGAGCCAGCTGAAGACCTTGGCCGCGCTGGGCACCGCGATGGCCATCGTGGTCAGCGCGAAGGCTGTGCCCGCGTAGGGGTTCATGCCGCTGACGAACATGTGGTGGCCCCAGACGACCAGGCCCAGGCCGCCGATCGCCACACTGGTGAGGACCATCAGCGGGTAGCCGAGGATCGGCCGCCGGGTGAAGTTTGCAAGCAGCGACGAGGTCAGCCCCATGCCCGGCAGCACCGCGATGTAGACCTCCGGGTGGCCGAAGAACCAGAACAGGTGCAGCCACATCAGCGGCGAGCCGTCGCCGGTGCGCGCGAGGGCAACGCCGTTGACGATCTCGCCCGCCGGGACGAAAAAGCTCGTGCCCGCGTGGCGATCGCAGAGCAGCATGAGCAGCGCGGCGAACAGCACGCTGAAGGAGATGATCACCAGAATCGAGGCGACGAACCAGGACCAGACCGTCAGCGGCATGCGCATCAGCCGCATGCCCGGGCAGCGCTCGTTGAGGATGGTGACGAGCAGGCAGACCGCGCCCAGCCAGGAGCCAACGCAGAAGATGGCGAGGGAGACCAGCCAGAGATCCATGCCCAGCGCCTGGCCCGGCCCCGCTGCCGCAAGCGCGGAGAGCGGGGGATATGCGGCCCATCCGGAGATCGGTGCGCCCTCCCGTACCGCGAAGGCTCCCAGCAACACGCACAGCGCGAGCGCGGTAAGCCAGAAGCCGGCGGCGTTGAGGCGGGGAAAGGCCATGTGGCGGGCGCCGATCTGCTCCGGCAGCACCAGGTTCGCAAAGCCGCTCAGGGGCGCGACGGTGAGCACGAAAAAGATCATCAGCGTGCCGTGCATGGTCACGAGCGCGAGGTAGCTCTCCGGTGACAGCACTCCCACGCCCGGGAGGCGCGAGAAGGGCGCGACCAGGTGGATGCGCATCAGCAGGGAGAGCGCGGTGCCGATCGCCACGGCGGCAAGCGCAAGCAGCAGGTACTGCGCGCCCAGGGCGCGATGGTCGGTAGAGAACCAGCGCAGCCGATCCGGGGCCGCACCGGGTTGGGGAGAGAGCGAAGCAGAGGGCGGCCGGGCGGCCGGCCGGGCGGTTCCCGGAGCTTCGCGCGGCTCGCTCACTGGCCCGGTCCCGGCGCCGAGGAGCCGGCGCGGCGTTCGCGTGCGGCAAGCCAGCGGTCATACTCGGCGGCCGAGACCACGTGCAGCAAAGCCTGCATGCGTGCGTGGCCGGAGCCGCAGACCTGGGTGCAGAGGATCGGGTAGCTCCCGGCGGTCACAGGGGTGAAGTGCACGTGGAGCTCGAGCCCCGGCACTGCGTTCTCTTTGAGGCGCATGCCGGGGATGAAGAAGCCGTGCATCACATCGTGGGCGCGCAGGCGCAGGTCCACCTCGCGCCCGGCCGGCAGCACGAGAACACTCGAAACAAGATCGTCCTCAGCGGCGGTATCCGAGGGGTCCAGCCCCAGAGGATTGCCGCCCGCCGCGTTGACCAGCCGCGGCTGCGTGCGCCCAAACCGGGCATCTGCGCCCGGGTAGCGAAAGTACCACTGGAACTGTACGCCGACCACCTCCACCTGCATGGCGCCCGGCGCCGCGCCCTCGTAGCGCAGCGCCGCCCACAGCCGCTCGGAGGTGATGGCCATGGTCGCAAAGAGCAGGCAGCAGAGCAGCAGGGGCAGCAACTCGGCGCGCCAGAAATCGGGCAGCAGGCCCGCTCTCCAAAGCTGGCCGGGTTGCTCTTTGGCGAAGCTGCCGCCGGCCAGGGCATCGACCGGGCGCGTGGCCGCTTCCGGCGTTCGGTTGCGCCGGGCGAGCAGCGTATAGACCAGCACCAGGTGGGCAAGCACCAGCAGCGCGGCCATTGCGGCGAGATTCCAGTGCAGCAGCCGGTCGAGCAGGGTCCCGTGCAGCGAGCCATTGAGCGGCAGCCATGCAGACGGGGTCATCGCGCCCTGCCTGCCAGACCGTGCGCGCGCAAGGGACCGTCCTGCTCTGGCATGGGCCTACCTGCCGGCGCGCGCCATACGGCTGGCTACGCCCAGAAAGTGCGCGTGCACGCGGCGGTCGGCCGAGAGCTCGGGATGAAAGGTGGCGGCCAGCAGATGGCCCTGCTCGACCAGCACCGGGGAATGGTCCCGGCGCGCGAGCACGGTTACGGCTTCGCCGACACGGCTGATGCGCGGCGCGCGGATGTAAACCGCTTCGATCGTGCCGCCGCCGGGCAGAGTGGTTGCGGTCTGCTCGATGGAGCTGTCGTTCTGCCGCCCGTAGGCGTTGCGCTCGACCGCCGCGTCCAGTACGGCGAGCGAAGGCTGCGCGGGGTGCGACACTTCGTTGGCCAGCAGGATGGCGCCGGCGCAGGTCCCGAAGGTCGGCCTGGCGGCGACAAAGGATTGCAGTTCGGCCAGAAAGCCGTCCCGTTCGAGGAACTTGAGGAAGGTGGTCGACTCGCCGCCCGGCAGGATGAGAGCGTCGAGCGCGGCCAGCTCGCCGGGCTTGCGCACCAGCACCGCGGTTGCGTCGATGCCGCTCAGGCCGGCGGCTTCGCGCACCGCGGCCGCATGCGCCTCATAGTCGCCTTGCAGGGCCAGTACGCCGATGCGGAGTGGGTGGGAATCGGACATCTGCTCCTTAGCGCTTGTTGCTGCTGCTCCGACCAGGCTCGCGTGTGTGTAGAAGGAACGAGGTTTGCAAAGCTCGTGATCCCGGGCGCAGCGAAGAATCTGCAGTCACCCTTCTTACAATGAGAGAACCGCAAAAGCCAGCGTAGGTCCCTGGCCACGTCGGTCTGACGGCTCGAGCGCGCATCTGAGTGGTGCGGCAAGGAAGGGGCCGCGTGCGAGCCATGGCAACCGTGTCTCGCACACGAGACTTGAGGCACACACAGCATGCAGCGGCGCAGAAGGCCTGTTCGCCCCGGTGCTAGTCCCCGCGGGTCTGCAGCAGGTGCTCTTTCTCCAATGCCGCCACAGCCAGGCCTTTCATCGATCCGGTGCACTCCTCGCTGGACTCGAGCAGGACCTGGGGGTCGTCAAAGTGGGTGCATGCGCGTACGATGGCGCGTGCCCGGCTCTCCGCCTCGGCGCGCGGGGCAAACGTGTAGCTGTCGCTCATAAAGATGCCCGAGCCCACGAAGACCGCCTCTGCGCCCAGATGGCGCACCAACGCCGCATCGGCCGGGGTCGCTATCCCGCCGGCGGAGAAGTTCGGCACCGGCAGCTTGCCCGTCTTCGCGACCATGCGCACTAACTCGTATGGAACGCGGTGATCCTTCGCCGCAACAAAGAGCTCGTCGTCCGCCAGCACGGTCAGCGCACGCATCTCGCGTACGATCTGGCGCATGTGCTTGACCGCGTGCACCACGTCACCGGTCCCGGCCTCACCCTTGGTGCGGATCATCGCCGCACCTTCCGCGATCCGCCGCAGCGCCTCGCCGAGGTCGCGCGCGCCGCAGACAAAAGGCGTTTTGAACTTGTGCTTGTCGATGTGATGAACTTCGTCGGCCATCGTCAGCACTTCCGACTCGTCGATGAAGTCCACGCCCAGCTCCTGCAGTACCTGGGCCTCGGCAAAGTGCCCGATCCGCGCCTTGGCCATCACCGGAATCGACGCGGCGCCCATGATCTCCTTGATGACCTTGATCGAGGCCATCCGAGCGACGCCACCTTCGGCGCGAATCTGGGCCGGCACCCGCTCCAGCGCCATCACCGCCACCGCGCCCGCCTTCTCGGCGATCTCGGCCTGCTTGGCGTCGGTCACGTCCATGATCACGCCGCCCTTGAGCATCTCCGCCAGGCCAAGCTTGAGCCGCAGCCCTGTGTTGTGGCCATTTCCATTGCCGTTCTGCCCATAAAGCTCTGCCATCGTCTTCTCCCGCATCGATCTGTCGGCATCCTCGTCCAAACAGCGGAAACGTCGACGTGCGATGCCTGTTCGGTCAACCCCTAGTTTAGCGCAGCCCGCAGGCCGCCGAGTCGCAGGCCCTTGACCTCGTTGAAGCAGCCAACAGGCGCTCCCGGGCGCTGCCGGGCCAGGCGTCCCCTGCGCGAAGTCGATGTTCGCAGCGGCGACAGCGCTGTCGGTGAGCAGGACAACGATCCTTTTGCCCGGGGCCTTTGCCGGGGGTGGGGTACCGGCAGCAGGCAAGTGGGCCTCAATCGCGCGTGAGACGATCGAGCACGGTGCGGACCAGATCCAGATCGGGTCCAGACCAGGTCCAGATCATTGCCGGAACCGCCTTCCGCGCGTCCACGATCCGTTAGGACCTGCGACAGAACCTGATTCGCCCGGCGAGAGAGCCGCCTCGGCCTCGGGAGCGGCCGCCGCCAGAGCGCAACAAGCAAGGCATGCCGCCGCAACCACTTGGACCCGAGCTGTTGCGATGCGAAGGCTCCCTTGCCGGCGCGTGCCGGTCCACGGCTCACCAGTGCTTGAGCAGGGGCACGAGGACCGGTGCCAGCACAGCGGTGATCCACCCGTTGGCGCCGATCGCCACCCCGGCGAATGCCGCCGACAGGGCGTGCTCGGGAATCACGCGGGCCGCGCCGATGCCGCTGCCCGCGGCGCCGGCGGCGAGCCCGCGCGCGGCCCGCCCGTTGATGCCCATCGAGCCCAGCACAGCATCCATGCAGACGGCGACGAGAATGCCGCCGGCAATCGCGAGTACAGCCGAGAGGGGGGCACTGCCGCCAATGGTTTCCGCGATGCCGATGGCAATCGGCGTGGTCACCGACTTCGGCAGCATCGAAAGCGCGATGAGCTGGTTGCCCCCCAGCAGACGCACCAGGCCATAGCCGCTCAGCATGCCCACGAGCGAGCCGCCCAGCAGGGCGGCCAGCATCGGCCCCAGCCTGCGGCGCATCTGCTCGAGCGATCGCACCAGCGGGATGGCAAGAGCAACGGTGGCCGGGCCGAGCAGCAAATGGATCCCCTGGGCCGCGGAGAAGTAGAGGGCGTAGGAGAGATGGAGGACCCGCAGGGCGAGGCCGATCAGAACGATTGCGATCAGCACGGGATGGGCCAGGGGGCTGCGCGTGCGTCGCCAAAGCTCCACGCCCAGCAGGTAGCAGCCGATCGTCAGCGCCAGGGCGAAGACCGGCAGCCCGGCGGGTGAGAGGTCAAGGTGCGCTGCCGGCGCGCTCATTCCGCTCCTCGCCCCAGACGGTGCATGATCCAGGCAGTGACCGCCAGCGTGAGCAAGGTCGAACCGAGCAGGGCCACCGAGATCGGCAGCCATGCAGCGCGGAGCAGCGCCAGGTTGGCGACAATGCCGACCCCGGCCGGAACAAAGAGCAGCCCCATCCACCCGAGCAGCCCATCGGCAGTCTGGATCATGGCCGCCGGCGGCTCGCGGCGTCGCAGCAGGTACCAGGCTGCGAGCAGCATCATGCCGAGCACCGGCCCCGGCACGGGCAGGTGCAAGGCCGTATGCAGCAGCTCGCCGGCAAGCTGAAAGACGAGCAGGAGGAGAAAAGACGAGACCACTGCCATCGCTTGGGCGCTCCTGCGGGGCGGAGATGGGGGCCGCACCGGCGACTGCGGTAAGCGTTCGCTCGAAGGCGCGGGCTTACAGGCGCGGG
>CAZZYH010000045.1:0-20801 GCA_964658225.1 Vulcanimicrobiota bacterium | reverse complement strand
CGTTTTTAGGGAGAAATAGTTGTCGCTAGTCGGAAAGAGTAGTTGACGCTGAACATCTCTTTGACGCACAAGCATCCCCCTTCCCTCTGGACACCCCAAGAGATACGGAGCCATTGTCGCGCGGCACTCAAATCGGTTCTTGCGCACTTCCGGTGCAGCTAGAAAGGGGGGTTGATAGGCTGAGCCACTATGACGCCTATGAGATGGATCAGGCAGGCTTTGCCTGAATGGAAAGAGCTGAAGGTAGAGGCCGTGGATGTGAGTTGCGAGCGCGCTGTCATTCATGTGTCCGCCTTGTCGCCTCCACAATGCCCTGCTTGCCTGGGGTCTAAGGTGTCTTACCACAGCTGCTACGTCCGGACATTGAGGGACCTGCCGTGGCAGGGGAGGAAGGTTGAAGTACGCTTTCGCGCCCGTCGCTTCCGCTGCCGCAGTCCTGAGTGCAGCCGTAAGGTCTTCGCAGAGCGCATCTCTGGATTGGTTGGACCCAGGGCCCGCGAGACGTGCCGGCTGGGCGATACCGTCGGTCAGATCGGTTATGCCCTGGGCGGCCTGCCTGGCTCACGACTGCTTGCTTCGTTGGGGATCACGGCTAGTCGAGATACAGTGCTGAGGCGGCTCAAAAGGCGCGCTGAGGCTCGCCTGGAACCGAAAGTGCGCGTGATCGGTGTCGATGACTGGGCATGGCGCAAACGTCAACGGTATGGGACGATCCTAATGGATCTGGAGCAGAATGCAGTCATTGATCTGCTCCCGGATCGATCCACCGAAAGCTTCACCGGCTGGCTTGAGCGACATCCCGGCGTCGAGATCATCACGCGAGACAGGTGTGGTCTGTATGCGGCAGGTGGTCGTCGGGCTGCCCCAATCGCTGACCAAGTTGCTGACCGCTTTCATCTTTTGCAGAATCTCTCAGATGCCTTGGAGCACGACATCCAACGACTGCAGATCGAGGCACGGCGGTTCACCTCTGAGCTAACAGCCTGCGATAGCGAGCAGCCAAAACGGCCTACGTTGATCGAAGCCCGGCGTCAACGCTGCCGCCAGGCCCGCTACGAGCGTTACCAGACCGTACTTGGTCTCACTGCCAAAGGCTACACGCAACTCGCGATCGCGGCTCAGATCGGAATAGACCCTGAAACGATCTCGAGATGGACTAAGGCGAATGGGTTCCCAGAGCGCCGCACAAAGAAAGATATGGCAAGTACTGCCACAGTCGAGCGCGCGCACTACTCGAGCAGTCGTGTAGCTGCCCTGCTCTCAACACCGACAAGGAGCCTGTCTCGAGAACAGGCGAACACTCTCGGCGCATTTCTCCGCTTCTGCCCGCGGGCACGTATTCTGCGTAGCTTCGTGGCTCGCTTCCGCTCCATGCTCCGTTGGCGCAGCTCGCGCCGGCTAAACGCATGGATTGATAAAGCTGCAAGTTCCGGCTTCGTCAGCTTGACGCAGTTCGCGAAGACGATGCGCCGAGATCTGAAAGCGGTTCAACTAGCGATTACCACTCAATGGAGCAACGGACCAGTGGAAGGACAGGTTAACCGGCTTAAGATCATCAAGCGACAAATGTACGGCAGAGCGGGCTTCCAACTCCTAAAGGCACGCGTCCTCCCTTGGAACTCATCGCATGCCTGATCTTTGCCCTGCACCGAAAGTGCGCAAGAACCGATTTGAGTGCCGCGCGACAACCAGGTACGCCCGCACAGCGCGCTGGCTTACCGGACGCCAGAAGAGTTCGCAAGGGCTATGAAGATGTGGAAAGCAAACGACGCTTCCCACATCTTCACAGCCCCGGCTGCGGCAGAACTATGTGTCTGACGCTAAACTCAACTGAGAAATTTCTCGTTTGCCCGGACTTACCGTAGGGGGCAGCTCACCAATCCTCCAGTCGCACATGACGCTCTATGGTACATTTCAAACATCGTTCATGAGTTGAGCGCCTTTGCTCATTCTTGAGTCAGAAAGCTTCGTCCATGCGCGCCTGCGGCACTTCATTCCGGATGAACGAACGCACCCAACACCTCCTGTGCTGTTGCTATTGCCCCGCCATGTCTTCTGGCGGTCGGCGACACCGCATGTAGCAGATTCTGTAGAGCTACAGCTCGTGAACCCACCGCCGCCTTCTACTCTGTGCGGTGGGTTTGTCCTTTTATATCCGCCGGCCAGAGGAATCTCTCACCCGCATTTCTCTGGAGAAACGGCCATGATCTTCCGTAGCTTGCGATTCCTCATCACTGTTTTCGCGCTAACTGCCTCGTACGCCGCGCTGGCCCAGTCAACCACGTCAGGCTACGTCGCCGGCAATGTGACCGACCCTGGCAAGGCCACCATCGCGAACGCTGTCATCACGCTCCGCAATCTTGCTACCTCCCTCCTTCTCACGGCGCGCACCGGCAACGACGGCACTTACCACATCGACTTTGTTCCGCCGGGTACTTACTCGTTGCGCGTCGAGGCAAGCGGCTTCACCGCGCAGGAGCGGCCTGTCACCGTGACCGTTGGGCAGTCCGTCAGCGCCGACGCGCAGCTCGCACTGGGCGCCTCCACCACCACCGTCATTGTCTCTGTCGAGAGCGCCCCACTCGAAACGGAGAACGGCAACATCTCTACCAGCTTCAACGAGCGGGAGATCGAGCGCGTGCCCAACCCTGGCCAGGACCTCACCTACATAGCCCAGGTGGCGCCAGGCGCCGTCATGAACACCCAGTCGGGTGGCGGAAACTTCTCTACCTTCGGACTCCCCGGCTACTCCAACATGTTCACCATCAACGGCATGGATTATCTGAACAGTTATGGTGACAACAATAAGTCGGGCGCGACAAATAACAGCCTTGGCGCAAACGAGATACAAAGCGCCACCGTCGTCAACAACGGCTACTCCGGCAACTATGGCAGGCTCGTCGGCTCCACTGTCAATTATGTGAGTAAGTCCGGCGGCAACCAGGTTCACGGCAACGCCGCCTACTACTGGAACGGTTCCTCGCTCAACGCGAACGACTTCTTCAACGTGCGCAGCGCGACCCCGCGCCCTTTCGATAACGTCAACCAGTGGGCGGACTCGATCGGCGGCCCCATCCAGAAAGACAAGACCTTCTTCTTCGTCAACAACGAGGGCCTCCGCATCGTCTTGCCTACCACCTCGTCGGTTAACATTCCGTCTCCGCAGTTCCAGGCCGCGACCCTGGCGAACCTCGGAATCGTCAACCCCGCAGCCGTGCCCTTTTACCAGCAGATTTTCGCCCTCTACAACGCTGCTCCCGGCGCTGCGCGCGCGACCAACTCCCTGCCGAACGGTGGCTGCGGCACCTTCACCCTGCAGAACGGCGCACCCTGCGCCCTCCAGTTTCAGGCTATCCCCGGCAACTTCACCGGTGAGTGGCTACTCTCCGGCCGGGTAGATCACATCGTCAGCGGCCGCGACCAGATGTTCCTGCACATCTTCACCGATCACGGCGTGCAGGCGACCTCCACCAACGTCATCAACCAGGCTTTTGACGCCACCAGCCCTCAGCCCGAGTGGCAGGGTCAGTTCAACGAGACCCACACCTTCAGCCCGCGCGCCATCAACCAGTTTGTCGCCGCCTTCCAGTGGTCGGGTATCTTGTTCGGCCCGGCTAACTACACCACCACACTCGCCGCATTTCCCACGCAGCTCAATATCTCTGGCGGTAACTTCACCACGCTCGGGCAAAGCCAGCAGCATCCCGTTGGCCGCCATATAACTCAATATCAGATCGTCGACGATTTCTCCCAGACCTGGGGCAAGCACACCTTCAAGGCAGGCGTCGATTTCCTCCGCGACGATCTCAACGTCTTTCAGTTCGGCAACAACACCGCGGGCACACTGACCACCTCGCTGGCTAACTTCTTCAACGGCCAGGCCACCACCTTTACCCAATCCTTCCCGCAGCGGCTCCATCAGCCTTTTGCCGCCTATGACATCGGCTTCTACCTCGAAGACGACTGGGCCATCACGCCGCACCTCAAACTGACCGGCTCCCTTCGCTTCGATCGCGAGGCAAATACCACATGCGTCACCCACTGCTTCTCGCGCCTCACCTCGCCCTTTGACGCCGTCGATCACGACCCCGCCATCCCCTATAACCAGGCGATCCAAACCGGCGTCGGCAAAGCCTTTTTCTCCGCGACTGCACTGGCCTTTGAGCCGCGCTTGGGCTTTGCCTGGTCACCCTTCGGCAGCACCACCACGGTCATCCGCGGTGGCGTGGGTAACTTCCGCGACTTCATTCCCCAGCAATCGCTCAACGGCTTTGCGCTCAACTCGCCCAACGTCAACGCCTTCACCGTCTCTGGGGCTGTCTCGCCCTCCAGCCCCAACAACGTCTTCACCAATGCCTCGTCTTCCAACCAGGCCTTCCTCGACGGCTTCGCAGGAGGCGCGACCCTCGCCAGTCTCCAGGCGTCTGACCCTGCCTTCGCTCCGCCGTCTTTCTTCGGCGCACAGCGCAAGACCGTCAGCCCCACTTACCTTGAATACAACCTTGAGTTCGACCGCTCCATCGGCGCACGCACCGCGGCCGGCGTCAACTACGTCGGCAACCACGGCATCCACGAAGTTATTCTCAATCCCAGCATCAACGCCTACTCGCCAACGCCCTTCGCAGGTCTGCCAACGGCCTCGCCCGACGCCCGCTTCAGCAATGTTACCGAGATCGATACTGTAGGCACGTCGAACTATGCCGGACTGATCCTCACTGGCCGCCATAGCTTCGACCACGGCTTTCAGGCCACTGCCTCCTATGCCTACAGCCACGCACTCGACCAGGTCTCTGATAACGGCTTTACCGCCTGGGGCTACGGCACCGCGCCCAGCATCCAGTTCCCGCAAAACCCCGCCAACCCGCATGCCAACTACGGCAACAACGATGCCGATGTGCGCCACTCCTTTACCGGCAGCTACGTTTGGGAGCCAAGCTGGGGAGCAAGCCTCCCACTTACCGCGCGCCTCTTCGTGCAGGGCTGGTCCCTCTCGCAGACCTTCTTCGAGCGCACCGGCTTCCCCTTCACCGCAACCGACAGCTCCACCACCTCCACGCTCGCCGCCTCGAACTACGGTGCCACCGTCTTCGCCAACACCACGAATGCTGCTCAGCCGTCCTGCGGCAACCCTGATCGCCTCTGCCTCGACGCAGCCGACTTTTCCCTTGCAGGCACCGGCTTCGGCAATCAGCGCCGCAACCAGCTTCGCGGCCCCGGCTTCTTCAATACCGACGTCTCGCTGCTCAAGCGAACCAAGGTTCATCTCTTCGCCGAGAATCAGGAGCTCGCCGTCGGCGTCAACTTCTTCAACGCGCTCAATCATCCCAACTTCGACCAGCCCGTAGCCGATGTCGCCAATCCGCAGTTCGGGCAGATCATTCGCACGGTCTCCCCGCCCACCAGTGTGCTTGGCTCCGGCCTCGGCGGCGATTCCTCACCCAGGCAGATTCAGCTCACCGCCAAGTTCACCTTCTAAATGCTCTAACATCCTCAACGCGCGCGCGCGCACCGCCTACCTGGAGATAAAAGTGAAGCCACTAATCTGCCTCGCCATACTCCTGCTCCGCGGGCTGTCCATCCCTGCACTTGGGGCACCCGTGCGACTTACCCTCGATGACATTCTCTCGACCGAGGAAGACGATCGCAGCGTACCCGGCGTTCTCTCGCCCGACGGCCGCTACTTCGCCACTACTGACCACGGTCACATTGAACTCCAGCCCACCGATGGCGCAGCTCCACGCGCCCTCCCGATCGCCCCGCCGGCCTCTGAACTCGCCTGGTCACCCGACTCGCAGCACCTGGCCTTCATCGCTGAGGGCGACGTCTGGACTCTGTCCCTGCATGAGCCCACCCCGATCCGCCTTACCCACGACCCGGCTGGCCCCGGCGACCCGCGCGGTGCCACCGATCATCACCCGCAGTGGAACCCCAAATATCCCTGGATCCTCTACCAGTCCGGCCGCAAAGGCTTCAACGAGCTTTACGTCGTCA
Source organism: Vulcanimicrobiota bacterium (assembly GCA_964658225.1). Classification (GTDB taxonomy): domain Bacteria; phylum Acidobacteriota; class Terriglobia; order Terriglobales; family Acidobacteriaceae; genus EB88. The sequence continues at coordinate 14,810 of CAZZYH010000045.1, read as the reverse complement.
GCGCCGATGGCGCACATCAAAACCTGCTCGCTCCCACGGAGATTTACTCCGGATACGATCTTATCCGCCCCTCCGCGCCCGACCATGGCGACGCCGTCTCTTCGGACCGCTTCAACCCCGTTCCCGTATGGTCTCCAGACGGCACCCGCCTTACCTTCACCGAGCGCTCGCGCCAGTTCTTCTCCGGCAAGCTCAAGCTCCTGACCTTCAATCCGCACACCGGTACCCCCACCTCGCCCGCCACGGACCTGTACATTGCGAAGAACGATCCCGGAGGCGCTTGGGCCGTTGAAACAGGCTCCTGGTCGCCCGACTCTCGTATAGTCGCTGTCGTGCTCCAGCAGTCCGGCTGGGACAAGATATGGCTCATTCCCGCTGTCGGCGGCCCACCCACGCCGCTTACCAGCGGCACGGGAGAAGACGAGGACCCCGTCTACTCCCCTGACGGCAAGTGGATCGCCTTTACCTCCAACCGCGATTTGGCAGAAGAGCAGCACCTATGGATCGTGCCCGCGACCGGCGGAACCCCTCATCGCCTTTCGCAAACAGAAGCATTTGAAGACCAAGCGCAGTGGTCCCCGGACAGCCGGCACATCTACTTCTCGCTCAGCACTGCGCTGCGCCCCCCAGCCACCTACGTGGCCGCCACCGATCGCCCGGACGCACACCCGCTGCGCCCCTCGCTACCTTCCCTCTACGAGCAGCTGGGTATCCACCCGGTCGTCGCCCGCTTTCGCGGCGCGGATGGCCTGCCTCTTGCGGGCATCCTCTACAAGCCTGCTGACTTCGAGCCCAGCAGGCGCTACCCGACCGTGATCTGGGCGCACGGAGGCCCGGAAGGCCAGCAAACTCTCAGCCTTTCCCCCTGGTCCCTCTACCTCGCCCAGCAGGGCTACGTGGTCTTTGAACCCAATTATCGCGGCAGCACCGGGTACGGCGAGCGCTTCCGCAACAGCAACGTCGAAGACTCCGGCGGCGGCGAGATCCGCGATATTGCCTCTTCCGTCCAATTCCTCGTCGATCAGGGTATCGCCGATCCCAAGCGAGTCGCCATCGCCGGGGGCAGCCACGGCGGCACCATCGTCGCCAACGCCGTCACCAAGCTCCCGGGCACCTTCGCTGCCGCCATCGAGATGTATGGCGTTGTCGACCGCGCGCTCTTCCTCCGGTACACCAACCGCAATTCAAAGATCCGCTGGGAGACAAAGATGGGTGGCACCCCGGCGCAGAAACCTGCCGTCTACCGCCAGGCGAACATCCTGCCCGATGTCGCGCGCATAACCACGCCCATCCTGCTGATGCACGGCGAAGAAGACCCCCAAGTTCCTCCGCAGGAGTCAATCGAGTTTGCCGCCGCGCTCAAGCAGCAGGGCAAGGTGTTCATCTACAAGACCTACCCACACGAAGGCCACGGCTTCCGCGACCGCGAGCACCGCAAGGATGCCCACGAACGCGAGCTAGCCTTTCTCCGCGGATACCTCCGATGAACTTTTGATGGTGTGCCTGGATAGGATCTCGGTTTTGTACCGGATAGATATCTGGCGTGGCTTACGTGATGAAATACGTGTACTTGACGAAGTAATTGACTAAATCTGACAATTGCACTCGCGGCGAGGCTCGTCCGCCTTGACTCAACTACTGCGGCGGCTGCTTATGGATTGTTCCTCATCCAGCTTCTTCTCAGGACCGCGAGAAGTAGGATTTGCCGGAGTTGGGTACCGACGAGCCGGTTGGCTGAAGAGACCGATGCAGTCGTTCAGGCCACACGATAACGAGCCAAACTGTCGCTCATCGGGCCCCGGCGTTGTGGGGGGTGCGTTCCTTTCATGGCCGGCCTGCGGTCAATATCAGGACTTATCCAGATGCAGATACTCGCGGCTCATGGTCACATAGCCTTCGCGGGCAGTCTTCTTGCCGCGCTCGCGGTACAGCTCTTCAACCTGCGGCTGCCAGGTGTCCAGGCCGTCGACGTAGCGGTTGTACATGCAAAACGCAGCGGCGATCAGGACTGTGTCGTGTATCTCCATGTCGGTCGCACCGCAGGCGCGGGCTGCTTCTACATCGGCAAGGGTCACCTGCTTCCCGTCCTTCTGGACCTTCGCTGCGATCACCAGCAGAGCCTTGAGCTTGTCCGAGATCTCGGACGCTTGAAAGTCGGCTTTCACACGCCTGACCAGCTCGTGGTCGTCGTTGAGGCAGGCGGCCGCGATGGCGCCATGCACTGTCTGGCAGAAGTAACAATCGTTAAGAGAAGAAACGTAGGTTGCGATCAGTTCGCGATCGCCCTGCGGAAGCGAGTTGGGCGCGTGGAGCAAGGCTTCCGCTAATTCGTTGAGAGGCTTGGCGGCTTCAGGCCGAAAAGCCATCGCGCTCCGAATACCCTGTAGACCTTCTGGCAGATTGATGTGTGGCATAGGTATCTTTTCAGCTTCCTTTTGCGACAAGCATAGGGCTGGCCGCCGTCTTTGTGCAGGTGGGATTCTATCTCCACCCTTCAGTCGATAGACAGGGTCCCCACTTTTCCGTGAGGATGCCGATGGCCTTTTACCCTTTCGGATTGTTGCAGCAGAGCGTCTTTCGTGTCCGACCTCGGGGCCGAGAAAACCAACTGGAGATTTTCATTGACTCGTTTGTCTGCATGCATAGCGACCGCAATCTTCGTCATCACCGCCCCACTCTCGGCCATGGCCCAGCTGCCGACTGGCAGTGTTGACGGCATCGCCAAGGACCCGAACGGCAAGGTGCTCCAGGGGGCGCATGTGACCGCGACGGAGGAGCTGCAAGGCACCAGCAGGGAGATCAAGACAGCGAGCGACGGGTCCTTTGTCTTTTCGAATCTGCAGCCGGGTGACTATGCAGTGGTGCTCACCTTCCCAGGCTTTTCGGCCCTGCGCTATGGTCACGTCCTCGTGGAACCAGGCAAGGTGACAACGCTGGACGCGCCCATGAATATCGCGGCCCAGGCAAGCACCATCCGGGTGGCCGGCGATGCGGAAGAGCAGGTCAATCTTGCGCAATCCATGTTGCAGGGGCAGATCACCTCGTCGACCATCGAGAGCATTCCGTTGAACGGGCGGAACTTTCTGGAACTCGCTTTTCTGCTTCCGGGAAATAGACCCGGTCCGAACTTCGACCCCACCAAGACCAACACAATCGAGATCAGCTCTGCGGGAGGGTTCGGTCGCGGCGGTAACATCCTGGTGGACGGTGCAGACAACAACGACGAGGTGGTCGGGGGGACGCTGTCGAACTTTCCCGAGGACTCCGTCGGCGAATTCCAGATTGCTACCGCACGATTTACGGCCGAGGTGGGACGCTCCGGAAACAGCATTGTCAACATCGTGACGCGATCAGGCAGCAATCAGGTGCATGGCTCGGCGTTCCTGTTCGAGCGTAACCGTCATCTTCAGGGGCTCCCGGCGACTCTTGACCGCTCACAACCAGTGCCGCGCTTCGATCGTGAGCAGGCGGGCGGGTCGATTGGCGGCCCCTTGCGCAAGGACAAGGCATTCTACTTCTCGTCTTTCGAGTTTCGCGACCAGAACGCGGCCCTGCAGACCGGCACGCGCGTGTTTGCGGACGCTCCTTTTGACGGTTCGCCGTACTATGGCCACATCATCAATACCGCGGCTGCTGCACCCCTGCGAGACCTGTTGCTCTCAACCAGGGTGGACTATCACCTGGATGACAAGAACCTGCTCAGCGCGCGATACAGCTTCAATCGCTCGACCGATACCGCGCAAGCGACGGCAGCACAGTCAACTCCCTTCTCGACCGCGGCCGAGCGCCAGGACGCGCTCAACCGCTTCCATTCCGCGGTCGGAAGTTGGACGCGCATCTTTGGTGCGAAGATGACCAACGATCTTTCCTTCCACTATGACAACTTCTATAACGACATTCCACCGTTTGCCCAGGATGCGTCAACGACCAATCCGCCGCTGAACCTTTCCAATGAGCTGCTCTTCCCCGACCTGGCCGATGGAGCGAACTTCAACCTGCCGCAGGCCACGCGCATGCAGCGGTATCAGCTGCGCAATGCATTCACCGTTGCGCTCGGCAGGCACACGCTACACGCAGGCGCCGAGTTTCAGCACTACCGCGTGAACGGGCTGATCAACGTCTTTGGCAGCGGGTCGGTGATCCTGGTGTCGGATTTCGGCTTTGCCGATCTGAATGGCGATGGCGTGGTGAACGACCTCGACATTCCTGTTGCCGTAGGGATCCATAGCACCGCGCCCGTGGTGCCGGTGCCCATCCCGAACATCACGAATAACTACACGGGTCTGTATGTGCAGGATGACTGGCGCGTCTCGCCCAAGCTGACACTCAACCTTGGGCTGCGCTGGGAATACGACTCCGATGCCACCGGCCAGGGCGATGCACATCAGCCTTGTCCATCGCTCACCTCCGAGCCGACCGAGCCGTGCACCTGGATGGCGAACGTGCTGCCCCTACATAAGGCACCTGACAAGAATGACTTTGGTCCACGCGTCGGCTTTGTCTTTGATCCATTCGGTACCGGCAGAACAGCCGTGCGCGGCGGCTACGGTATCTACTACGACCGCGTCATTCTCGAGGCGGGCTCGAAGGAGCTGGTCCAGAACGATCGCGCGCTCACGGTCACGCAGTATGGCGGCTCCAGCTGCATCATTTCAGGCGTCCCCGCGCCGCCGGCACTCGGCAACTGCTTCGCGCCCGGCGCACAGTTTGCCCCCGGCAGTCCGACCATCAACAATGCCTTCAGCGGACCGCAGCAGACTGGCGGAGTCGGCATCGTGGCGCTCGGGGCCAATGCCCACCATCCTCTCTTCCACCAGTTTTCACTGGGGATGCAACAGCAGGTGGGGAGTGATTGGCTGATCAGCGCCGATGGCCTGCACGTCTTCGGGCAAAGGGAGCTGATTGGCAGCCTCCTGCGGAGCACCACTTCCACTTCGCCCTATATCCAGTGCCCAGGGCACAACCAGCTCTGCCTGATCACCGATCCGCTCTCCGGCATCACGGACAGTGTTACGATCCTCGACTCCTCGGCGAAGAGCTGGTACGACGGACTGCTGATGAGCGTAGGCCGGCGTGGCGGGCGCATTGGCCGCGTTGGCTACAACTTCAATATCAGCTACACGTTGTCAAAGACCTTCGATTACTCCGACGATGATCAACTTGAGAATGGAAACAAGGACGAACAGGTCAATCTGGTTGAAGGCACCTCCGGGCTGCGCAAGGAGAAAGGCTACTCGCTCACCGATGAGCGGCATCGCCTCACGTTTTACGGCGAGGCACGACTGCCCTTTGGCTTGAGCTTTGCGCCGCTCTATACCTTCGGCTCAGGCGTTGCCGCGGATACGTTCCTGCCAGGTACGGCGAACATTGCGGGCGCCTCTGGCTCGCGACTCCCGCTGCTGCCGCGCAACGCGCTCGGCCGCGAGGTCAAGAACTCCGACCAGCTGAACGCCGTCATCGACCGCTGGAACGCGCTGCCTGCGTGCCCGGGAACCTATCCGTGCAATGCAGGTGGACCGATCGCCCATGTGCCTGCAGGGATTAACTTCTTCAGCCCATTCAGTTCACTGGATGTGCGACTGCGCAAGGACATCCACTTTCAGGACAAGCTGACGCTAAGTCTGATCGGCGAAAGCTTCAACCTGTTCAACCAGGTGAACGTTCGCGGGACCAGCGATGCCAACTTCGCCGGCCGGAATATCTCCATCAGTCCCACATCTGCCGGCTCGCCGGTGCAGACCAACTTTTACCGCGCGGACACGATCGCCGGAGGGTTCTTCGGTTCCGGCGGTCCGCGCGCTTTCCAGTTCGCTGCGCGAGTGGAGTTCTAGCCATGGCATCTGTAAACGAGATAGAGACAACCAACCTTCCGCTGGTCGAAGAAGCAGGAGCCCCGCCAGAGGTTGCCGCGGTGTACGCGCACTACCGGGAAAGCTTTGGGCGGCCACAGGTGCCAGGCATTCTTAAGTGCTTTGCGACGCATCCGCCGCTGCTGGAGCACATGCTAGGCATCGCACAGTCAGTGGTCTTCAGCGAGGGCGCCCTGGGGCGCAGAAACAAGGAGTTGATTGCGACCTTTGTCTCGGCGCACAACCATTGCGATTACTGCGCCGACAGCCATGGCTCCTCTCTGCGCGGACAAGGGGGATCGGATGAGCTGCTTGCGGCAGCGATGCACTGCGATCTTCACTCGTCATCGCTTGAGCCCGCGCAGGCTGAGCTGCTTCGCTTCGTGCAACTCGTCACGGAGAGCTCGCACTCCATCGGGCGGCGGGATATGGAAATACTGCGCATCGCGGGCTGGACGGACCTGCAGATAGCCGAGACCATCCACCTGACGGCATTGTTTGCCTGCTTCAATCGAGTCGTGAACGCCTTTGGACTTCCGTTGCAGAGCTTGCTGGGAATGGATTCACCGGGTAATTTGCACCGGGAGATCGCCCATTGAGCACCCTCTCGCAGGCTTCCCCGGCCGATGAAGAAAGCTCGCTCCGCTATCCCGGCTGGCCCGTAGCCGCGGCTGCATTTACCGGCGTCATGGTGAGTTTTGCTCCCATCGTGCCGTACACCTTCAGCCTCTTTCTCAACCCGCTGCATGCTGCTTTTGGATGGAAACGCGAAGCCATGGGAGGCACCTTTGCCCTCGCGGCCATCACTGTGGCACTGGTCTCTCCCGGCATCGGTGTTCTGCTCGATCGCTTTCCGCCGCGACGCATCATCCTGCCGGCGATCCTCGTCTTTGCCGTCGCCCTGGCCTCGCTCAGCACGCTGGGATCAAACATCAGTCGCTTCTATCTCACCTTCTTCGTCCTTGGCTTGGTCGCGAACGGCACGGCGCAGTTCGCCTATACGCGCACCATCCTTACCTGGTTCCGGCGGAGGCGCGGCCTCGCGCTTGCACTCATCCTCACCGGCAGCGGCGTCGGCTCGATCCTGATCCCGCCGCTGACGCAGTGGGTCATCACTAGCCACGGCTGGCGGGCTGCCTACCTTGCCCTGGGTGGCATCGCGCTGCTCGGCATGCCGCTGACCTTTCTGCTGGTCCGCAATCAACCGGTGCATGCCCAGCGCGCCGCAGAGGACGGAATGCTTTCGGGGGCGACCGTGGGTGCGGCCCTTCGCAGCCCGCCCTTCTGGATCATGGCCGTCATCATCATGCTTTCTGCCTTCGGCGAGAACGGCCTGGTCACCAACCTCGCCGCCATTCTCACCGAGCACGGAATCTCCGCGCATGCGGCTGCGCTGGCGCTCTCGGTGCGCGGGGGCGCCGGGATCCTTGGGCGGCTGGGAACGGGCTTGCTGATCGACCGCTTCCCCGCACAAAGGATCCAGACCTTCATCCTGCTACTCTCGGCGGCGGGGACGTTCATCCTTGCGTATGCCGGCACGTCTCCGGTGTCACTCATAGGGGCTGCACTGCTCGGTGCCGGGCTCGGCAGCGAAGCTGATGTGGTGCCCTACCTGCTAGCCGGCTACTTCGGCCGCAAGCACTTCTCCGTTATTTACGGACTTACGTGGACCGCCTATGCCGTCGGCGGCGCTACCGGCCCCCTGGTCATTGGCCGGCTTTACGATCGCGCCGGCGGCTACCAGCCGCGCTTCATCGTGGGGCTGGCATGCATGGCTCTGCTTGCCGCGGCCATCAGCCTGCTGCTGCGGCGCGCCAACGTTGCTGAACTCTCCCTGGAGGACGAATCATGCCGCACATCGAACTAGCCCCCGACATGCCAGGCATCACTGCCGGCTTTGCCTTTCGCCCCGAGACCGCCGCTCCCATGCGCGAGCTTGCGCACATCCTCTTACACACATCCGGCAATGACGGCTTTAGTTCTCGTGATCGCGAACTGGTCGCGACCTTTGTCTCCTCGCGCAACGATTGCCACTTCTGCAAAACCAGCCACGGCGCCGCAGCCACCCACCTCAATGGCGGCGACCTAGCACTTACCGACGCGGTCTGCCGGGATTATCAGACCGCCCCCATCTCGGAAAAGCTGAAGGCCCTGCTGACCATTGCGGAACAGGTGCAGATCGCCGGCAAGCGAGTCACGCAGCAGATGGTCGAGGCAGCCCGTGCGCAGGGCGCCAGCGATCTCGACATCCACGATACCGTGCTCATCGCGGCCGCCTTCTGCATGTACAACCGCTATGTCGACGGACTTGCCACATGGCAGCCCCCCAACGGGCCGATGTATCTCGATATGGGAAGGCGCATGGCCGAAGAGGGTTACGCGCCGGCGCTGTCGGCGGCTGGTAGGTGACGTCATATAGCGAAGCAACTGACATCCAGGGCGAGATCGCCCGAAAACGAGAGCTGCGCTAGAAGCTCGCGGCGCGGGAGCGCGAAGCGCGGCCGCAGACGATACCGATAACACTGCTGCCGCCCATCGATCCGGCGCTGGCGTGGCCGACCGGCGTCACCCTCAACGCGCCCGGTGCGCGTACCATCCGCTTCACCACACCGGAAGAACTGCTCGGCGCCGTACTCGCGCTTGCCGAAGATGCGGCTGGGGGTTCTGAAGGCTTTGCGGCTCGTCTCGGCCGAGGTGCTGGCTCAGGGCAGGGAAGAGGCTGCGACCGAATCACCGTCGCCGATCTCTCGCTTATGACCTGACCCCTCCAGTTCGTCCAAGTGGGAATACGATTTGGACGAGGAAGAGGGATGAGCAGAAGCAAGCATACGGAGGCGGCGATCATCGCTGCGCTGAAGCAGGTGGAAGCAGGCCGCAAGGTTGAGGATGTGGCCCGGGAGCAGGGTGTTTCCAAACACACGGTTTATGCCTGGAAGGCGAAGTACGGGGGCATGGATGTAAGCGAGGCCGAAGAGGTCAAGCATCTCCGGGATGAAAACGCCCGGCTGAAAAGGCTAGTCGCCGATCTGAGCCTGGACAAGGACATGCTGCAATCGGTCATAAGAAAAATGTATGGTCCGCCGCACGACTGCAAGGGCGAAGATAGAGGGCAAGCAGCCTGCGAAAATGTATCCGGCCTTGCTGGAGCCAGGCTCCTGGCCACGATGAGGATACGCGCGTCCCTGTCCTAATAAACTGCCACGGCTATTTGCAAGCCATTTTCTTAATTCAGGTTGTAGGGGCGCCGATTCGACTGTTGTCCATCCATATGTCCCAAGCAGACTCGGGTAAGAACTTGATCTATTTGCAGCAGCCGGAACGATGGAAAAGTGGGAATCGCGGAGCGATTTCCAAGCCTGCAGCAGGCAGGCGGCCTTTCCCATCGTTCACTTCAGCTCGCTACAAGAGCAGGCATCGCCTTATAGGAGTTTCCCCCGGTCAAGACAGCCCATGCAATGCGTGCCAGCTTATTGGCCAGTGCGACTACAGCTACATTGCGATGCGTGCGCGCTTCCAGCTGGTCGATCCAGTGACCTATGCTGTGATCCGCTCGATTCAGGTGCAGCATCGCTGACCGTGCCCCGTGGATGAATAGCTTTCGCAGGTATGGGTTTCCACGCTTGCTGATGCCCAGAAGCCGATGTTTGCCGCCGGTGGAGTGTTGTTGAGGAACAAGTCCTAACCACGCAGCGAACTCACGGCCCTTAGTGAACGCAGATCCATTGCCTATGGACGCGATCATTGCAGTTGCAACCAGCGGCCCCACGCCAGGGACGCTCAGCAATCGTTGGCAAGCCGCATCTTGCTTGGCTATCGAGTCAATCTGTGTACTCAGTTCGTCGATCTGCATCTCGAGAGCTTTCCATTCCTGCCACAAATGATCGATAAGGTAGCGCATGCGTGAAGTCAGATTAACCTCTGCATCTTCGAGGATTTGAGGTATCTGGCGCTTGAAATAGGAGCGGCCTTGCCGGAAAGTAATCCCGCGCTCCAGCAGAAACGCACGCATCTGATTAATGACGCTCGTGCGTCGACTCACAAGTCGATCACGGACTCGATGGATCGCTTTTAGATCAAGCTGATCGTAAGTCTTGAGAGGAACAAAGCGCATCCGAGGCCGTTGCACGGCTTCCGCGATCGCCTCGGCATCCAGATAGTCGTTCTTGTTTCCTTGAACGAAAGGCTTCACAAACTGCGCGGGAATCAGGCGAACCTGATGCCCTTGCTCCGCCAGGCGCGTGCCCAGCATATGAGATCCACAACATGCTTCCATGCCAATCAGGCAGGTAGGCAGGTTTGCTGTAAAGAGCAACAGCTGTGTTCGAGAGAAGCATTTCCTTAGGACTTTCTTGCCATGCTCGTCAAGCCCGATGAGGTGGAAGGTGTTCTTGCCCAGATCCAAGCCGATGATGCGAACATCCATGATGAACCTCCTTGCCTTAGCTACCGGAAGATTGCTCCTGTGATGAGGAGTAAATCAAGCCGCGGACCATCTCATTAACTCCCTCAGCTCGTAGCACGAAGGGCAGAAGTGAGGCGCTTGCTGGAGGAGTTCCGTGCCAGCGAGCGCCGCGTCTGCGAGCTGATAGGAGTGCCGAGGATGACCTATCGCTACCAGAGTTGCCGCAACGACGAGGCACTGCGGGAGCGGCTTGTGGAACTGGCTCGCGAGAAGCCACGCTATGGCTATAGGCGCCTGCATGTACTGCTGCGACGCGAAGCCCTCCAGGTGAACCATAAGAAGGTGCAGCGCGTATATCGAGAGCTTGGACTAACAGTGAAGCGCAGGCGTCGCAAGCAGCTGGAACGCGCCCTGCAGCCCCGGCCGGTGCTTACTGCTCCCAACCAGGAGTGGTCGATCGACTTCGCCAGCGATGTGACCGCCGGCAGCCAACGCATCCGGGTGCTAAGCGTGATCGACAGCTTTACCAGGCAGAGCGTGGCCCTGGAGGTAGATACCAGCTTTCCCAGCCGTCGCATGACGCGGGTGCTCGACACAGCGCTTGGCAAGTACGGCAAACCGCAGGCGATCCGCTGTGACAACGGTCCTGAACTAACCAGTCGCCACTTCCTCGCATGGGCGATCGAGAACAAGATCGACATCCTGCACATCCGGCCCGGCAAGCCTGTTGAGAATGCCTATGTCGAGAGCTTCCACGGACGGCTGCGCGATGAGTGTCTGAACGTGAGCTGGTTCTGGAACCTGTTCGATGCCCGAAGAAAGATCTCTGCCTGGCAGCTGGATTACAACTCCCAGCGCCCGCACTCCTCGCTCGGCTATCGAACGCCTGAAGAGTTCACCCAGCAGTGGCTGCTTGCCTGCCGAGAACAAAACCTCCACAAGGAAGAAACAGCAAGAAAAATCACGCTATGATCTCAGACACCCGATTGGACGGGAAATGGGTTCAGGTCAAGTACAAAGCTCGTTCCAGCGAAAGATCATGGGCAGAAGTCGCTCATCGGTTCGACTACTACGACCAGATGCATATGGTGCACGACTTTGCTGAATTCACCGGCGCTACCCATCGGAGACACTGAATCAGCTGGAGACGGTCTATGTCGAGCAGATCAAGTCAATGCGATCGGCTAAAGTCGTCCCTCCAGCAGATAGCCATCTACGACTTGTCTTCTGAGGTCACTTGCTCGAACCGGATCGGACAGACCAACCGACTGTCACAGGTCGAGCCATCCTTCTATCAGTCGAATGTCGCAATTTTACTATCTCTAATTCCGTGCCCCGGCTAGCCTCAGGTCCAGAACATCTTAGATCGAGGCGCACATGAAACCGATAAACAGAAGGACACTATTGACCGCAGGCGCAGCCGCTATGGCGGCTGTGGCACTACCGCCAGCAGAAGCACAAAGCGAGCCAACCCGGGTTGCTGGACCGTTCACCGTTCGCGACGACGAAGGCCGTCCTGGTGGTCTCTGGTTTGTCCACGGAGAAAAGACCTTCTTTAGAAAGGTGTCAGGAGCCGATGTCAATAAGAGGTATGCGATCATCGAGGCCCATACTCCACCAGGTCTGGGACCCGAACTGCACATCCACCCCATGCAGAATGAGTTGTTTATTGTGTTGAAGGGCAGCATTGGAGTCCAATGCGGCTCAGGTCGGACAATCCTTAAAGCCGGCGATGCTTATATGGCTCCCGCCAATGTCCCGCATGCCTTTGTAGCTCTAGGAACGGAACCCGCTCACACATTATTTCTTTTTGACCCAGCCGGGGAGACGGAAGCGTTCTTTGCTGAATATGCGCCCATCGTCAGTGTAGAGGGCGAGCCCGATCGAACAAAGCTAGTAGAAGTGAATGCAAAACATGGAATTAAAGTTGTGGGGCCGCCGCTTAAGACTTTAGACTTTGCGTCCTGATGGATATCTGATCACTCGAAAGCGAACCACGCCGCGCATCAAGCGAACTTGCTCTTATGCGTACAAATTCCGAAAACCCACTTCTCGTCAGTGATCTGCTGAGTGCTCTCAGTTATTGCGAAATCCCCGATGCGCAATTGGAGATCGTCCGGCGCTGGAAACACGCGTTGGCCTGTTATCGCCAGTCGAGAACTCAAGTACACATTGCTTCCGACAAGCCGACTTCCCGGGACCGACCCGGAAGGTTGAGACTTTTCTAGCCGACACACTCGCCTTGGGGCTATTATGCTTAGCAAAGGGATGAACGGGCAGACTCTTGCCTAGAGTGCCCGTAACGGATGCGAGGTCTATGCTCACCGTTCAGAGTGCTGCGCCAGAGCTTGTCCTTAGACCCTTCATTCGCGCCTATGTGCAACGTGAGGCCCACCTCGGCAGCCAAGAGCTTGTCGAGCCGGTCGTAGCGCGTCTCGGCGTGATGCTTGAGTTTGAGTTCGCGGGCTCCTACGAGGTCCGCAACTACGGCAGTCAAACGGTCGAAGAACCAAACGATATCTCAATCATCGGCCCGCAGAGCTGGCGTCGCTCTCGGCTCATCATCCGCGGACATATTGAATCGCTCGTTGTCATGTTTCAGCCATGCGGCTTTCATGCACTCTTCGGCGTGCCGACTGAGCCGCTCGCCCAAACCGGAACGGAGGGACACTCCGTCCTCGGTCCTGCGGTGTCCCACCTTCACCAGCATCTTGGGAATGCGCGATCATTCAGGGAAAGAGCCAGAATGCTCGACGCTTTCTTGCTCCTCCAACTGCAAAAAACACATGCGAAGGATCCGATCCAAAAGGCGCTCCATCTGCTTACAACACCCGGCAGCAGCCTGAAGGTAACGCAAGTGGCCGATCAGATGGGGGTCAACGTCCGTCAGCTTGAGCGTAGATCGCTGACATACGCGGGCGTAAGTCCAAAGACGTTGACGCGCATTTCCAGATTCAGCCATGCTCTCAGCCTTAGGACGGAGCGCTCCTTCAACTGGACTCAGATCGCCCACGCGGCGGGTTATCACGATCAGATGCACATGATTCGCGACTTTCGGGAGTTCGCCGGGGAAGCCCCTTCCTCGGCTCTGCTCGAAATTGCTCCGGAACATCTCATTCACTATGCGAGCAATATGTCATCCGGCCCCGACTGAAAGACCTCGCCAAATCAGTGGACTATAAAATCCAGCGCATGTCGCAGAGGCGGAGCGTGGGAAGCGAGTACGGCGAATGGCGGCATCGTCAGGATCAGCAGCGGCACTCCCCAACGGTAGACCCGATGAACTGATCCGCGAGTGACGCGATCGTAGATCGGACCCGCAAAGTACAAGCACAACGCAAGCACAAGGGGGACCGGGCCGATGCCTTGCAATAGCCTGCCAAATGCTGGAAAGAAGAACAGCTGTGTCGCCATCAGGATGAACCGCTTATGCGCTTCACTGTCACGCCGCATCTTCAAACTTAAGTAGATAAAGACAGCGAAGAGAGCCATCTGTCCGAAGGAGATCGTCAGAGAACTATAACTATCCGGGAACGGAAAGAACCTGCCCTCGCGTGCCTGACGAATCGCGATCGCGCTTCCCGTAATGACCACACCCGAGGCGAGCAGGCCGCCGACGATCCCAAGGCTGCGATGCAGTTTCATGCCGCCAAACATCGCGAGCAGGCATTGCAGGATGTAGAACAGCATCCAGCCAGTGAAGACCGCACCATGAACGTGTACCCAAAACGGAATGGCCGGGCTGTGAAAGTAACTCCTGGCGTAGTAGGTTCTCGTAAATCCGGCGAACACGCCAAATCCCATCGCAAGCGCCATCCCAAGATAGAAGCGGTGGTCGAGTCGTCGCCTCCGCCCGGTCTTCACAATGCTCGCTCTCCCAATACCTCCTAGCGCTTCACTTCCAGTGGCCATTCGCTCCTCCGTCGATGCGGTATGGCGAAAGAGTAGAGTCCAGGAAGAACTCGCAATAGTAAGAACGCGACAGGAAGTTCATTTAGGGGCTTGCACAAAGCCGGAGATCACTCCGAAATCCGCCTTCTCGTCAGGTGACGATTTCCGCAGAGAAGCCGGCTATCCGCACTGACCGTGTATTACCCCTTGCGAGGCGGTGGCGGATACTTGAAGTCACCTGTTCGTGTGTTCCCGTATTTCTCGGCCAGTGCAGGCATCCGTGCGATGAGCGGTGCAGGATTTTCCGGAGGTGGCGCTGCGGAATCACGGATCGGTAAGCCTATCTCATAGAACATAGCTTCAAAACCCGAGGGGGTAAAAACATTCATGATCCGGCCATGACCGGTGCCAACGTTCGTCCAGCGATGGGGGATCTCGCGTGGTCCAAAGGCATAGGTGCCTGGGCCACCCACCAAAGTCTTGTCGCCAACAGAAATCTCAAACGTACCTTCGACGACGAGGAAGGACTCATCCTCGTTCTTATGTTTGTGGAACGGAACGCCTTGCTTCGGACCGTTCTCGGCCATCATCCACCCAGATGTGCCCCCGGTATCTGGAGTGCCCGGCTTGATTTGTACCAGTGGAGATGAGACACACTGGAACAAGGA
>CAZZYH010000044.1:0-20812 GCA_964658225.1 Vulcanimicrobiota bacterium | reverse complement strand
CCGATGCACCCGGGCCGGAGTCCGCCCACCCGCGGCAACCATGATTCCAGCAGCCATGATTTCAGGAGCAACCATGATCAATGACATACGGATCCATCGCCTACGCATGCTCCAACCCCGGCCGCAAGATCCAGCCGGTAAGCCAGCATGCACGCGTCTCGCCGCGCTCTTCCAGGCCGCCCTGCTGAGCGCCGCCCTGCTCTTGCCGGCGGCCGCCTACGCCGCGCCCGCGCTCGAAGCCCAGCAGGATGATGTGCTTGCGGGTGTGGACAAGTTCGCGCAAGGAGCCAAGGAGTCAAACGAAGTCACGCTCGACAAGAACATGATGGGCATGGCCAGCACCATGATGCTGATGCAGCCCGGCAAACACGCCGGCATGGACCTTGCTCTCATGAGCATGATGCAGAAGATGGACTCGGTGCTGGTGCGCAACTACGAGTACGCGGCGCCCGGCCAGTACAAGATGGAAGACGTGGAACATGTGCGCAGGAAGCTTGACGCCGGCGGCTGGTCGCACCTGGTGAAAAGCCGCAGCGCCACCGAGACCTCCGACATCTGCATCAAGAGCGATGCCGAAGGGGGGATCAGCGATCTGGTCATCATCGATGCGGAGCCCAAGGAGTTGAACTTCATTCATCTGCGCGGCCACATGTCTCCGCACGAGCTCTCCAGGCTGAGCGGCAGCTTTGGCGGGCCCTCCGACCCACTGCTCAATCAGCGGGCCAAATAGCTTCATCGAGCGGAAACGAGGGCCCGCGGGTTCTTTCCGACGCTCCATCTCGAGGATGATCGCCGCCGTGGTCTTCAACGAAGATCGTCATCCCGAGCGGAGCGAAGGACCTGCGGTTGCCCGTTTCAGCCCAAAGCCGGGAAACCTGGTCTCCCTATCTAGCGCCTCAGAGAGAGGATGCGATCGGGGCTCGCCCACGGGGAAAGCGCGAACCGTGGGCCAGCGCACGCCTCCCTACCCGTGAATTGGCCTGCTGCCCCTCCTTTAAACCCAAGCAGCCCTTCAGGTTCGCTCCTATATACTCAGGATCGGCCCTCATGGCGATCCCTCGAACAAAGCGCAACAATCGTCTATACGTCTGGCTGGCAAGCGCGATCCTGATAGGCGCTATTTTCTACACCGCGCGCACGCTCACCCGCACCACCCTCGGCGTGCATGTGTATACAGTGGAGCGGGGCAGCATCAAGAGCACGCTTTCGACCAACGGCAAGATGCAGCCTACCTTCAACTTTGAGGCGCATGCCCCCTTCGCAGGCTTGATCAAGACGCTGGCTGTGCATGAAGGAGACCGCGTTCCCCAGGGCAAGCTGCTGCTGACCATGGACGATGCCGACGCCCGGGCCCACCTCCAGACAGCACTCGCCGCGCTCGACGGCGCCCGCAACAACGCCGCCACGCTCAGCCGCGGAGGCACACAGGAAGAACGCCTGACCCTGGGCGGAGACATGGAGCGCGCCCAGTCCGAACTGGACCAGGCGCGGCAGAGCCTGGCGACCCTTCAGAAGCTAGCTGAAACGGGCGCCGCCGCGCCGAGCGAAGTCGCCGCCGCGCAGACTCGCGTCCACAGCGATGAAGCCAGCCTGCGCCTGCTCGGCCAGCGCAAGACCGAGCGCTATGACGCCGGCGACCTCGGCCACGCGCGCGCCACCGTCGCCGAGGCGCAGGCCCTGGTCGCCGCCGCCCAGGAAGCGCTCACGAAAGCAAATGTCCGCGCCCCCTTCGACGGAACGGTCTACTCGCTTTCTGCCTCGCTGACCGAGTACGTGCAACAAGGCGACCGCCTGCTGCAAATGGCCGACCTCTCGAAGATGGAAGTAGTGGCTTACTTTGACGAGCCGGATCTCGGCAAGCTCACCGTCGGCCAGCCGGTCTCCATCAATTGGGTAGCCAAGCCGGAACGTACCTGGCACGGCCATATCTCGCGCATGCCGGCTACGGTCATTACGTACACCACGCGCAATGTGGGCGAGATCTACTGCACCATCGACGACGCGAATGGTGAGCTGCTCCCGAACACGAACGTTACGGTAACCGTCACCACAGCGAATGTGGCGGATGCACTCTACGTGCCGCGCGAGGCGTTGCACACCGAACAGGGTCTCTCCTACGTCTACCGTGTTGTGCACAGCAAGCTCCGGCGGACGAAGGTGACTGTGGGAAACCTCAACACGACCCAGATCCAGATCAACTCCGGCATCGAGGCCGGCGATGTAGTGGCGCTGGGCAGCACGAATGCGCAGCCGCTGGCCAATGGGCTTGAAGTCGATATCGTTCCCTGATCGAGCCGCAAAGGTCTAGCTCGAGCAGGATGAGGAACAGCGGTTGAGAAAGTGGCTTGACTCCAATGCGTTGGGTACTGCTCTGGTGTTCTGCGGCGTACTCGCCGGCGCGGCCCCAGCCCGCGCCCAGCTCTCGCTCTATGCCACCGTTGACCTGGCGCGCCGCAACAGCCCCGCTGTCAAGCTGGCGGCGGCCGATGTGGCCCGCGCCACCGCTGCGTTTGCCGAATCCAAGGATGCGTATCTGCCCAGCATCAACGTGGGCTCGAGCATCGGCTACTCTTATGGCTTCCCGGTCGGCCAGCCCTCGATCGTCAACCTGGAGGCGCACTCGCTGGTGGTCAGCTTTTCGCAGCCCGACTATGTGCGCGCGGCGCGCATCGCGCTCCGCACCGCCCAGCTGAACCTTGAAGACGCGCTCGACCAGGTCGCGCTCGAGACCGCACTGGACTACGTAGAGCTGGGTACGATCGAGCAACAGCTGAAGGCGCTCGAAGAGCAGAAACGCTACGCCGCGCGGCTCGGCCAGATAGAAGAGCAGCGGCTCGCGGCAGGTCTGGAGAGCCGGATGAACGCTACCCGCGCCGAGTTGAATGCCGCCCAGGCCGACCTGAAGCGACTGGATCTCGAGTCGCAGAGAGCCTTGCTGCGGCAGCGGCTCGCCAACCAGACAGGGCTGCAACCGGCCAGCATGCTTCCGCAGCCGGAGACGATCCCGGGCGAGCCGATCTTCACCGCGACGGGCTCGGCAAGTGTCGCGTCCGAGGATGCTTCCGTGAGCCGGGAGGCGCCTCGACAGGCGGAGGCAAGCAGCGCCGAGGATCCCCAGCTGCGAGCCCAAAGCGCCGGCCTGGACGCGAGCTCCTCCAACGCCCTCTCCAAGCACTTGCTCGCCCGCGGAGATGACCATCAAAACTTTCGCCCGCTTGTTTCGCTGGGCGTCAACTATAGCCGCTACGCCCAGTTCAATAACTATGCCGAGTACTACCTGCGCTTCCAACACAACAACTTCGACGCCGGTTTGGAGGTCCAGTTACCGCTCTTTGATCCGAGCAAGCGTGCCCGGGCCCGGCAGTCCGCCGCCGAGGCTGTGCACGCCGACGTGCAGGCGGTCCAGGCGCGGGATACGGCGCAGGAACAGGTGGTGCAGTTCAGCAGCAGCCTGCCGGAGTTGCGTGCCCAGCGGCGTGTTGCCCGGCTGCAGAATGAGCTAGCCGGCGAGCAGCTGGAGTCCGTCCTCACCCAGCTGCAAAATGGAACAGGCACGCCCGGTGCGCCGGCGCTTACCCCAGCCGACGAGATGCAGGCGCGCATCGCAGAACGCCAGCGCTATGTCGACATGCTGACCTCCGCGCTGCAGCTCACCAAGGCCGAGTTAAACCTGCTGCGGGCCACCGGCGGCATCGAGGCCTGGGTGAACACGCGCCCGCACACACCCTGACCGAGCGCTCTTCGACGGTTCGGAGGCAACAGACTCGGAGCTCGAAAAAGATAAGGCTTGACGCGACTGCGGGCCCCATGGGAGCGCTCAACGTACCCGGGGTGGTAAACTCGAAGGTGGATATGCCGCTAAAAACCCTGCTCCTGAACCCGCCCTCCTTTGAGAACTTCGACGGTGGCGCCAGTTCGCGCTGGCCCGCGACCCGCGAAATCGAGTCCTACTGGTATCCGGTCTGGCTCGCCTATCCCGCCGGTCTGCTGGAAGGTTCGCGCCTGCTCGATGCCAATCCGCACCATATCTCCTGGGACGGTGTGATCGAGATCCTCAAGGACTACGAGTTCCTGGTGCTCTTTACCTCTACCATCGGGTGGACGGGCGACCAGCGCGCCGCTGAAAAGGTGAAGGCGACTTACCCCAACCTGAAGATCGCCTTTGTCGGGCCCCCGGTGACGACCGACACCGATAAAGCCCTCAACGAATGCGCAGCGATTGATTTTATCTGCCGCCGGGAGTTCGACTTCTCGGTCGTTGAATTTGCGCAGGGTAAGCCGCGGGCTGAAATCCTAGGCATCTCTTATCGCGATGAAACGGGCCGGATCGTCCATAACCCGGATCGCCCCCAGGTAGAAAAGCTCGACAAACCGGACATGCCCTGGGCGACCGATATCTACAAGCGCGATCTCGATGTCACCAAGTACAACGTACCTTTCCTGCTGCACCCCTATGTTGCGCTTTACTCTACACGCGGCTGCCCGGCACAGTGCACTTTCTGCCTCTGGCCCCAGACGCTCTCCGGGCACGCGTGGCGCAAGCGCTCGACCGATGACGTGGCTGCCGAGATGGCGCACGCCAAGGAACTCTTTCCCGAAGTGAAAGAGTTCTTCTTTGATGACGACACCTTCAACATCCAGAAGGCGCGCACGATCGAGCTCTGCGAAAAGCTCAAGCCGCTGGGCCTGACGTGGTCCTGCACCTCGCGCGTGACCACCGACCGCGAGACCCTTAAGGCCATGAAGGAAGCAGGCTGCCGGCTGTTGATCGTTGGCTTCGAGTCGGGCGACCCGCAGATTCTGAAAAACATCAAGAAGGGCGCCACCGTCCAGCGGGCCCGCGACTTTGTCAAGGACTGCCACGATCTCGGCCTGATCATCCACGGGGACTTCATCCTCGGGCTGCCGGGCGAGACCAAGGAGTCGATTCGCAACACCATCGACTTTGCCAAGCAGCTCGATGTCGAGACGATCCAGGTCTCGATCGCACATGCCTTTCCGGGAACCGAGTTCTACGACTATGCCAAGGCCAACGGCTTCATCACCAATGAGACCCGAATGGTCGACGAAGGTGGCCATCAGCTGGCGCATATCGAGTATCCGGGCCTGCCCACCGAGTATGTGCTGGAGATGGTGCATCGCTTCTATGACGAGTACTACTTCCGCCCCAAGGCTGCCTTCCGCGTGGTCTGGAAGGCGATCGTAAATCGCGATGTGCCTCGCCTGTATGTCGAGGCCAAAGCGTTCATGAAGCTGCGCGGCGAGCGCAACAAGATGGTCAAGGCCAGCAAGAGTGACAAGGCTCGCGAAGCGGCCGCCGCCCTGAGCGCGGGAGTCTGAGCCTTGCGTCGGTACGGGCGCGGCCGGCTGCCGCTGCGCGCGCCCTTGTTCTTGCCAAGTACACGCTGCGCCCGTAGACCGAATCTGATCGACGGCTGCTGATCCTTTCATGACGCCACAGAAATATCTGGTCCTTCTGATTGTCGCGCTCACCGCGCCTGTAGGGGACACCCTGCTCTCGATCGGCATGCAGCAGCTCGGCCCGGTTTCGCTCGCTCACCCATCGATGCTGCTGCACGCCATCGCTACCCCGTACGTGGCCATGGGCATCGCACTGCTGATCGGGTTCTTCGCTTCCTACACCGCCGCCCTGTCCTGGGCTGACCTGACCTACGTGCTTCCCACCACTTCAATCGGCAATGTGATCATGGCAGTCCTCGATCGATTCTGGTTGCATCACCCGGTAAGTCCCTCACGCTGGCTTGGCATCCTGCTGATCACCCTGGGGGTAGGCTTTGTGGCCAATGGTCAGAGTTATACCGAGCAGCCCACACTCTTTGACAAATCTGCTCGCCCGGCGCCGCAGCCATGACTTACACGACGTATCCGCACCAGACTTCCGGCTGGGCCATTGCCGCAATGGTCGCAGCCATCGTTACCTTTGCAACCAGCGGCGATCTGCTGATCGCGAGCGCCATGCGCAGGCTCGATCTGGATAGGATCCGGGCCGAACGCGGCCTTGCCGGCGCTTCGATGGCGGTGCTCGCAAGCCTGCGCTTCTGGGGCGGCGTGCTGGCGATGACCGGGGGATTCTTTTCGCTGCTGTTTGCGCTCTCGCATGCGCAGGTCAGCCTGATTGGACCAGCCTCGGCATCGCTGACCTTTGTGACCAATGCGGTTGCGGCGAAGTTCTTCCTCAAGGAAAACGTGGACCGCAAACGTTGGATGGCTGCGGTGTTTGTCTGTCTCGGAGTCGCGCTGCTGACGCGGTGAGTTTGCCTCCGCTCGAACGGCGACTGCGTAGATGGCTGGCATCAAGGATGTAGCTTTCGTCGAGAAAGCGACCGCGCGCCTGCCCCTACTGCCAGGTCTGATCGCGGTCATTGGAAAGCTTGCGATCCAGGTAGGTAGCCGCACTGATCAAGGCTAGGTGCGAAAGCGCCTGCGGATAGTTGCCCAGTTGCTCCCCGCTCGCCCCCAGCTCCTCGGCATAGAGCCCCAAGTGGTTCGCATAACCAAGCATCTTGTCAAAGAGCAGCCGCGCGCGGTCCACCTCGCCCTGCCGCGCCAGGCATTCAATCCGCCAAAAAGAGCAGGCAATAAAGCTGCCTTCGCTCCCGTCCAGGCCATCACTGCCCCGGGCGTAGCGGTACACAAGTGCGTCCTCAGTCAGTTGCTCTTCGATTGCGGCCATCGTCGAGAGCCATTGCGGATCGGTCGGCGAAATAAAGCGCAGCAGCGGCATCAACAGGGTCGCCGCATCCAGGGTTTCAGAACCTTTAGACTGCACAAACGACTTGAGCCTCTCGCTCCAGAAGTTTGCGAAGATATCTTCGTGGATCGCATCGCGGAGGCGAAACCACTCCTCTAGGGGAGCAACGAGCGAGCGCTTCTGCGCCAAGCGAATCGCGCGGTCAAAAGCCACCCAGCACATCAGCCGCGAATGCAAGAAGTGCTGCCTTCCTCCGCGAACCTCCCAGATGCCTTCATCCTCGCGGTCCCAGTTCGCAGCCACCCATTGAAGCACCTCGCGCAACCGCTGCCAGCCCTGGTTGGAGATGCCGTTGGCATACTTGTTCGCCAGGTAAATGGCATCCATCATCTCGCCATAGATATCGAGCTGCAGTTGTGCCGCCGCGCCATTGCCTATGCGCACCGGCTTTGAATTGCGAAAGCCGGCCAGGTGCGCGAGCGATCTCTCCGCAAGATCGGTTGAGCCATCCAGACGGTACATCACCTGCAGTGGTCCTGCTTCTCTCCTCTCAGCCTCATCGCGGCCCAGCCCATCGGTAAGCCGCTCGCGAAGCCACTGAGTGAATGCGCGCGCCTCGCCTGTGAAGCCGAGCCGCATGAACGCGTAGAGAGTGAACGAGGAATCGCGCAGCCAGGTGTAGCGATAGTCCCAGTTGCGGCCGCCGCCGGGGTGCTCGGGTAATCCAAAGGTCGCCGCCGCAAGCAGCGATCCGTGCTCGCGACTGGTGAGCAGCTTGAGCACCAGCGCCGAGCGATTGACGACTTCACGCCACCGGCCCTGATACTGGGATTGGTGCATCCACTCGCGCCAGAACTGGGACGTCTGATGGAACTGCTGCTCGATTCCCTTTGCATCTAGAAGATCTTTCGTGTTCTCGTGCTGCCCCAGGTCGCCGAAGGCAAACGAGGCAGACTCCCCGGCACATAGCGTAAAGTCGGCGGTCGCATCGTTACCGTCAATCTGCAACGGTACGGACGCATGCAAGGCCATCGGTGTACACTCCGGGCTGCCCGGGCGGAAACAGATTGCATTGCCCTGATCGGCGATGGAATGTGAACCGCGCGCGTAGTCAAAGCGCGGCGCGCACAGCAGGCGGAAGCGAACCTCGCCACGAATCACGCGCACCATCCGAACGATCTGGTGCGCGTACGCATTGGGCTCCTGGTCGCCCGAGATAGGCATGAAGTCTGTCACTTCGGCCACGCCCGAGTCCGACAGAAAGCGCGTCAGCAAGATATTGGTATCCGGCAGATAGAGCTGCTTGGTACGCATGTTCTCAAGCTGCGGATCCAGGCGGAAAGTGCCGCCTTCCGATGCGTCAAGCAGCGCTGCAAAGATCGAGGGAGAATCGAACGAGGGAAAGCAGAAAAAATCGATCGCGCCTTCCACGCTGACCAGCGCCGCCGATTGCATGTTGCCGATGATGCCGTAGTTTTCGATTGCCTGCATTTGCCTCGCTTCTTCTTCATTCTTGGCCCGCGGCATAGTGCGCCTACCCCAGCAGGCGCATCAGGCCCGCCGGCGCCAGGTCTGCGATTAGAAAAGAAGCGGGCCGGCCCGCTTCGCGCGCCAGGGCCTCCGCCGCCAGATACCCCGAACGTACCGCACCTTCCATCGTCGCCGGCCACCCGGTTGCTGTCCAGTCGCCGGCCAGGTAGATGCCGGACCACGGACTTGAGGGACCAGGCCGGGCACGATCAATCATCGGGGGCACCGAGTAAGTCGCACGAACTTCCTTGGTGACGGCCGCCTTCAGCAAGACCGCCTTGCGTGTCTCGGGGAAAAAGAGTGCAAGCTCCCGCAAAGCGAGATCGATGATCTCTTGCCGCTGCATCGACACCAGCTTTTTCGAGTTACTTACGATTAACTCAAGATAACTGCCCTGCGCCGAGTTCCGGCAGGGCTGCAGCTTCGAGATCTGGTACATCCACTGCACGGTAGTGTCCAGCAAGACGGCGTGCACAAGCTCGGTGACCTCGCGATCGAACCAGAGGTGAATCGCGGTGATCGGCGAATGCTCAAAGACGCTGAGCTGCTCTTGGAGCAGCGTGGCCCCTGGCGCCCGCGGCAGCGCGGGGAGCAGCTTCTGCGTTGCCTCAAAGGAGAGGGCAAGAATTACCGCATCGCTCGCGAAGCTGTTCTCGCCGGCTCGCGTGCACCATCGGCCAGCCGGGGTCGGCTCGATCGAATCGACGCCTGCACGTAGATGCACCTCACCACCACGCGCGCGCATGTACCCGGCGGCGCGGCCGTACAACTCGCTCAGTGGCATGCGCGGGATGCCCATGCGCCCGGCTTCGGGCGAGCTCAGGAAAGAATCGCGGATCACCTTGCCCGCATAGTGCACCGACAGCCGGTCCAGGTCGTCATTGAGTGCGCTCGCCAGGATCGGCTCCCAGAACCGTTTCACCGCGCCCTCGGTCTGCTGGTGCCGCACACACCACTGGGCAAAGTTTTCCGTTGTTTCTTCAGGGACGCGCAGCAGAAACTTCGACAGCCCGCGCGCGATCGCATATTTGTCGCGCGCCGTCAGCGCCTGCATGCGCAGGAAGGAAAGCGTGGCATGCATCGGAGCGGGCAGCGAAGAAGGAGCAAGCACACTGCGGCGTCCACCGGGCTCGATGTAGACAAAACGATCAAACCAGGAGATCTCCTTCTCCGCATGAAGGCGCCGGTAGAAGTCGATCAGGTTGGTACAGCAGCCGAGCAGGATGTGCTGGCAGTTATCAATGACTTCGCCTGTACCCGGGTGCTCGTAGGAAGAAGCGCGACCGCCGACATAGGGCCTGCGTTCGAGCACCTGCACGCGGTAGCCCGCATCGGCAAGTGCGCAGCCCGCCGCCAGGCCCGCAACGCCCGCCCCCACAATTGTCACAGTCCTCGTTTCATTCGTAGGCGGGAGTAAGGTTTGCGTCATCATCGAGGTAAGTCACGGCTAGCCGCCGCCGAAGAGCCGATACCGCGCAATGCCGAGCAGGCCGCGGGCGAGCAAGGCAAGCTTCTCATATGTCGGTACACTGATTCTCTCAGAAAACACGTCGTAATTGGCTCGCTCCACCCGGCGAAGCAAGCGGTGGTAGATCGTCATCAACACCCAGAGCGCAGGACGGCTATCGGGCGCAATCATAGGCAGCAGGCGCCTGCCGGAGAGATAAAACGCTTCAGCGCGTGCTGCCTCGAAGGCCAGCAGCCGTCGCAGCTCGGGCGCCTCGCTTGCCTGCGCCGGTGTCTCGAGCAGGCTCGGGTGCACGCCGTGCGCTGCCAGATCATCGAGCGGTAGATAGATACGTCCACGCTCGGCATCTTCACGGATGTCGCGGAGAATATTGGTGAGCTGAAAGGCAATCCCCAGTTCCTCGGCCAGCTTCTCGGCCTCCGGATCGCCATACTCAAAGATGCGGATGCAGACCAAACCCACGACCGAGGCAACCAGGTAGCAGTACTTGTAGAGATCGTCAAAAGTCTGATACGTATCAAGCGCCATGCCATTGCCTCGGGCCGGGTCCAGATCCATTGCCGTTCCCTGCAGCAGCGCATCGAGCAGTTCGAGGGGGATGGCAAAGCGCGCGCGGGCGTCCGCCAGTGCAGTCAACACAGGATCGGGCGAGCTTCCTGTAGCAGCCGCAGCATGCCAGGCGCGGGTCCATGCCTGCAGATTTTCCAGCCGCACCGCGCGCGGGAGCGACTCATCATCGGACAGATCGTCGGCCCGGCGCATGAACGCATACACCGCGCAGATCGCATTGTGCTTGGCCGCAGGCAGCGCGAGAAAGGCGTAGTAGAAATTCTTTGCCTCACGGCGAGCAATGTCTCGGCAGGTCCGATACGCATCGCTCAGCGGGGGCGAGATCCCAGTCGCCAGGGGAGTCTGGAGCATGGCGCTCACGCGCCCCGGGAACCGATGCGAAGCAGCTTGCCTGCCAGTGCACGCAGCAACAAGGCTGTCTTGCGAGGTTTCGAGAGAGAGGGACGCGCGCGCAAAACGTCGTAGCCCTGGCTCTCGATCGCACGCAAAATCTCCAGTCCTCCACGAGAGAACAGGTCCAGGTCCAGAGCGAGTTCCCGATCGACCATGTCGACCAGCGGCAGGCCGTTATGAAAAAGGACGCGCGCATACCCTACCTCGTAGCGCATCAGCTCGAGGAACTGAGGAGTTGCCCGACCGCTCGCGATCATGGCCTCGGTCACCCTGAAGCGGGCCATGTCCGCCTGCGGCAAATAGATGCGGTCGCGATCACGATAGTCCGATGCAACATCCTGCCAGAAGTTCGCCAGCTGCAGCCCGGTGCAGGTCTGGTCCGAGAGCCGAAAGCGCTCCGCATCGCGGTATCCGGCCGCATACAGCACAAGCCGGCCTACCGGGTTAGCCGAGTAGCGGCAGTAGGCCAGCACTTCGTCGATGGTTGGAAAGCGAGTGACGGTCTGATCCTGGCGGAAAGCGACCAGTAGGTCAGCGAATGGCTCCTTCGGAATATCGCAGGCAGCAATGGTCGCAGCGAGCGCTACAAATACCGGGTGCCTGGCCACGCCGCGATAGCAAGCGTCCAGCTCCCGGCCCCATAGATCGAGCAGGGCGAGCGATTGCTCGGGATTGCCGGTTTCATCGCCCAGGTCGTCCGAGACGCGACAGTAAGCGTAGATGGATTCAAAGGGTGTCCGGAGACGCCTGGGGAGAAACCAGCTTGCCACATGAAAGTTCTCGTAATGGGTCTCTGTCAGCCGACGGCACCAAGCCTGGGCCTCGGCCAGTGTCGGCGTGGCAGCCGGCATTCGATACTCAGCCGGAAGCGCCGCCCAGGCGCTTGCAAGCAGTGCCTCGTGCTGCGGTAAGGTGGCCATAGTCAAGGGATGATCGCCGTCTTGATATCAAGGTCGCGATGCGCATCGGGCGAGATCGCGCGGCTTTCGACCATGCGCTCGTAGACCTCGCCCACCTCGGCCAGGGGCGCGCGGCCGGTAATAAAGTTCTGGCTCAGAAAGCGGCCGCCGGTCAGCAGCTTGAATGCCGAGCGAACCGTGGAGGGCGTGTGATGGAAGCTCGCCTTGAGCGTCAGCTCACTGTAATGCAGCAGGTTGGTATCGAGCTTTACGCGGGTGCCTGCCGGCGGCCCTCCGAAGAAGTTGACCATCCCGCCGCGCCGCGCCATCTCGACTGCCCACTGCCAGGTCTCCGGCACCGCCACCGCCTCGATCGCTATATCGACCCCGCGCTTGTCCGGCGTCAGCGCGCGCACCGCCGCGATCGGATCGCTCACCGCCCCGGTATGGACCACATGCGCAGCGCCCACGGCGCGGGCCGCGTCGATCTGCTCCTCCCGCTTGACGACCGCAATGACCTCAAGCCCGGCGAGAGCCGCGGCATGCACAAAGAGCAGACCGATCGGCCCCGCGCCGATGACAGCCAGCAGATCGCCGGCGCGGGTGTCGCTCTCCTCCAGCCCGCGCATCACGCACGCCAAGGGTTCGGTCAGCGCGGCATGTTCCAGCGGTAACTCGTCGGGCACATGCAGCGTATTTTTCTCAACAATGCGCGCTGGC
The DNA here is from genome assembly GCA_964658225.1 of Vulcanimicrobiota bacterium. GTDB lineage: Bacteria > Acidobacteriota > Terriglobia > Terriglobales > Acidobacteriaceae > EB88. Next base: position 8,520 of record CAZZYH010000044.1, on the reverse strand, counting down.
ACCCGCAGGTACTCCGCATACGCGCCGTTGTTGAAGAGCAGGTCCGCGCACAGGTTCTGCTGGCCGCGCTCGCACCAGAAGCAGCGATCGCAGGGTGCGGAGTTGAGAGCGACGATCCGCTCCCCGAGAAAGAAGTTCGTGACCCCCTCGCCGACCTCGGCGATGGTGCCGGCCAGCTCGTGGCCGAACTGGATCGGCGGCTGCAGCATGCGAGCGTGGTAGCCGCGTCGAAAAACCTTCAGGTCGGTCCCGCAGGTCAGTGCCGCGCCCACCCGCACGATCAGCTCGCCCGACTCGGCGCGGGGTACGGGCAGCTGCTCCATCCGCAGGTCTTCCTTGCCGTAGAGGATGGCCGCCTGCATCTGGTCGCTCATGCCGACTGGCTCGACGGGCCGAGCGTAAGACCGGGCTGAATGAAGATTTTCATCGATGCAGCCGTGGGGTGCGAAGCGATCTCGATCGCCTCCACCGCCGCTGTCAGGGGGAATCGGTGCGAGATCAGCCGGGTCAGGTCAAAGCCGTTGCGGTACCCGCTGAAGACCAGCTCCGCGCCCTCGTCCTGGATGTCGATCGACGAACTATAGCTGCCCACCAACGTCTTTTCATCCATGCAGATGGCGCCCGGGTCGATCGTCGTCTCCCCGTGCTGGGTCTGGGCGAAGAGCAGCACCCGGCCTCCGCAGCGCGCCGCGTTCATCGCGACCTTGATCAGCGCATCCCCGGCCACGGCAAGGATGACGGCATCGGCGCCGCGGCCCTCGCTCTCTTCATGCGCACGCGCGACCACATCTTCTTGGGACGCATTGATGGAATGATTGAGACCATAGACCGAGGCGATGGCGTGGCGCTCCGGGTAGAGGTCGGAGGTAAGCACCTTGGCGCCGGTGCGCGCGGCGAGCGCGGCGAGGATGATGCCGATCGGCCCCTGCCCGATCACCAGTACGGTTTCGTCCCGCTCCAGGCGCAGGTTCTTGATGGCCTTGTAGCAGGTGTTTACCGGTTCGATAAACGCGGCCTGCTCAAACGGGATGCCGTCCGGAATCTTGACCAGCCCACGCTCGACGATCCAGTCCATCACCCGTACGTATTCGGCGAAGCCCCCGCCGGAGGGCTCAAATGCAGCGGTCACGCCCACCCGCTTATAGGCATTGCACTGGGCATAGGTCTTCTTCCGGCAGTAGTAGCAGTCCCCGCAGGGGCTGTGATGAAAGACCATCGCCCGATCTCCCACGGCAAAGCGGGTGACTCCCTTGCCGACGGCGACAATCGTACCCGCCGTCTCATGCCCGAAGATGCGTGGCGCCGAGTGCGACCCGGAGTGAATCTTCTTCAGGTCGGTGCCACAGATGCCGCAGGCCTCTACGCGCAGCAGCACCTCGCCCAGGCCGATCGCCGGCAGAGGCACCTCTTCCACGCGCACATCGTTAACGCCGCGGTAGACCGCCGCGTGCATGGTGCGTGGGAGCGAAGGTACCTCTGCGTGGGTGACCGCTTCGAGCATACTCATGGCATACAGGATAGCAACCCTGCGCCGGCAAGGCACGCAGGCAGCTGCGCGGCCAGGTTTCTAGCCGCGCGCCCACTATTGGCGCCCAGGCGTGCAAGCGGCGCCCAGTAGCGTGGGCGCAGCAGCGCGTGCGTCACAAAGGCAGGCAGGCGCAGTTGCCCGGCAGGGTCCAGAAACAGATTGAAGTCCGGCAGCACATCGGTATAGCCGTCCGAGATCGCCTTCAAACAGAGAAACGGGATGCCGTGCGCGCGGGCCAGGCGGGCGATCGTGGCGGCTTCCATGTCCACCAGCACCGCCTGGTAGCGCTCGGCGAGCGGGCGCTTTTCACGCGTGCGGGCCACGTGATCGAGCGTAATCAGGCGCAGAGTCTTGCCCTCCTGGGGTGCGGCGGAGCGAAAGCGTTCGCCGGTCCGGCTGTCGATGATCTCGCCCGGCGCAAAGACATCGGGCGGCTTGACCGCGCAGGAAAGCGCACCCGCCCAGCCGTAGGAGAGCACAGCGTCGAGGCTCCCGGCGGCCTGCTGCACCTCGGCAAACCCGCGCATCGCGGCGGCCGCGCCCATGCCGGTCGCCGCCGCGTAGGCCGTCAAAAAAGAGCCATCAGCCAGCGCGACTTGTCCCCGCCGGACGTGGCCCCTCCCGGTCCAGCCCCGCGTCAGCGGCGCCAGCTCTGCCGGCAGCGCCGCTACGATGCCGACCTGCATCACCGCCCCCTCACCAGGACGACCTCGGCAAAGGATCGGCATCGGGCGGGGCGTAGCCGTGGGCGCGAAACCAGTCAATAGCCGCGCGGAGAGCCTGGTAAACGGGCACGATCCGGAAGCCGAGTTCGCGCTCTGCCTTGGTCGAGGCGACATACATTTTCTTCTGTCCCATGCGCACGGCTTCGATCGTGGCGCGTGGCTCCTTGCCGCGCAGCCGCCCGGTGATCCACTCGTCAAAGAACGCGAAGACCATGGCCACGCTCTGCGGCACCCGTTGCGTGGGCGAGGGCAGCCCGGTGATGGCCGACATCTTGTCCAGAATTTGCTTCAGGGTCAGGTTCTCGCCGCCCAGGATGTACCGCTCGCCCGGGGTGCCGAGCTCGAGCGCAGCCACGTGGGCTCGCGCCACTTCGGTCGCATCGACCAGGTTGAGTCCGGTGTCCATGTAGGCCGGGAAGCGCCGGTTGAGAAAGTCCACCACGATGCGGCCGGTCGGGGTGGGTTTGACGTCGTAGGCGCCGATCGGGGTGGAGGGGTTGAGGATCATCACCCTCTGGCCCAGGGCGGCGCCCCGGTGTGCTGCTTCGATGGCTACCTGCTCGGCGAGAAACTTCGAGCGCTTGTAATGGCCGATCATGTTCTCAAGCGAGACAGGAGTGGACTCATCGACCAGCATGCCATCCGCGCGAAAGGCCATGGTGGCCACGCTCGAGGTATAGACCACGCACCGCACCCGCTCCTCCCGCGCGATGCGCAGCAGCTCCCGGGTGCCATCGACATTGGCGGCATACATCTGTTTCGGATCGCGGACCCAGAGCCGGTAGTCGGCCGCCACGTGCATCACCGCCTCGCAACCGGCCATGCCCGGGCGAAGGCTCTCAGGCTCGAGCAGGTCTCCGACAAAGGTCTCGGCATCGATTCCCTCGAGGTTGCCGAGGTGGCTTGTCGCCCGCACCAGCAGCCGGAGCTGCGCGCCCTGGCGAGCCAGTTCGCGCGTTACGTGCGCGCCGAGAAAGCCAGTGGATCCTGTAACGAAGACTCGCATGCGCTGTGCTGATTGTACGGGCTTTCGCCGGGCGCCTGGGCGATCGTGCTCGGTCGTCCGGCAGAGCGCACCTCACGGTGCAAACTGCAGCGTGTACGCACTCGCCGGATCGATCGGCTTGGCGAGGATCTTCAAGTCGGCAAGCTGCCGATAGATCGTTGCCCAGCGTTCCCGGGTAAAGTGCCCCAGGTGCGAATCGGCCGTGCCCTCGCCCTCCACAAAATGCTGCTCCTTCAAGGTCTGGACGGTGAAGCGCATCTGCTCGGGGTTCATTGCGGGATTCAACCGCGCGATCTCGGCATCGGTTCTCGACGGATCACGCAGATAGTCCCGCCAGCCCTGGAGCGAGGCGCGAACGAACTTCGCCACGATCTCGGGGTGCTCCTTGAGGAACGGCTGCGAGGTAAAGAAAACCCGATACGGCTGGTAGCCGGTCGAGCTGATGAGCATCGTGCGCACCTGCGCCCCGGCCCTGGTCGCGAAGAAGGGCTCGGAGGTGACGAAGACCTGCTGGATGTATGCGGGATCCTGGAGAAAGTTGGCCACGCTGTAGGTGGCGGGAATCTCGCGCACCTGGTGCAGGTTGTAGCGCTTGAGCAGGTACTGGAACCAGCTCGAGCCCGGCTGCGCGGCGATCGTGTGTCCTTCAAGATCGGCGAAGCTATGCACCGGCGAAGCGGCATGCACCATCAGGGCCTGCGGGTCCTGCTGCATCGTCGCCGCTACCGCGATCAATGGCAGCCCGCGCGCGACCGCGGTCAGCACCCGGTCCGAAGAACTCATCCCGAACTGCGCGGCACCGGTGGAAACCTGCTGGTCGCTGGTGATGTACGGGCCACCCGGGGCAATGGTTACCTCCAGTCCTTGGGCCTTGTAGAGCCCTTCCAGCCGCGCCTGGTAAAAGCCGCCCATCTCCGGCTGCGGGTACCAGTCCGTCTGCAGCGTGACCGGGAAGAGCCCGTTCGCCGGCGGCCTGGAACTGCACCCGGTCAGCGCGACCAGGCACAGGACGAGAGTGGACACACATACTAGGCGAGATGGCATCCGGCTCCCCCTGGGCTCGCAGCGTAGCAGCAGGGTAGCATTGTGCCTGGTTCGGGAGAACAGGGCGGCTCAGGCACCGGCCGCCAAGCTGTTTCCAACCGCAGCGGCAAAGGCCAGCAGCATCGCATCAGCCCCTTCCGCCGCGGCCAGCTGCACGCCTGTGCCTGCCGGTGCGCCGATCATCTCGCCGGGCAGGCAGAGCACGGGCAAACCCGCCAGGCTGAAGGGGGTCGTGTAACGAAGAATGCGCGGCCGGGTCGAGGAGTGGTCCGCGCGCGCGGGAAGGCGGCTGAGCGGTGCGCAGGGCATCATGAGCAGGTCAAAGCGGGCAAGCAGTCCGCGCATCCCGGCGCGAAAGGCTGCCAGCCGCCCGCGAAGGCGGTCTAGCTCGGCCCTGGACAGCGACGCGCCCCGAAGCAGGCGGTCCCGGATGGCCGGCTCAAAGTGCTCATAGTGTCCGGCGTGGACCGCGGCTGCTTCCTGCGCCTGGATGCCGGAGAAGGTAGCCACCGCTGTCTCCCACCCGTGCGCCTCTGCATGGGCGGCCGCGAACCCGGCCGGGTCGTACTCGGAAACTCCGGCTCCGAGCTCCGCCAGTTGCCGCTTCCAGGCTTCCAAGGCGGTCCCTACCTGTTCGTCGCAGTCCCCCAGCCAGGAGCTTTGCACGCAGCCGATGCGGGGCGCACGCAGCGCTTCACCCAACGGTACGCGAAAGAGGGCCTGCGCGAGGGCGGCCGCATCCCGGGGATCGCGCAGCAGAAACCCAAGCGTGTCAAAGGACGGGGCGAGATGCACCGCGCCCCTCCATGCGCCCGGCCACCAGCCGGCCGCCAAACGGTGCGAGGCGCGATAGCCGACCAGCCCGCACAAGGCTGCAGGCACCCGGATCGAGCCGCCCGTATCCGTTCCGATCGCGGCCAGGGCGGAGCCCTCCTGCACGCTGGCCGCTGCGCCGCTCGACGATCCGCCGGTCAATAGCGTTGCCTCGCGAGGCTGCAGGCAGTCGCCATACTCAGGGTTCTCGCCCGTGATGCCGTACGCGAGAGGCTGCAAATGCGTCTTGCCGGTGATCAGCGCGCCGGCGGTCTCGAGGCTGCGGGCCATCGCGGAGTCTGCGTTGCGCACGCCGCGCTGCGCATAGACGCGGGTGCCGCAACTGGTCGGCGCGCCGGCCAGGTCAAAGCAGTCCTTGAGCGAGACAGGCACTGCCCAGAGCGACGGCCGCCGGAGAGAGCTTGCGAGAGCTCGGGCCTGCCGGCGAAGCGCCTCCGCATCAAACCACGTATAGCTATTGCGTGAAGCATTCCCATTCGCATGCGCGTTCACCTCTTCGGCCACCGTCGCAGGCGTTGCTTTGCCGGCAGTAAGCGCTTGCTGCAGGGCGTTCAGCGGTGAGATTGGATCGAGCATGGCGAGGCGATCCTGGGGTCGAGGCGCGGCGACCTGCGCGGGCACGCTGCTGCGCGATGCACCTTGCAGTGACTGAAGTGATTCATGATCCGGGTGGTCATCGGTCGCCGGTTCCGGCGGCAGGCTGCCGGGTCCCGAGCGCGTCTCTCCCGGTGCAGCCCATGCAGAGGTGCAGCGACGAGACTGCCGCGGGCCGGCCCGGCGCCATCCAGAAAGCAACGGACCAAGCCAAGAGATTTAGGGATGACTCCATCAGCCGGGCGCAGGCTCACCGATATCTTCATACCAGATCGCGGGATGGCTCTCAATATAGGAGCGCATCCTCGCCGCGCACTCTTGCGAGGCAAGGTCGATGACCTCGATCCCGCACCCGCGCAGCCAATCCACGCCTCCTGCAAAATTCTCCGACTCGCCGACGACCACCATGCGGAAGCCGAACTGCCGGATCAGCCCACTGCAATACCAGCAAGGCGCAAGCGTGGTCACCATGATCAACTCCCGGTACGAAGCCTGGCGGCCGGCGCGGCGAAACGCATCTGTCTCTGCATGGGCAGAGGGGTCATCCCGCTGCACGCGGCGGTTCCGCCCCTTGCTGACAGACTCGCCTCGGGCCGTGAAGATGGCCGCACCGATCGGGATACCGCCCTCTTTCAAACCCCGGCGGGCCTGGGCCACGGCAATCGCAAGCATGGCAGGATAGTCAAGCGCGGGCGGCGTCATCGAAACCTCTACGAGCTTTGGGAGAATCTGGAAGGCTCAACTCTTTCGTCTCCATGGTGACTTATCGAAGAGCCGGCTCATCCTCCGGCAGGGTGAGATAGATAAGGCTCACCGCCAGCACGACAAACATGCGAAAGGCTGCCTCCTGCCCGTTCCATGTCTTGGATTGCCACATCAGAAACCACTCTCCGCCAATATCGACAAAGGCTACCAGCCACAGCATGCAGCCCAGAGTGAGCCCTGAAATGGCAACCGTCTTGGCCTGGTGAAACAGCGCGGCCGGCGCCCGGAGTCGGCCGAGCAGGCGCGCCAGTCCCCACCAGCACAGCACCCCCGTTGCCGCCTCCCAGCAGATGATGCATAGATAAAACGCTGTGTGAACGCGCGGCTGCCTGAGCGCGCGCCACACACCGTGATTGCCCGGAAAGGTGGAGTCCATAGAGAGGGTGTGCCGCACAAACTGGTAATTCGAATCATAGTCGGTCAGGTTATTGAAGACGATCAGCGAGAAGAAGAGCGCCACACCGAGCAACAGGGCACACTTTGACAAGCGAACCATCATCGGCACCCTCCACTTAGCGACCAGCATCAGACCCGGGGCGCGCGCGCTCTGCGGTAAACGTGCGGAAGTAAGCGGTCAGTGCGGCCAGAGTAGGACGATCGTAGCCCGCAAACGCAGGCATGTGCGCATGCTCCTCAAAAGCCTGGGGACCATGCACGTAGCCCGCGAAGAAGCCGGGCTGCTCGCGCGCCCAGGTGCTCAGCCCCATCCAGTCGCGGCCTGACTTGGTGCCGCCATAGGCGCCCTGGTTGTGGCAGCGCAGGCAGTTCTGCCTGGCAATGACAAAGCCCTGCTGCACGGCTACATCCTTGGCAGCGGGACCACGCGGCGCAATGGCGCCATAGGTCTCGGCAGTGGTGGAGAAGTTGAGACGGATCACATTGGTAGGGACCTGCGGCTGTTCTTGATGGGCAAGCACCTTGCTTGTCGGCACAAAATGGGCATGCGTGATGAAGTAGGGACCGGGATCGTACTGGTGGGTCCGCGCGGCCCAGTCCGCCGCCCTCCGGTGCTCGATCAAGAGCCCCAGCAGAGGATGGTGCGCCGCGATGTAGGTCGCGGAATAATGGGTCCGGTAGTCGTCTGTGCACAATGCGTCGACGAGGTCGGATCCGGGCAGCGCGCCCAGCGCCCGGGCCAGCACCTGGAGCGAAATACCCTGCACCATCACGCCCTGCGCCGGACCGGGAAGATTCTCATCGTTGCGCACTTGCACACGCACCTGGGGCAGGGTCAGAAGCTCAGCATAGGTGACGTAGCCGCGCCCACCTCTGGCGAGGCCGCCCAACATGCCGGTCACTTCCAGGTCATCAGGCGATTGCCGGCTCGGATGCAGAACCAGCTTGGGCGCAGGCGGCGCGGCCTGCGCGTCCATCGCTGCCAGGGCGAGCGTTAGGCAAATCAAGCGAAGCCGGATCCCTCGACCCATACCGCATGGTAGCCGGGAACCCGAGCGGCGCGAAAGAGTCTCGACACGCATGGCCGCATCCCCGGCCGCGCATGGTAGAGTTACGTCCAACATGGGAGCCGAAGCAGCCATCGCTCGCCTCGCCCTGCCGACACCGCCGGCAGCGGGAGGCAATTACATTCCGGCCAAGACCGTCGGGAGCCTTGTCTATCTCTCAGGCGTCATCTCGGCGAACGAACACGGCATCATCGTGGGCAGCGTGGGCCTGGATCGCAGCGTTGAAGACGCCTATGTGGCCGCACGCGCCTGCGCGCTGACCCAGCTTGCCGTACTCCGCGCGCATCTTGGCTCCCTCGACGCGATCAAGGAGATTGTCAGCGTCCGCGGCTATGTCAATGCAGTGGCCGGCTTCGCGCAAACGCCGCACGCGGTCAATGGCGCGTCCGACCTGCTCATCGAAATATTCGGCGAGCGCGGCCGCCATGTGCGAGCCGCAATCGGGGTGAGTGCCCTGCCCCGGAACGCGCTGGTCGAGCTAGAGATGATCGTCGCGGTCTGAGCGGATGAGAGAACATACACTCAGCGCCGGCCCAACCCACTCGCTGTGGAACCGCGACC
>CAZZYH010000043.1:0-20941 GCA_964658225.1 Vulcanimicrobiota bacterium | reverse complement strand
AGCCTTGTGTTCAGCCAAGGGGGTACCCCTTGTTTCAATGAGCGCTCACCGGGAGATGAATCGCTGAGCCTTCTTTCAGAACGCCGGACCTGCGCTTCCACGGAATCCGGCCAGGGGGCAACGATGCGCCCGGTCACTGCACTCTCAGGCGGACCGGGTGCGCGCCGTCCGAAGCATGGCAGATATAGATCTCCGGATTGATCCCGGTAGCCGCCTTGTAGGCCGGTCCCACCGCCGCCACAAACGCTGCGGCCTGCGCGTGTTCGACCAGGTTCACCGTGCACCCTCCAAACCCTCCACCGGTCAACCGCGCGCCCACCAGCCCCGGCTGCTTGTTCGCGAGCGCAACCATCAGGTCGGCCTCGGGAACGCTGGCTTCAAAATCATCGCGGTAGCTGGCATGGGCCTCCGCCATCAGCCGGCCCAGCAGCTTCAGGTCGCCGGCCTCCAATGCATCCGCGGCAGCCACTGCACGGAGCGAGTCTGTGATGATGTGGCGCGCGCGCTTGAGCACGTTTGGCGGCATCTCCGCCCCCCAGGTCCGCAGGTCTTCGGGCGTCGCATCGCGCAGCAGCTCCACCTCGGGGCGGTGCGCGCGCAGGATCGAGGTGGCCCGTTCGACCTCCGCGCGGCGCGTGTTGTACTCGCCGCCGGCATGCGAGTGCTTGACCATCGTGTTGCAGATGACCAGGTTCAGATGCTCCGGGATCGGCGCGAGCCGGTAGGCGAGCGAGCGGCAGTCCAGCAGCAGGGCGTGGTTCTCCTTGCCGCAGCAGGCGATGAACTGATCCATGATGCCGCAATTGGCGCCCACGTAACTGTTCTCGGCGAGCTGGCAGAGCTTTGCCACCTCTTCGCGCGGCAGGCTTGTACCGGCGGCATGCAGCACGCCGAGCATGCTCGCGACTTCAATCGAGGCAGACGAGCTAAGCCCGGCACCGAGCGGCACGTCGCCGACCAGCGTCATGCTAAAGGGCTTGATCGTGATGCCCGCGCCGCGCAGCACGCTCACCACACCGAGCGGATAATCGCTCCAGTGGTGCGCGCCTTTGGCCGGCAGGGCATCGAGCGCGTGTTCGACCGTTTCGTGAAAATTGCCGGAGCGAATCACGATCTTGTTGTCTTCGCGCGCGGTGACCGCGGCGAGGGTGGCAAAGTTGATGGCCGCGGGCATGACGAAACCGCCCGCGTAGTCGGTGTGCTCGCCGATCAGGTTGACGCGCCCGGGCGCGATAAAGACAGCCGGCTCGTGGCTGAAGTGGTGTGTGTGCTGCGCAATCAGTGCTGCTATGTCCTGCATGTGTTCCTCGTGTGCTGTAGGCCGCTGAGAGCATGTGCGGCGAGGGTGTGAGCGGCAAGAGCCCGCGCCCCGCCGACACCCTCTCCATCGGTCACTTGTCCAGCAGCGTAACTTCGAACGTCAACGACCAACGATCTTCCGCCCCGGGCGCGAGCGTCTTTGCCTCTCCGCGCTCGATCGCCTCGGCCAGGCTGTCGACCGGCGAGGTGCAGGGCTCGAGCGCGACCGTGAAACCTTTGCGAGCAGTTGCCGCCTCCGGCCAGCCGCCGTAGCAGAGCCACAGCCCGAGCCAGGGATTGGTCTTGGGGTCAAAGCGCAGCGTCAGCCGCACGCCCAGCGCTCTTCGTTCCAAAGCGCACCAACCCTCGACCGGGGCCCGCGCAACCACCTTGTCGCCCACCCCATCGCTCGGCTGGCCCACCGTGGTCAGGTCGAGCGCAGAGCCATCGCGAGCGTCCGCGGTAAAAGGCCAGGAGTGCCGGCTCCCGGCGGCGCCCAGTCGCCCGTTCGCAGAGGCCTGTGCGGTCATCTCTTCGACCGAGTGCGGCAGGATGATCCGGTCGCCTGGATCGACGGCAAACAGCGGATGCGTCGACCACGCATACGGGGCGACCGCCTGACCCGTGTTGCGCACCGCGTAGTCGAGCATGAGGGTGTTGTCCTCAAGCTCGATGCTGCGGTGGAAAGCGAGCGGCAGCGAGGTGGCTGCCGCGCTCATTCGCAGCACGTCTTCGGCGTGGTCTTCCACGTTGAAGGGCTGGCGCCAGCAATCGCCGTGATCGGGGACCGGGACCGTCTCGCCCGCATACAGAACCGAGCAGGGCCCGATCGAGGGCAGGCACTCATCCCAGCCGCTGCCATCGGACTCGTCAAAAGGCAGCGTGGCCGTTCGCGCCGCATAGGGCTTGAGCGGGCCCTGCAGCAGCGCTCCGCCGCGGCGACCCGGCCCGGGCAGCAGGGCAAGCGAAGCGATCTTGCCGCCCAACTGCGGCAGCACCACCGCCCGCAGCAATCCGGATTGAAGCGTGAGGCGTTCGATGGAGGAACTCGAGGGGGTCGCAGCAGGCAAGGGAAATGTCTCCAGGCAGGGGCTTCAAAGTAGCCTCAGACGCGCGGCGAGCATCGCGGCTGAGACATCGGCACCCGTTCGTACACAAGCATAGCGTGGCCCGCGGTCCCTCCGCGAGCCTCTCGAGCAGGCGGTCGAGCCCGGCACTCTCTACTACCCGGACCAGCAACGTATGCCTAGTTGCCGTTCTGCGATCCGCGAATGAAGGCCGCGACCCGATCATGCAGCTTGTGCAAGGACTCTTCGTGCACATACACCATGTGCCCGGCCTCATAAAACTGGTACTCGATATTGCCGTCGAGCGTAGCAGGGATCGGCAGGTGATGCGCTTCATACACGGCCGCGAAGAAGGGCGTAGCCAGGTCGTAGTAACCGCCGTTCAGCATCACCTTCAGATGCGGATTCGCCTTCATCGCCGCGGCCAGGTCGCCCATCACATTGAGCGGGCCGCCCTCGCCCTGCCCGTGCTTCATATCCCACGTAAAGCCCTGCGCCATGTAGGCCGAAGGCAGAAACGTCTGCCCTTCGCCATACTTCAATTCCTTGCGCACGTAGTCGTTGAACATCGTCACATAGGCTGACGAGATCCCCGAGCTCTGCGGATCGTACTCGGCCGTGGCGCTGAGCGGATCCATCGAGGGCCCGGCGAATCGGGTGTCCAGGCGCCCGGTCGTGATGCTGTTTTCCCCCTGCAGCTGCTGCTCAAAGTAGCCGCCCGAGATACGCAGATCCGCCTTGCGCAGATACGTCACAGGCAGACCGGTATAGCTGTGCAGCTTCTCGGCAATGGCCTGTTTTTCAGGCTCGGTCAGCGCGCTCCCCTCGCCCAGCGCATGCGCGTAATCGCCCATAGCGAAGGTCTCGACCTCGGCCAGAAACGGCTCCAGCGCGGCCGGCTGGGTGGGCAGTTTGTGGTGGTAGTAGGCGGTCGCCGCATAGGTCGGCAAGCCGGTAATGAAGGGGATATCGACCCCGGGATTGCCTCGTGCTCCATCGATGTCCGTCGCGAAGTTCAGGATCTGCGACAGCAGGATCACCCCGTTCAGATCCATGTCCTTTTCGTTTTCGAGGATGTTGGCAAGATTCGCCGAGCGCGTCGTACCGTAGCTTTCGCCAAACAGATACTTCGGCGAGTTCCAGCGGCCATACTTGCCGAGGAAGCGCGGAATGAACCGCGCAAACGCATGCGCATCTTCATCCACACCCCAGAAGGCCTTCTCCTTGTCCTTGCCGAAGAGCCGGCCGAAGCCGGTGCCCGGCATGTCGATAAAGACCACGTCGCTCACATCCAGCAGGCTGTAGTTGTTCTCGATCAGCCTGTAGGGCGCGGCCGGGGTGTGCTGCGCATCCACGGTCACCACGCGCCTGGGCCCGAAGGAGCCCATGTGCAGCCATACCGTCGAGCTGCCCGGGCCGCCGTTGTAGAAAAACGTAATCGGCCGCTGCTCTGCCTTCTCGCCCGTCTTGAAGTAGGCCACGTAGGACATGCGCGCTGTCGCCGGCGCCTCCGTCGGATCCTTGATCTCCTTTTCTTCCATGCCGGGCAGCAGCTTGCCGTCGAGGCCCATCGCGGCGTCCTGCGCATCGGTGCTGCCGACGGTGAGCGTGCCCACGACCGCCTGGTAGGCGATGCGCTGGCCGCCGACCGTGACCGTACCCTCGGTCGTCGAGTCAGGGATTGCGGCGAGCGCAGGCTTGGCACCCTCCGCCGGCGCGGCGGGTGGCTTCGATTGCGCGAGCGCGGGGAGAGCGAGCAACAGGCACATCAGGGAAGGGCACAGGGTCGATCGCAGCAGCATGGCATTCTCTTTCAGCGTGAGTTGAGCGTGAGTGCTCTCATCCACAATGCAGTGTGCGCCGGATTGTGACAAGAGAGATGCGCCGCCTTCGGGGGAGCAAAGCGTTCCAAGGCCGTCCCGGCACAAGCCGCAGGTTGTAATAAGCTGGGGATCGATGAAGCGCCGCAAATCTATGCACCGGGGTCTGCTCTACGCCGTGTTGCTGCTCTGCTGCTGCGCTTTGCGGCTTGCCCGGGGGGAGCAGCCCTTTGTCGAGCAGGATATTTTCACCACCGCGCCCTTCGCCTCCTGCCATGCCTCGACGCTCGTCGAGCTTGCCAACGGCGACCTGCTCGCCGCCTGGTTCGGCGGCACTGCCGAGGGCGCGCCCGATGTCGCGATCTGGGCCGCGCGCCGTACCGCGTCGGGCTGGAGCGCGCCCTATACCCTGGCGCGCGAGCCACGCATCGCCACCTGGAACCCGGTGCTCTTCCACACGCGCGATGGACGCCTGTGGCTCTATTACAAGTTCGGCCCGGTCGCCGCCGGCTGGACCGCTGCCCGCATGGTCAGCCGCGATGAAGGCCGCACCTGGTCGGCAGCCGAACATCTGCCCGCGGGCATCCTGGGGCCGATCCGCGCCAAGCCTTATGTCGCTCCCGACGGCACCGTCATCAGCGGCTCTTCGACCGAGAGCTACCACGCCTGGGCGGCGTGGATCGAGCGCAGCACGGACGGCGGTCTTACCTGGCAGCGGCTGGGTCCCTACACCGTGGCCGGGGCCACGCTGCGCAGCCTGCACCCCGCGGGCGTGCCGGACGAGGATTCGAGCACGACCGGGATCATCCAGCCCACCGTACTCTCGCTGGGGGGCCCGCATCTGCGCTTCTACGCGCGTTCCACCGGAAATATCGGCCGCATCTGCGTTTCCGACTCCTACGACTCGGGCCAGAGCTGGACGCCGCCTCGCCCGCTCGAGCTGCCCAACCCCAACTCCGGCATTGACGCGGTGGCTCTTCGCGACGGCCGGGTGGTGCTTCTCTACAACGCCACCCCGTCCGGCCGCACCCCGCTCAACCTGGCCGTGAGTCGTGACGGCGAACACTTCACGCCCTTTCGCGTGCTCGAAGATCAGCCCGGCGAATACTCCTACCCGGCCCTGATCGAGGCTCGCGACGGGAGCCTGCTCGCCACCTACACGTGGCAGCGCAAACGCATCCGCTTCGTCCACATCCCGCTCTCCTCGGTGCCTTAGCCGGCGGTCTGCGTCGCATCCCGGGGCCGCCGGATGGTATCTTAGGCTTTCGCATGCAGAACGATTTCGCCATGCAGTCCGCAGCTTTCGCTCCGTCTTCACTGCCCCATCTTCGCGCGGCCGCCCTGCCGATCGTCATCATCGGCGCAGGCGGCATCGTGCGCGATGCCCATCTGCCCGCTTACAACAAAGCGCAGCTCCCGGTCGCCGTCATTGTCGATCGTGATGCGGGGCGGGCCGCCTCGGTTGCGGCCGAGTTTGGCGTGAGCCATGCGTTCGGCAGCCTCGAGGCTGCCTCGTCCGTAATCGGAAAGCTCGGGGATGTGATCTACGATGTCGCCGTGGCTGCCCCGCAGCTGCTCGCGGTGCTCGCCACCCTGCCCGACAATGTCGCTGTGCTGCTGCAGAAGCCCATGGGCGAGACGCTGGCCGAGGCTGAGGCGATCCTCGCCCTGTGCCGCGAAAAACATCTTACCGCGGCGGTCAACTTCCAGCTGCGCTGGGCCCCGGGGGCCATGGCGGCGCGGTGCCTTTACGAGTCGGGCGGTCTCGGTACCCTGCACGACATCGACATCCAGGTCGTCACCCACATGCCCTGGGAGCTGTGGAGCTTTCTCAGCGCCGCCCCGCGCCTTGAGATTCTCTACCACAGCATTCACTACATCGACCTGGTACGGGCCTGGCTGGGCAATCCGCAGAGCGTCTACGCGCGCACCGTGCGCAGCCCACGCACGCCAAGCCTGGCCGCCACCAAGAGCAATATTCTTCTCGACTATGGCGAGTGGATGCGCGTCAGCATTGCAACCAACCACTCGCAGGACTTTGACGCCTCTGCGCAGCAAAGCTTTGTGCAGTGGGAGGGCACGAGAAATGCCCTGCGCTATCGCATGGGTGTCAACCTTAACTACCCCGCCGGCCTGCCCGATACGCTCACCCTGTTCAGCGATGGCGCCACTCCGTCTGCACCGCAGGATCTACCGGTTGAAGGCAACTGGTTTCCCGATGCGTTTCTCGGGTCGATGCTTTCGCTGCAAAGCTTTGTCCTGGGCGAAACGACAGCGCTGCCCACCTCTGTTGAAGATGCAATCGATACCATGCGCGTGGTCGAGGCTGCATATCTCTCATCAGAGCGCGGGGGGGTTAGCCTGGGCGAGACGGATCAAGACCGGCGACAGCTTTGCTGATGGCCAAGTCGTGCAAGGAGCAAAATGAAGCTTGTTACTTATAAGTCCCAGAACAAAGTAGGTGTCGGCGCTGTGCGGAAGGGAGACGGGAACCCCGAGGTCGTCGATCTTGCTCCGCTCGGCTTCGCCTCGATGGAAGCGTTGATCGCTGGCGGGCCCTCTGCAATGGCCGCGGCAGCCGACGTTCTCGAGAGCAACGCTGCTGGCCTGCCGCTCTCTGCGGTGGACTTACTCAGTCCGCTGCTCGCTCCCCCACGTATCTTCTGCATTGGCCTGAACTATATCGACCACGCGGCCGAGTCAAAGATGGTCATCCAGGCAGATCCCACTGTCTTTCTCAAGCTGCAGTCTTCGCTTACCGGTCACAGGTCGCCCATCATCCTGCCGCGCCGCAGCACCCAGCCTGATTACGAAGCCGAACTGGCCGTGGTCATTGGGAAGGGCGGGCTGAACATCTCGACGAACTGGGCAGACCATGTCTTCGGCTACACGATTCTGAACGATATCAGCGCGCGGGATATCCAGCTGGCGACTTCGCAGTGGGTGCTGGGCAAGAGCTTCGTCACGTTTTGCCCCGTAGGCCCCTGGATCACGACCAGCGATGAGATCGAGGATCCGCACGCACTCGATATCAGTCTCTCGATCAACGGAGAGACACTGCAAGACGCAAACACGCGCGACCTCGTCTTCAAGATACCCGCGCTGATCGAGTACATCTCAGGCATCGTCGCGCTCGAACCAGGCGACATAATCTCCACCGGTACGCCCCCCGGTGTGGGTCTAGGCCGCACACCCAAGCGCTGGCTGCAACCAGGCGAGGAAGTCTCCATCACGATCGAAGGAATTGGCACGCTGACCAACCCCACGGTGGCTGAAAATGGCTGAGAGGCTGAAAGGCAAGATCGCTTTGATTACGGCGGCGGGGCAAGGCATTGGCCGCGCTTCTGCCTTACGCTTCGCCGCGGAAGGCGCCACGGTCTGGGCCACCGACATCAACGAAGCCGCGCTTGCCACGCTCCAGGCCGAACATCCGCAGATCACCACACGCATCCTGGACGTGCGCAGTACCGCGGCCGTTGACGCACTGGCCGAAGAGATCCGCACGCTTGACGTGCTCTTCAACTGCGCCGGTTATGTGCACCAGGGCGATCTCTTTGCCTGCTCGCAGAAGGACTGGGATTTTTCCTTCGACCTCAATGTCACGTCCATGTATCGCACCTGCCGCGCCTTTTTACCTGGCATGCTCGCCGCCGGCAGGGGAAGCATTATCAATATGTCGTCGGTCGCCTCGAGCATCAAGGGCGCGCCGAATCGCTTTGTCTACGGCGCCACCAAGGCCGCAGTCATTGGCTTGACGAAAGCGATCGCCGCCGACTTTGTCGCCAAGGGCATACGCTGCAACGCGCTCTGTCCGGGTACCACCGAGACGCCGTCGCTCGGCGAGCGGATCGCGGCACAGGGCGATGTCGAAAAGGCCCGCGCCGCCTTTCTGGCGCGCCAACCGATGGGCAGGCTGGGTCGCCCGGAAGAGATCGCTGAGTTAGTGCTCTACCTGGCTTCGGACGAGTCTTCGTTTACGACCGGTCAAGCGCATATCATCGACGGCGGGTGGAGTATCTAGCGATCTTTCCTGTCTCCGCTCCTCGAAGCCGTTTGCCGTGGCCAGCGTGCTCGGCCTAGCATGCGGAAACAACCGCAGCATCGTGCACCACGAAGACCCTGCACAGAGCGGTTGCTTCTCGAAAGACGAACAAGCGATCCCGCGCCTGAGGATACGCTCGAGTTCTCTTCACTGATTCCCAGTCTCCCTCCAGAGAAAGCCCATTTCGTCGGCATAATCCTCCACCAGCTGCGTCTGCGAAACCCCGGCACTATGGCCGCCCTTCAAACTGTAATGCAGCAGAATCGGTCGTCCGCTGCTCGAAGAGGCCTGCATCAACGCCGTCATCTTCCGCGCATTCATGGGGTCGACGCGGGTGTCCCCATCGCCGGTGAAGAACAGGATCGCCGGATACCTGGTGCCCGCGACGACATGCTCATAAGGCGAGTACTTGACGAGATAGGGGAAGTCCGCTGGGTTCTCTGCCGACCCATACTCTGTCGTCCAGGTGCGCCCCATCAGGAAGCGCTGGTAGCGCAACATATCGAGCAGCGGGTAGCCGCACCAGATCGCGGCGAACAACTCCGGACGCTGCGTCATCGACGCACCCATCAAGAGTCCCCCGTTCGAGCGGCCGCGAATCGCGAAGTGCTCGGGCGAGGTGTATTTTTCGCGGATCAGATACTCGGCCGCCGCGAACCAGTCATCGAATACGTTCTGCTTCTTCTCAAACATTGCCGCCTTGTGCCATGCCTCGCCGTACTCGTTGCCGCCACGCAGGTCGGGTAGCGCAAACCATCCACCCTGCTCCATCCACCAGGCGTACTCCGAGTTCCACGTGGGCCTTTCGCTGAGTGCGAAACCGCCGTAGCCGGTCATCAGCAGTCGTTCCGTCCCATCGCGCTTCAACCCTTTGCGGCCGGCGATAAACATGGGCACCCGCGTGCCATCCTTTGAGTGGTAGAAGACTTCTTTCACCTCGTACGCGTTGGTATCAAAGGGTATCTTGGAGGCCGCAAAGATATCGGACTTACCCGTGGCGGTGCCATAGTAATAGATCGTCGGCGGCCTCACAATCGATTCGAAGCTGTAAAAGCCGTCCTTGTCATCGGACCGCCCGTAAAGCGTTGAACCCGCGCCCAGACCGGGAAAATCTATGCTCCCCGCCACCTTGCCATCGAGCGTGTAGACCGTCAACTCGCTCTTTACATCCTTCAAGCGCAGCACATACATCTTGCCGTCGACCAGGCTCGCCTGCTCAATAACATCTTTGCCTTCGGGCACAATCGTCTTCCACTGCTCAGGCGGCTTTCCCATTTCCGCCTGCAGTATCCGGTGGTTGGGCGCCTGATAGTCCGTATCGACGTAAAAGTTGTCTCCCATTGCAAGATCGCTGAAACGGCTCTCGACGCCATAGACCAAAGGCACGATCGGCGAGTTGGCAACATGCAGGTCCCTGAGCAGGATGTCTTCCCGCTTGGCCGGAACACCGTGCCCGACATGCAAGACGAGGTAATGCCCATTATCCGTAATCCCGATGCCGACATTGTCGATCTCGCCCAGCGCTTCCCCGCGATACTCTCGGCCGAAGATGAGCGCATCGCCCGCAACGGGCGTGCCGAAGGCGTGATAAAAGACGCGCGTGCCTTCGTGCGGAAAGAACTTCGAGTAGTAAGCGCCCTTGCGGTCGGGGCTGACCTGCACACCGTAGTAGCGCGCGCTGGGCAGCACGTCCGCCGTGTCCTTGCGAGTGGCCAGGTCGAAAAAATGAACTTCCAACTCGTCCGCGCCGCCCACGCGGAGACCGTACACCATCATCGATCCGTCCCGCGGCAGGTCAACGATGCTGACCGACGTGTTCTGGTCCGCACTCAGTGTATTTGCGTCGATCAGCCGCTCGTCCTCGCCATGCAGTCCCTTGCGCACGTAGATCGAGGCCTGGTTTTCTGCAGCCAGGCGCTTGCTGAAAAAGAACTGATCTCCGCGCCGCGTTGGCGTGCCGACAAAATCCACGCGCAGCAGATTGGTCATCTGCTCGCGCACCTTTGGCAGCTCCTTTAGCTGGCTCAGGTATCGCTCGGTGTAAGCATTCTCAGCAGCGATAAAGGCGCGCGTCGCCGGGCTTTGCGCATCTTCGAGCCAGCGGTAGTTGTCGGTGATCTTTACCGGCTCCGCGGGGCTGCCGCTGCTGTACTCGTCGACGACGGGCGCGGTCGCAACCGGAGGTGGTGCAGGCAGCACGATGCCTCCCTTCCCATGCACCGCTCCAGGCTGCTGGGCCAGCACCGAGGGTATCGAGAGCAGGGTAAGAACAGAAAGAATCCAAAGACTATCGCGCATTCAGGCTCCTCACGCATCCGCCCGAGAGCGCGGACTTTTCTTTGACGACACGATCTCATGCGGATTCTCTATGCGAGAGCACGCCTGCTGGCGATCGCGAAACAGCACTTGCCTGCCTTGTTGTGGGCCGGCCATGGCTCAGGCACGGACGCCCCTAAATGGAACCGATCCGTATTCTCCCATCTCCGCGATGCCAGCCATGCTGTCGCCTGCAACCTTGCCGCGAAAAGTCCAGAGGACTGAGTGGCCGCTGACTTTCATCTCGCTGCGCAGGGTGACCGCATCTCCGTGCACAAAGCCTGTAAGCAGGGCGGTGTAAATCTCGCCCTGCTGCCGGCCGGAAAGAGCGTTTCCATCTTGCGTCAAGGCAAAATGCTGCTCGCCCGCGTTGCGCGCATAGGCCAGCGAGACGAGCCACGCGCCAGCAACCTGCGCGGGCGCTCCCTGGGGCAGGACGGGATCGGCATAAGCGCGGGGATGGGTGAGAGCCTGATAAATTGCCTCTGCCACGATCTTCTCCTCGCCTGCCTGCAGCATGTACGGCATGATGGTGAGGGTGCTGGCCATCTGATCAGGGCGCGTGCCGGTACCGCCGTCGACCATGATGCGCGGGGTATGCGCGTCGAGCGCGGCGAGCATCTCGGTGCCGGTGATCTTGAGCACATTGGCATCCCAGTGTACCCGCAGGCGCGGGCTCTTGTTCGACAGATCTTCAGGCTGCAGGGTCTCGGTCGTGAGCGATGGCAAGGGCTTGAGCCGAGCGGCAATCGTATCGAGCCATGCCTGCCACTGCTGCTGCTCTGCCGCGTGGTCGCGCTGATACCACTGGCGCACGGCGGCCAGCATGCCCATGATCTCTTCCTTGCCGACCTTAAAAGCGCGCCCATAATTGTGGTGCGGTGAGGCCTGGAACCACGCCGCCCTGGTGAGGCTCGGCTCACCAAGCAGCAGACCGGCAGCCTGCGGCCCCCGCATGCATTTGCCCCCGGAGTAGCCCACCATGCTGGCGCCGGCCTTCAGATGAAGATTGGGCGAGAGTGGCTCCTCGGCGGCTGCGTCCACAAAAACGGGGACATCTTGTTCCCGGGCAATGGCGCAGATATTCGCAATGGACATCGGACCCTGAGCAGCGGCCGGCCCAGAAAGCACATAGACCATTGCCACCTGCGATGTAAGCTGTTCGCGAAGCGCATCCGGCGTATCGACTTCAACGATCTCGGCGCCCGTCATGCGCACGCCGAAGTCATACGGATTGCGCGAGTGCGTGGGGATGATGACCTTGGTCCGGGTGCGCACATAAGGCAGCGCCTGGCAGCGCTCGATATCGGCGCCCGCAGTGCAGGCGAGCGTTGCGAGCGCGATAGCAGCCTCGCAGCCGGTGGTAACGATGGCGCTGGGCGCACCCGTAAGTGTGGCAATCTCGCGGCCGACAGCATCCATCAACTCATCTAACTGGACGAAATAAAAAGATGCCTCGTACATGGCGCGCTTGACCTCGGGCAGCGAGCGCGAGCCGGTGATGATGGTGAAGGTTCCATGCGCATTGACGATCGGGCGGACGCCAATCGCAGTGAAAAGATTCTGCTCCTCGAGGCCGGTGATGGACGGGAAGCCGGCGGGCGACAGGGCATCATCGTGCGGCACGCGGATCGCGGCGGCCGCGCTTGCGAGCGGGCAGCCTGCGGCCGTGAGGCCAAGCGCGGAGAGTACGCTTGACTGCTTGATCAGTTCACGACGAGAGACGCGCATGCCTTGGTTCCATGCCATGCTTGATCCTTTTCTTTGCAGATACCCAAGCCTGCTATCTCTGCCTCTAAGCGCCCGCGAAGGATCCGCGCCTGCACTTTCAAGTGAAGAGAAGCAAGCGCAGATCCTTGGCTTTGCTCAGCATGATGTTGTTTCAGCAGGAGCCTGGTTACCTGAGCGGCTCATCGCCGCCCGCATTTCAGATGTAAGCAATCACATCAATTTCGACCAGCGAGTTCCCGGGAATACCCCCGGCAGGGGAGACCGTGGTCCGCACCGGAGGCATGTTTCCGAATCGACCTTTGTACGTCTCGTTCATGCCCTGATAGTCCTTCAAGTCATTCAGATACACGTTTACCTTGAGCACCTTGTCCATCGAGGAACCAGCTTCGAGGAGATTCTTTTCAAGCTCATCGAGCACATGCTTGGTGTGCTCCTGGATCGTACCTTCAAAGTGGGCGCCCACCCCGGCAAGAAACAAGAGATTGCCATAGGAGATCGCAGCATTGAACAGCGGCGGCGGATCGCCGGCCTTGAGTTTGGCGCCGAATCCGTAGCTTTTCTTTTCGAGCTTCTTGATTTCCTGTCCCTCGGCAGGCAGCGCGACCGCCGCGGCCGCGCCTCCGGCTGCGAGCGCGGTTCGGGCTGCGCCCTTGAGCATTGCGCGTCTACTCTGCTTTTCCATGCCTGTCTCCTTCTCGGCTGCCGGAGCGAGTTCTAAGTGCGCAAAAGTGCCGCGCGTATCCTGCTGGCCACGATATGCTCTTCGCCTGGCTGCAGCATCCAGGTAGAAAGCACCAGTGAATTTTCATCCGCGGTGAGCCCGCGGCTCTGAGTGCCGGTGGCGGGATTCAGTTCGATCGATGGCGTGCCCTGGCGCAACTGCTCGGCAACCTGCAGCGGCGTGATGCCGAGCCGACCGGGATCGTAGCGCAGGATCAGGTGCGGCACGCGGTTGGCCACCGGGGGCGTAAAGATGCGCGTGTCCATCGTCGGCACATCGGCCACCGCCTTGCGAATGACCTCGGTCGTGCGCAGAAACTCCGCTTCCATGCCCTGGTCAGTCTGCGCGAGCAGCCAGTCGACCGCGGCCACCATGCCGACGATCTGCTCCTTGGCGACTTTCATGCCGCGGCCCACCGCATCACTGTTCGGGTTGTTATTCTCCGCCGCCAGTGCA
Source organism: Vulcanimicrobiota bacterium (assembly GCA_964658225.1). GTDB lineage: Bacteria > Acidobacteriota > Terriglobia > Terriglobales > Acidobacteriaceae > EB88. Next base: position 7,489 of record CAZZYH010000043.1, on the reverse strand, counting down.
ATCAGATCCCTGCGGCCCAGGAGCAGACCTGCGTTCTGTGGTCCACGGATGCCCTTGCCACCGGAGAAGCAGACCAGGTCAAAACCCATCCCCGTGTACTTCCACAAGTTTTCAATCGGCGGCACGTCGGCTGCTGCATCGAGGTGACAGGGCACACCATGCGCATGCGCCTCGGCCAGCCAGGCTTCGCGCCCGATCTCTCCCGCCTCGGCAGAGTTGAAATAATTCGTCATCACGGTTCGCTCGCTCAAGGCCCCGCGGTACTCCTCCAGGGTGACCACTTCACGGATAGCCACTCCGCATAATTGCATGGCGTGGTCGTATTCGTAGCGATGGGCTTTTTGTACCAGCACCTCGTTCTTGCGCGCACTTCCGGGAATCGCTTGGGGCTGCAGGCCATTGGCCCTGGCGAGGCAGGCAGCGGTAGCCAGGGTGAGCGCAGCCGAGGCTCCGGAGCTGACCAGCCCCGCTTCTGCGTGCAGCTTACCGGCCAGGTATGCGCCCGCGGCCGTCTGCAGATCCTTCAGCCTTACCGGGGAATGTGCCGCGCGCTCGACGGCCCGGCGCACCTGCGGGGGCATGACCGAAGCAGTTAAATACGTGTAGGTGCCCGCGGCGTTGATGATCGTGCGCACGCCCAGCTTGGCATAATAATCCTCGCCCTCGGGCGGAGCGCTCGGTGCGGCCACGCCCCGAAGAGCGGGCGCACCGAGCAGTATCGGCGCCCGGCCGAGAAACCCTCTTCGCGTAAGCGCACCTGCCTGCTTGTCTGCCATCGCGCTCCTTCGCCTAGATACGTCCGAACTTCTTCACTGCTTCCACAATGGAGTGGAATTTCTCGATGTAGGGGTACATGGAGTGTTCCGTAGCGTCGAGCGCCTGCGCGCGCACCAGCACCTCGGGCGCCTTCGAGCGAGGCACGGCAACCACACCATCCTGGTCCGCAACGATGATATCCCCGGCCGCAACCTCGACCCCGTCGCACGCGACCGGAGATCCGGCGCCGGCGAACCGATAATGCCCGATCGAGGTAGAAGGCACCGGGCCAAGCGCATAGACGGGAAACTGGATGCGCCTGAGCTGCGCCACATCCCGCACGCCTGCGTCAATGACCGCGCCCGCATAGCCGCGCGCCGACATTGCTGTGCCCATCAGCCCGCCCATGCCGGCGATGTCCGCGCCATCCTCCACCTCCATCACGTACACAGACCCCCGGCCGCCGCCGTCGATTGCCTGCAGCATGCCACCGAGCGCGTCCGCATCCCGGTTCTCTGCTTTGACGAGCTTGACTGTAATCGCCGTCCCCGCAAATTTTGTCGGAAACAGAGCGGTCATGCGGTGGGACATGAAATGCCTCTCGTGGAAGAGCTGCTCGAGCGCGTCGGAGACCGATGCAGCCTCAACGTGCCGATAACCTTCGAGCATCAACTCCGGATCGGCGCGATACTGCGCAGCCGTGCGTGGTTCGTCCGCCCGCACCGTGTGGCCGGCAATGAGCAGCGTGGCAACCGGCACGGCAATCGCTGCAGCAACGCGTCGCAGGCGATCAGCATGCTTTTTCCCTTCTCTCCAGCGCATGCTTGCCAAAATAACACGCACGCAGGACGCGGGCACGGATTGCGCGCTCACAGCCTTTTCCGCACGCGGCTTAACCGGGATCCGGAGCCGGCCGCGGTTCGATCGGGCGTTCCGGGTGCACGAGCAGCCAGCACAGAGCCCCCAAGAGCGCGAGCGCAGCCGCCACGCCGAAAGAGCTGGTCCATCCACAATGCCGCGCCACCCACGGCGTAAGCGATGCAGTGACCGCGCCGCCGATCTGTCCGCCCATATTCATAAAACTCGAGAAAAGCCCCGAAGTGCGGCCCGCGATATCCACAGAAACGGACCAGAACGAGCTTTGCGCGAGGTAGAGGGTGCCCGCACCCAGGGCAAGCACCAAGCCGGCAACCGCGGGTCGCTGCACCTCCGATCCGGCGAGCAGCAAAGCCGCCGTGGTGGCCATCGCCGCCGTGGCGAGCATGCATCGTCCGATGCGCAGTCCGTAGCGCGTCGACAACCGATCGCTCAAGACGCCCCCGCCCAGGCAGCCGATCGTCATCGAGAGAAACGGCAGCATCGCGTAGCGAGCACTTGCCTTGAGGTCAAAGCCGCGCACCTGGACCATGTACAAAAAGAACCAGCTGAAGTAGATCCACGCGGTGTAGCCGAAGGAGAAGTAGGCAAGCATGAGCGCAGGCAAGTCGCGTCGATGGAGGATCGGCCCCCAGCCGATGGGTTGCCGCACTTGATGATTTGGTGCGCGCCGGGGGTGGATCTCTTCCAGCTCGGCGGGAGAAATTCGACCGTGCTCTTCCGGCACGTCGCGCGCGATACACCACCAGACCATACCGGCGCATACGCCCATCGCCGCGCTGAACCAGAAGGCCGCCCGCCAGCCATGGTGTGTGATCAGCCAGTTGAGCAGGGGCGGTGTAAGCCCGCTGCCGGCGCCCACGCCGGCGAAGATAAGCCCGTTGATCACCCCGCGCTCGCCCACCGGAACCCAGCGCGCGACGAACTGGCTGGCGGCCGGATACACGACTGACTCGCCTGCACCCAGCAGCAGCCGAAGAAAGATCAGCAGCGGCAGGGCGTGCGCTACGCCTGAGGGCACCAGCGCGGTTGCGGCAGTGGTCGCGCCCCACCAGAGCGCCCCGACGGTGAGCACCCGGCGCGGCCCATAGCGCGCTGCCAGCCAGCCGGCAGGTACCTGGAAGGCCGCGTAGCCGAGCAGAAAAGCGCTGAAGATCCAGCCCAGTCGTTGGTCGCCCAGCCCATACTCCGCGCTGAGCTCGAGGCCTGCGATCGAAACATTTGTTCGATCGAGAAAGGCGACCCCGCTCAGCACGAAGAGCCAGAAGGCGAGCAGGTAGCGGATGCGGAATCGTGTCGTCACGGTAGGTCTGCAGGCGGCGCAGCGGTTCTCACTCTACATGCAAACCGTGACAGCAGGCAGCAGTAGCTTCCCACGTAGGGCTGCCGCGATCCGGCGCGCATTCAGTTTCGCTTCGAAGGGATGCGTCTGGCACAATAGATCGCACAGTCTGCCGGCGTTCCCCTGCCTGGCTGCACCAAACCTCGAGGACGGATGCATGCTGGTTTTGAATCGACACGTGTGGGCGCTCCTGGCGTGTGCGCTGACGCTTTGCAGCACGCCGCCTGTGGGCGCGCAGACCGGCGCCGGGGCGCCGACATACGATCTCCTCCTGGCCGGCGGCCACGTGCTCGATGCGGCCAATCATCGCGACGGCGTTATGGATATTGCGATCAAGGATGGCCGCATCGCCGCGGTGGCCGCACATCTCGATCCTGCCATGGCGGTCAAGACGGTTCCACTGCACGGTCTCTACCTTACCCCTGGATTGATCGATATCCACGTCCACGCCTATGCCGGCACCGGCGAGAAAGACTCCTATGCCGGAGATAACAGCGTCTACCCCGACGGGTTTACCTTCCGCAATGGGGTGACCACGGTGGTCGATGCGGGCAGCTCCGGCTGGCGCAATTTTGAGGATTTCAAACAGCGCATTATCGATCGAGCGCAGACCCGTGTGCTGGCGTTTCTCAACATCGTCGGCGCAGGCATGCGCGGGCCCAAGTACGAAGACAATCTGGACGATATGGACGGCAAAGCAACCGCGGCGATGATTGAAAAGTACCCGCAGATTCTCGTTGGCATCAAGAGCGCCCATTTCTCCGGGCCGGAGTGGAAGCCTTATGACCAGGCCGTGCTCGCAGGCAACCTGGCCCACGTGCCCGTGATGATCGACTATGGCGCCAACCGCCCCGAGCGTCCACTCTTCCAGTTGTTAACCAACAAGCTGCGCGCCGGCGACATTTACACGCACATGTACTCAGGGCTGCGGGACGAGCAGGACGCGCAAACGCTTGGCCCCAGCCAGGCATTGCTCAACGGGCGCAAGCGCGGCATCTACTTCGACGTGGGGCACGGCGGCGGCAGCTTTCGCTGGTCGGTCGCCTCGCCTCTGATGAAGGCCGGCTTTGTGCCCGACTCCATCTCGACTGACCTGCACATTACCAGCATGAACGCCGGGATGAAAGACCTGCTGAACGTGGCCGACAAGATGCTCGCCCTGGGCCAGACGGTGCCGCAGGTCATCGAGGAGATGACCTCTGCGCCTGCGCACGAGATCAAGCATGACGAGCTTGGCAACTTATCGGTCGGGAGTACGGCAGACCTCGCTGTGCTGCGTGTCGAGCAAGGCAGATTCGGCTTTGTGGATATGTACAACGCGCGCATGGATGGGACCCAGAAACTGGTCTGCGAATTGACCGTGCACAGCGGCAAGGTCGTCTGGGACCTGAACGGGATGACGGCAGATGCGTGGAATGGCCCGGCGACGAGCGACCTGACGCAGAGCAAACGCTGGACTGCGATGCAGACCCGGCCCGAGTCAGACAAGCCGGCGGGAACGATCAACCATTAACGAGAAGCCGGCTGCTCAGCCGGTTCGTAAGCGTGTTTGTTAAGCTTGCGGAGCGGGCCGCAGTCTCCGGCGCGCTTTCTTTCAATACGCAACGGTCCGTGCGACATTTCTCCTAAGCTAGAGGCTTGATGAAACTTTCCAGACGAACCCTCCTGCCTCTCCTTCCAGGTGCCATCGCGATGTCCCGTAGCCTGCTTGCCGCTCCCGCACCAACGCGCCTCTGGATCGGGACTGGAACCGACAAGACCGGGAGCAGAGGTATCTATCGAGCCGACTGGGACCCGGCAACTGGCAGGGTCGGCGAACCGGTGTTGGCAGCCGAGATTCCCAGCCCTACGTTTCTCGCCCGCAGCTCCGACGACTCGCACCTCTACGCCTTGTCCGAAATTGCCGAGGGCAAGGTCTCGGCCTTTCGCACAGGGCCCGCAAACACACTTTCCCTGCTCAACTCGCAAAGCGCCGAGGGCGCCGGACCGGCGCACGTCGCCCTGCACCCCGACGGCCGCTCTCTCTATTTGGCCAACTATGGCGGGGGCAGCATCACCTCCTACGTGGTGCACGCAGATGGCAGCTTGTCGGCCCCGATTTCGCACTTCCAATATGGCGACGCCGGCAAGCCTTCGCACGCACACTGCTGCACGCCTTCGCCGGATGGCCGCTGGCTGCTGGTCAACGATCTGGGACTCGACCGCATCCTGATTTACCGCATCGATGCTGCGACCGCGCGACTCACCGCGAATGAGCCACCCTACTGGTCTTCGCGTCCGAAGGCCGGCCCGCGTCACACCGCCTTTCATCCCAACCGACGCTGGGTGTACAGCGTCAACGAGCTGGACTCAACCGTCGACCTGCTCGCCTGGGACAGCGCGAACGGCACGCTCCAGCGCAAGGCCGAACCCGTCTCCACGCTGCCGCCAGACTGGCCTGCGCATACCGCCTTCTGCTCTGAGGTCATCGTCTCGCCCGACGGCAAGTTCGTCTACATCGGCAACCGCCGCAATGCGACGATTGCAATGCTGCCGGTCGACCAGCACGATGGGTCTTTGACACTCAAGCAGCTGGCGCCGCACGGCGGCAAGACAGCTCGCCACATCACGCTCGATCCGACCGCGCGCTGGCTGCTGGTAGCCGACCAGGATTCAGGCGGCATCGTGGTCCTCTCACGCAATCCACGCACAGGCGCCCTCTCTGCGCCCTTGCAAACGCGCCTGATTGGCAGCCCTCAGTGCCTGGTATTTTCCTCCTAACGATCCCAGGAGTGAGCCTATGGCTCTACCCGTCGCCCGGCAGGACCCGTGGTTCGAATCGCTCAAGCAGGGCCACAGTCTCCGCTTTCTGGCGTGACCCTGTTCGCAGGCACCTGCTTACCTGGTCGGCGCTGGCGGCGGCTTCGGCAGCGGCATCCGCGCCAATCGAGGTAGTTATGCTCGACGTGGAGGCGCGTTGAGCGGGCCGCCCTGCGTCAAGCGGCCACCCACCGAACTTGCCGGCGCGCCCAGGCGCACACTGCTGCTGCTTGCCGTGGAGCGGGCCATGGCATAGCCCGGCGTGTAAGCCGTCTGCGCTGCACCCGGCGAGGCTGCCGGCTCAAAGTAGTGGATCGACATGGGTGCGGGAGGCGCGAGGCTGTGCTTGAGCAGCTTGAGCTGCGCGCGCACCGCCCGGTAGCAACGCGCAAGCCGTGCAGGATTGCCCTGCGCCAGCCTGTCCACGATCTCGCGATCCTCGGCACAGACGTCCGGCCGGGCGCGCTCGAGAAAGCTGCTGCCGTTTAGCCACTGCGAGGAGTGAGGATAGAAATAGATCGAGGCTGTTAATGCACGTGGGCTTCCGGTCGGCAGGGAGCGGCCACTCCAGCGGGCCCAGAGCACTCCCGCCAGATCCGACTGGTTGGCCACGGCGATGTGCCCCATCTGGGTGCAGCGCGGGTTCATTTCAATCAGGTAAGGCACGCCTGTCTCTTTCTCGAGGATGAAGTCCAGCCCGAAAAAGCCGGAAAGCCCCAGCGAGGAAGCCAGGAGCGCCCCCGCTCGTTCGATCCTTGCATCGTTGAGCAGGTCGATCATTACCGCCGGCCCTGTCTTTGACTTCGCAGCAATGACGCGCGCCTGCACGGTTGCCAGGATGCCGCCTTGGTCGCAGGCAAACATTGCATTGGCTGCCGCTCCCTCGACGAAGGCCTGGGCGCTGATCTCTGCACCCTGTATCCGCGGATCCGGTGGCACACACTCCGGGCGCACGGGCAGCAGCCGCTGCTTCACCGGCTCCCACCGCGAGGGCTCCCTGTTGAGCCGGTCGTAATGGTGCGGTAGCTTCCCGGGATCGCTGACGATCTCGACGCCGCCGCCGGCAAAGGTTCCGTCCTTCTTGAGCACAAAGGGCAGGTCGCGCTTGCGGCCAAACGCCCTGGCATCCTCGATGGTGGGCGCAAGAACGGTCTCCGGCACGGCGATGCCGAGGCGCGAGGCGAGCGCAAGCAGGCCGAACCTGCTGCGCACCGTGGCGTGCGCATCGCCCCGACCCAACGAGCGCTCGATCAGGCGCTTGTAGCCCGGGGCGCGCAGGTAGAGCTCGTGGAGCAGCCACACCGCGCGATCATCGCCCGGCACCAGGTAGTCCGCGCCGCTGCCCTGGATTGCGGCCTCGAGCGAGAACAGAGGGTCGACTGGCTGGAAGGTGTGACAGGTGTGCAGGCGCTCAAAGAAGCGAAGGTCGTGGTTGGCCGGGCAGAGTGCGCTGACCCGGCATCCATGCTGCGTGAAGCGCACTGCCATCCGGGTCACCTGGAGCCAGACCTGGGTGGTGACGATCAGGATGACCGGGTTGGATTGCTGCATGGAGCCGCCCACACGCTCGATAGCCGCCTTGGCCGGCCGAGCGAAATACCGGCACAGGGAGCATCGGCGAGAAGCGCGCGGGCGCGAGCATCTGTGTGGTTTTAGAACAGAAGTGGCTTCGCGCCCTGCGAAAGGCTGCGTCACGAAACGATGCAGGCCTGCGCG
>CAZZYH010000042.1:551-22334 GCA_964658225.1 Vulcanimicrobiota bacterium | reverse complement strand
TGCGCAGCGCCGTGACGACCGAGACCCCGCAGGCCATCGCCGCGCTGGCCGTGCCCCCCGCCTTCAGGCTGGAGGCGCTGCTACCCGCGGCTGGGCCTGAGCAGGCAGCGCTCGTGCTGGTGCTCGCAGGCGTGCAGGATCCAGGCAATGTCGGCACGATCCTGCGCTCGGCAGAAGCCTTCGGAGCGCACGGCCTCCTCGCTCTGCCGGGCACGGCAAGCGTTTGGAATGCGAAGAGCCTGCGCGCGTCGGTAGGCTCGGCTTTTCGCCTGCCGGTCATCGCGGCCACGGCCGACCAGGCCTTTGCCTGGCTGGGGAAGCACGGCGTGCTCTCCCTGGCAGCCGTGGCGCCGGGCCGCGCCCAGGCGAAGACTCCCGGATCGCTCGATCTCGGTTCCCCGGTCGCTCTCTGGATCGGCAGCGAAGGAGCGGGGCTGGCGCCCGGGCTGGTCGCTCGCTGCGATGCTGCTGTGACCATTCCCTGCCCCCGGCCGGTCGAGTCGCTCAATGCGGCGATCGCCGCGTCCATTCTCCTTTACGAGGCTGCACGCCAGCGTGGAAGCGGCTTGCCGCGTGACGGGCGGAAGATACATCTAAGTGAGCCATGAGCCTGTTCGGCGCAACGCCCGACCTGACCCACCAGGCAACCACCGCCCGCACCGCCCCGCTCGCCGAGCGCATGCGGCCCCGCACCCTCGACGAGTACATCGGCCAGGAGCACCTGCTCGGCCCCGGCCAGCCCCTGCGCCTGCAGGTCGAGCGGGACGATGCCTCGTCGATGATCTTCTGGGGTCCCCCGGGCGTAGGCAAGACCACGCTCGCCAAAATCATCGCCGCAACCACTTCGGCCACCTTTATCGAGTTTTCGGCGGTTTTGTCCGGCATCAAGGAGATCAAGAACGTGATGGTCGATGCGGAGAAGGCCTCCGAGTACGGCTCGCGCACGATCTTGTTTGTCGACGAGATACACCGGTTCAACAAGGCGCAGCAGGATGCGTTTCTGCCCTATGTCGAGCGCGGCACCATTCGCCTCATCGGCGCGACGACGGAGAATCCTTCCTTTGAGATCATCGCCGCGCTGCTCTCACGCTGCCGCGTCTACACCCTGCATGCGCTCACCGATGCGCAGATTGTGGGTCTGCTGCGCGGGGCCTTGGACGACCGCGAGCGCGGGCTCGGCGAGTACGGGCTTGCCGCAGATGCAACGGCGCTCGAACGCATCGCGGCCTACACCGGGGGCGATGCCCGCAGCGCTCTCAACGCGCTCGAGATGTCCGCGCAGCTGGCCCAGGTGGGCACGCGCACCATCACCGTCGAGTATGTTTCCCAGGCCCTCCAGCAGCGAACCCTGCTCTACGACAAGCACGGCGAGGAGCACTACAATCTCATCTCCGCGCTGCACAAATCGGTGCGCAACTCCGACCCGAACGCAGCCTTGTACTGGCTCGGCCGCATGCTGGCCTCGGGCGAAGACGCCATGTACATCGCGCGCCGCCTCGTCCGCATGGCGGTTGAAGATATCGGCCTCGCCGCTCCCGAAGCCTTGAACCTGACACTTTCAGCACGCGATGCGATGGAGTTTCTCGGCTCCCCGGAAGGCGATCTCGCCCTCGCCCAGGCGGTGGTCTACCTGGCCCTCGCGCCCAAGTCAAACGCACTCTACACCGCCTACGCCGCAGTGGAACGCGATCTCGACACCACCCGCGCCGAGCCCGTCCCCCTGCATCTGCGCAACGCGCCGACCAAGCTCATGCAGCAGCTCGACTACGGCAAGGATTACAAGTACGCCCACGATGAAGAAGGCAAGGTTGCCGATATGGAGTGCCTGCCCGAAAATCTTCGCGGCCGTGCTTACTACGAGCCGACCCAGGAAGGCCGGGAGAAGTTGCTCGCGCAAAGGCTCGATGAGCTGCAAAGACTCCGCGAAGCCAAGCGCCAATCGTAAACGTAACTTAGATTGTTACTTTCAATGCAATACCGTGACTGCTACCTATCGAACTACTCGCCCGCGTACTTCACGCTGCAACCGTAGGAGCGTGTAGAAGGCACAGGCACAGGCTTGCCGGCCATCGCCGCTGTGAGCGCCTCGCTTACATAGTTCTTCGAGCTCTTGATCTCTGAAGGATCGGAAGTCGGGTGATCGTCGATAGCGCCTGCGTAGATCAGCTTGCCGACCGGGTCGATGATGAACATGTGCGGGGTTGTCTTGGCTTCGTACGCGCGCCCGATTTTGCCGCTGGGGTCAAGCAGCACCGCTGTCGGCGAAGCCTTCTGCGCGACAAGGTAGGCGTTTTCCTCGGCGGCTGTCTTGTATCCCTGCTGATCAGGGGCCGAGGAGATGACAGAGAGCCAGACCACGCCCTTGGCGGTCCACTGCTTCTGGAGCGATTGCATATTGCCGCTGGCATACTGGGCGTGGGCATAGGGGCAGTCGGCGTTGGTCCACTCGAGCACAACATACTTGCCCTTATAGGCGGAGAGCTGCTCGGTCTTGCCGTGGGAGTCCGTGCCGGAGAAATCTGGCGCCGGGGTACCGACCTTGACTGCGAAGGCCGGGCTCGAAAGCGATGCGGCGAGAACAACGGCGAGGCAGATCTTGTTCATGGCTCACTCCGTGAGGCTTGATTGAAGCTTGGCTGAGGCTTGATTGACGTTCGATCGAGCTTTCCCTGGATCCATCTCACACACCATTCGAGCTCGTTGATCGAGAACGCGGCTACGCCTTCAAGATATAGAACGCGATCACGCGTCCAAGAACGAAGGCGCGGCCCGGCGGCGGCTGCAAATTGAAGGCGGCCCGGCGGCCAAGAGACGCCACCGGCCTTTCGCCTTTTGCATGCGGCCGTCTCGCGCGCCCGCTTTGCACCCCGCGCGACACCGCTTCAAAAACCCTTGGCTGCGGGGGGCCGCAGCGTGTCGAGCGCCGAGTAGATGATCCCCGGGCTCAGCACCTCGGGCAGCAGCTGCGCCGGTGCGCCCGGCCTGGCCGGATAGAGCGCATAGGCCGGAATCCCGCTGCGCCCGAGCGCCGCAAGCGCCGTGCCGATCGACTCGTCATGCCGGGTCCAGTCCGCCTTCACCAGAACCACCCCGCTTGCGCGCAGCCGCTGCTGCACATCGGCCCGGTCAAGCACCACGCGCTCGTTCACCTGGCAGCTCAGGCACCAGCTCGCGGTAAAGTCGACCAGCACGGGCCGCCCCGCGGCGCGGTACTTTTCAACCACATCCGGAGCGAACGGGACCCAGTCGTTACCCTTTGCGGACGCCGCCTTGCCACTCGCCGCCGGCTCGACGCCAAGCATATTGACTGCAACCACAGGCAGCGCCACTGCCAGCAGAAGCACGATGACCGCGACGAGCGTAGCGGTGGTTCTTGCCGGCCAGCGTCCAAGAATCCACCCCGCCACCGCCAGCAGCAGAAACCCACCCAGCAGCCCCAGTAAGGCATTGGCCCCGCTACTCAAGGTGAACAGCCACACCAGCCAGATCACGGTCGCAAAGATGGGCACGGCGATGGCCTGCTTGAGCACCTCCATCCACGCACCCGGCCGCGGCAGCAGCCGGGTCCACGCCGGGTTGTAGGCCAGCAGCAGGTAGGGCGCAGCCAGGCCTAGCCCCAGCGCCGTAAACACCCCAAAGCTCACCAACGAAGAGGCCCCCAGCGCATACCCGATCGCCGCGCCCATAAACGGCGCCGTGCAGGGCGTCGCCACCACCATCGCCAGCACCCCGGTAAAGAAGCTGCCCGCATAGCCGCCCCGGTTGGCCAGCTCGCCGCCTGCGCTCGTAAGCGAGAGACCGATCTCAAACTGCCCCGCCAGCGAGAGCGCGAGGAAGAACAAAAACAACGCCATCACGGCCAGAAACGCCGGGGACTGGAACTGAAAGCCCCAACCCAACCGATGGCCGGCCGCGCGCAGCCCCAGCAGCAGTCCCACCACCAGCCAGAACGAGATCACGATGCCCAGCGTATACACCCAGCCATGAGCGCGCATGCGGCCCCGCTCCTGCTGCGAGGACTGGACCAGCGACAATCCTTTGATGAACAGGACGGGAAACACGCACGGCATTAGGTTCAGGATGATGCCGCCCAGAAAGGCCAGCCCCACGGCCCTCACCAGCCCCGCCGCACCCCGGCCGCCTGCCGGCGCCGGCCCCCGGATCACGCCCGGCACCGCATGCACTTCATAGGCGCGCAGCGGCCCCGCGCCAGGCTCGCCCACCACCAGCAGCCCGTGCAGCTCTGCCGGCGGCTTGGCCGCATTCTCGTCCCGTGTCAGCTCGATCTGGAGCCCGGTAGCCGTCGCCCTCACCGGCTGCGCGGCCGCGTTCGCAATCTGGGTCTGGTCCCAGGGAAAGAACTGCGCGCTTGTCTCCGCCCTGCCGGTCTGCGCCTCGAGCGTCAAGCGCGCGCCGCTGGTCGAAAAATGCGCCTGCCCCACCAATGGCTGCGGCTCCCGCGCCACAAACCTTGCAATCAGCGAGGCCGCCCCCGCATCGATCGTGCCGGCGCTGGTCCCGACCGGCCGCTGCACGCCGAGCGTCGCCTTGCCCGGCAGGCAAACCTCGCGGCAGACCAGCCAGTCCACCTTCGCCGTCAGCGTCACCGGTCTGCCCGCCGGCACCGTCGGCGCCACATGCATCGCGACCGGAAACACAACCTCGTCTTCGTACCCGAAATCCATCAGCGGCCCCAGCGGCAGACGCTTGGGCGCGGGAAACTGCATCGCGCCGACGCTGATGCCGGCCGGCAGCGTCCAACTCAGGCGCGGCGGCTCACCCGAGTCGCCCGCGTTCAGCCAGTACACATGCCAGTGCGGCTCCAGCTTAAAGTGCAGTCCGGCCGTAAAGCTTTGCCCCGGCACCAACTGCGCAGGCGGCACCAGCAGCTCGACCGAGAGATGCGGCGCGGTCACTTGCGCGCAGGCCGCGGCCGGCCCGAGAAAAGCCATCAGAAACAGAGAAAAGAAAGCGAGCAAGCGGCTGCGCATAGTAGGCTTACCGCGATTGTATGCCGTCGGCTCGCCGCTCCTGCGCCGAGTGATGGATAACCGGCACGCCGGTCGCGCGAAAGGGGCTCCGCATCGCGAGGCGCCACCGGAAAACCAAGCGCCCGCGCGATCGCGCCGGTCTGCGCATCGGCGATGCGTACAGCGTGCCCCTGCCTCTTTGCGCAGGCCACGAGCGTGCCGTAAGCCGGCGCCGGGCGCGATCCAAAAGAGTCGCGATCCAAAAGATAAGGATTCCTCGATCCAAAAAGACGCCCCACCAGCCCCGCGGTCCTGCTTCCAGCTCAGCTCGCCGCCAGCAGGCATCTCGGCGCCGCGCACAAGCTCAGCCAGCCCAATCGAGGTGAGACAGCGAGGTGAGATAGAGCGTATCCACCCCCTCCCCGCTTTTGCCGGACCACGCAATCACTCCGGGGTCAGCCCGCGGTTTGGTCGGCTGAGAGGAGTTCGGAGTCGAGAACGATCACTCGATCGTCACTCGAAGATCGCGACGCTTACCGGACTCTCGTCTCGCTTCGCTCGGGCCGTACTTACGCCCGAATGCTTTGAGCCCGGAGCCAGGCAGAATATGTCTGGGGGGCAACACCGCCTCTTCGAGGATCGCCCGGATCTCGGCCTCGGTGCTGGTGTCATGCTCATCGGCGCGGTGCGTGCGCGTGCGATGGCCCTCGTCGGCAGGTTGCGACTTCATGGCTGCGATCGATGTCGCCTCCGGGTTTGCATGCGAGCACTGCCATGCGTCTGAAATGATCCGCCATCAGCCGCGTCAACCTCGGCGCGGTCTTCGCGGTCGGTTCAGGCCGCCGCCGCCGCGTGATCCTTCAAAATGCAGCGGTCCATCACCACCTTCACCCCGTCCTTTTCCGCCCACGACGCCGCCTCCTCGTGGCACACGCCCTCCTGCAACCACAGCGCCGGAATCTTCAGCCGCATCACGTCCTTGACCACCTCCGGCACAAAGACCGGAGCGCGAAACACATTCACCAAGTCCACCGCGATCCCGCGGCCCTCGAGCGCCCGGCAGGCGTCCTCGAGCGATCCGTAGGCCGTCTCGCCGAGCGCGCTCGCAATCTGTGGATTGACCGGAACGATCCGGTAGCCGCGCTGCTGCATATACTTCGCAACGCCATAGCTGGGCCGCGCCGGGTCGTCGCTCAGGCCGACCACGGCGATGGTCTTGGTATTCTTCAGGATGGCGCGGATGATCTCAGGCTCGTTCATGCATCACCCCTCAGGGCGGTCGCGCTTACAGCTCTAAGTCCTCAGATGCGTCCGCCGCCGGCGCGGCTCCCCCGTTGCGCCGCATTCGCAGGTAGCCAAAGAGAAACGGCTCGAGCGCCCCATCGAGCACCCGATCCACATCGCCCACTTCCACCTTGGTCCGGTGATCCTTCGCGATACGATACGGCTGCAGCACATACGACCGGATCTGCGAACCGAACTTGATGTCGAGCTTGGAATCCTCGAGCTCCCGCGAGATCGCCTTCTTCTTGTCCAGCTCATACTCGTAGAGCTTGGACCGCAGCATCTTCATCGCCTTCTCTTTATTCTTGTGCTGAGAGCGCTCATTCTGGCACTGCACCACGATGTTGGTCGGTAAGTGGGTAATCCGCACCGCCGAGTCGGTCGTGTTCACATGCTGGCCGCCCTTGCCCCCTGACCGGTAGGTATCGGTCCGCAGGTCGTCCGGCTTGATCTCGATCACGATCGAGTCGTCGATCTCCGGCGAGACAAAGACCGAGGCAAACGAGGTATGCCGGCGCTTGGCCTGGTCGAACGGCGAGATGCGCACCAGCCGATGCACCCCCGTCTCGCCCGACAACAGGCCGAACGCATAGTCGCCCGTGACGGTAAAGGTGGCCGACTTGATCCCGGCCTCTTCCCCATCCTGGTAGTCGTTCATCTCGGTCTTAAAGCCCTCGCGCTCGGCCCAGCGCAGGTACATGCGCATCAGCATCTCGGCCCAGTCCTGGGACTCGGTGCCGCCTGCGCCCGGGTGCACGGTCACGATGGCGTTCAGCAGGTCGGTCTCGCCCGAGAGCAGTGTGCGTGCCTCGAGCTTCTCTGAGAAAGCGGCCAGGCCGGCGATCTCGCGTTCGAGCTCCGGCTCGACCGGTTCGCCTTCCCGAGCCAGATCAAAGTAGGCGTCGATATCGCTCTGGCGGCGCTCGAGCTCATCGGCATCGGCAAGCAAGGCTTCCAGGCGCTTGCGATCGCGCATGATGGGTTGGGAGAGTTTTGGATCGGACCACAGCGCGGCGTCGGAGAGCTTCTCTTCTATCGAGCCAAGCTGGCGGCGCATACCGGCGGAGTCAAAGATACTCCCGCAGGTCGCTTACTTTTTCGCGTATCGGGGTATAGGCGAATTCAAGTTCGTTCAGCACGTGGGACCTGTCTTGAGGCTACAAATTTGCGCGCGGCATCGCCCTTCAGCGCTAAGCCGATTATCCCACAGGCGGCCAGCGAACACAGCCAGGCGAACGCGTCCCCGTACCGTGTATAGAAGGTCATCTCCGACCGGTAGCCATAGTCGCCCGTAAGCGCGTTCAGCTCGTGCCGGGGAATGCTCTCGACCACGCGGCCCAGAGGATCGATCGTCGCCGTCACCCCGGAGTTGGTATCGCGCACAATCCAGCGCCGGTTCTCGATCGCCCGCATCCGCGCCATGTTCAGGTGCTGCCAGGGCGCGCTCGTGTCCCCGTACCAGCCATCGTCGGAGATGTTGACGAAGACCTCCGCGCCATTCTTGGCAAACAGACGGATCTCGGAGGCAAAGACCGCCTCGTAGCAGATGAAGACGGAAAAACGATGCGTCGGGCCGCCTGTCGGTGAGGCCAGCGGAAAGACACTCCGGGTGGTGCCCCGCGAAAACGCGCCGACGTTCTGCGTCAGGTGGCCCGCAAAGGAAAGCAGCCCGGCATAGGGTACATACTCGCCGAAGGGCACCAGGTGGATCTTGTCATAGCGTCCCAGCCGCGCCCCGCCCGGCGAGACGACGGTCCCCGCGTTGAAGTACTCGCCGCTCGGCGTGACCGCGGCGTTGCCCACCACCGCCGTCGCGCCTGTCGCTCGGACGAGCTCTGCGAGCAGCGCGGCCGTGCGCGGCTCTTCTTCGTGAAACGGCGCCGGCGACTCCGGCCAAGCGACCAGCGCCGCCTGAGGCTGCGCTCCCGGGCAGATGCGCTGGACCCTCTGCGTCGAAGTCTCGGGCATACCCAGCAGGTAGGGGGTGCAGGTCAGCTCGCTCAGCCGCAGGTACGCAGCCGTGTGCGCCTGCCAGTCGGCGCCCACCCACTCATTGTTGTACCCTTTGCCCACCTTGAGGTCGGGCTGCACGAGCACCGCCTTCGCCTCGACCGGCGAGCGAGCCATCGGCACATAGGAACCCAGTTGCAGGGCGCAGGTCAGCGCCAGGGCCCCGGCGGCGAAGCGCATCTGCCGGCGCTTGCTGGGGGCGAAGCAAACCCCCAGAAAGCCGGCATTGACGGCCACCAGTAAGAACGAGATCCCATAGACGCCTGTGATCGGCGCGAGCCGCGTCAGCACCAGGTTGTCCACCTCTGCATAACCCAGCTGGTCCCACGGCACGTTGGTCAGGTGCGCTGCCAGGTACTCCACTGCCACCCACAGCACCGGAGCGGCCAGCAACGCCGGCATCGGCCTTGCTCCGGCGCGCCGGACCACCGCCACGAGCAGCGCAAACAGGGCGAAGTAAAGCCCCAGGATCAGCGCGTAGAGAACCAGGATTCCAGCCGAGACCACCGGCGGGAGCGCCCCGTATACGTGCATGGTCGCGTAGATCCAGTAGCAGTTGAGCAGGTACCAGGGCGCCCCGCAGGCGTAGCCGCACAGAGCGCTCCGCCACAGGTAGTGCGGCTGGGCCACCGCGGCCGGGCGCAGCAGCGCGTAGAGCAGGGGCACCAGCGCAAAAAAAGCAAACACCGCGCGCCAGGGAGGCAGCGGGCCGGCAAGCGGAAAGGGCAGGTCCAGCAGCACAGCCGAGAGCAGGCCGCCCAGCAGGCCGATCTGCCATCGATCGCGCTGTGGGAGATGCGGGAGCGGTCTTCGCGAGGCTGTGGCTGCCGGGGACATTCGGTTTGACTGTAGCATCCCCACATCCTTCCCCCTCGCGCTTGCTTACCTTACGGTAGACTGGGAGTCGTGAACATCTTCGTCCAGTTGGCGGTTCGGCTGATTGAAGTCCTCTTCTTTCTGGGCCTGGCCGGATCTACGGTGGTCGTGGCCATCAGCTTTGTGGAAGACCTGCACGAACTCCTAGGCAAAGACTAGCGCCGCATGAAGACTTCGCCTCCTTGCCAATTCAGCCCCTGCATGGCCGTATCCCGGTGAGCGACACTCCGCGCATCCCGACCTTCCCCGGCACAACCCACTCGGCTCCCGCGCCTGTGTCCAATCGCGTGCGCCTGGTGGTTGCCTCCTCCGTCATGCTCACCTTTATCTCCTTCTGGAGAGCTGCCTCGGTCGTGCTGTGCGACCTCGGCTCGTCGGCCTTTTACGCCGGCGGCATCTCGGAGGAGGCCGTCGGCAAGTCCGCGCCCTGGTTCATTCTCGGGGTCATGCTTTTTTCCTTCGCGGTGCGCGCGGTCTATGTCGAGAGCTGCTCGATGTTCACCCGCGGCGGCGTCTACCGCGTCGTCAAGGAGGCGCTCGGCGGCACCTTCGCCAAGCTCAGCGTTTCCGCTCTGATGTTTGACTACATCCTCACCGGGCCCATCTCCGGCGTCTCCGCGGGCCAGTACATCACCGGGCTGCTCAATGAGCTGCTCTCTGTCGCCGCTGTGCATAGCTGGCTGCCCCCGGCACTCACCCTGGCCCCGCATGCCGCCCGCCAGCTGCCCGTCGACAGCACCTCGGCTGTGTTTTGCGTCGTGGTAACGATTTACTACTGGTGGCAGAACACCAAGGGCATCGAGGAGTCGACTGACAAGGCTCTTGAGGTCATGAAGATCACCACCGTGATGGTGGTGCTGCTGGTCGGCTGGGGTGTCTTTTCGGTGCTGCACCAGGGCGCGCACCTGCCCCCGGCGCCCATTCCCTCCAACCTCCACTTCTCCCACGATGCGCTCGGATTTTTGAGCGGCACCCGCTTTGCCGGCGCGCTGGGCCTGTTCGGCATCATCATGGCCTTCGGTCACTCCATCCTCGCCATGAGCGGCGAGGAGACGCTCGCCCAGGTCAATCGCGAGATCGAGCACCCCAAGCTCAAGAACCTCAAGCGCGCCGCCATCGTGATCGCCATCTACTCGCTGGTCTTCACCGGGGTCGTCTCGCTGCTGGCCGTCATGCTCATTCCGGACAGCGTCCGCATCCCGGTCTATCGGGACAACCTGATCGCCGGGCTGGCCATGTATATGGTCGGACCGATGACGTTGAAAATCATCTTCCGCATCTTTGTTGTCATTGTCGGCTTCCTGATCCTGTCCGGCGCGATCAACACCTCGATTATCGGCTCGACCGGCGTGCTGATGCGCATCGCTGAAGACGGCGTGCTGACCGATTGGTTCCGCAAGCCGCACCCGCGTTTCGGCACCAGCTACCGCATCGTCAACCTGGTGACCGGGCTGCAGCTGTTCACCATCATCGTGACCCGAGGCAACGTGATCACGCTCGGCGAAGCCTACGCCTTCGGCGTGATCTGGAGCTTTACCTTCAACGCCCTGGCCATGCTGGTGCTGCGCTGGAAGTATAAGGGCGAACGCGGCTGGAAGGTCCCGGTCAACATCCGCATCGCTGGCAAGAACGTGCCGATCGGCCTGCTCTCGGTCTTCCTGGTGCTGCTCTCGATCGCCTGCACCAACCTGGTGACCAAGAGCACGGCGACCAAGAGCGGCATCGTGTTCGCCGGCGTGTTCTTCGCCATCTTCACCTACTCCGAGCGGCAGAATGCCCGGCGCCAGCAGTACACCGTCCAGCAGATGAAGGAGCACTTCCAGCTCGAGCACGAAGAGACGATCGGCCGCGAAGCGCTGCAGATCCGCCACGGCGGCGTTGTCGTCACCATGAACGACGCCTCCAAGCCTTATGCGCTCAAGTGGTCGCTCTCGCGCACCGATACCGACGTGCAGGACGTGGTGGTGCTGACCGCGCGCATGATCGGCGCCGGCGGCCCGGAGTATCTGGACCCCTCGCACCAAAGCTTTTCAGAACACGAGCAGATGCTGTTTACCAAGGCCGTTTCGGTGGCGGAGAGCTTCGGCAAACACATCTCGCTGCTGGTGGTGCCGGCGGCCGAGATCTTTCCGGCCCTGGTGCAGACCGCGAACTCGCTCGAGATCTCGATGCTGATCTCCGGGCTCTCCTCCACGCTCACCGCCCAGGAACAAGCCTTCCACATCGGCCAGGCGTGGGAAGCGCTGCCCGAGCCCAAGCGCCAGTTCACCTACGTCGTGGTCACCCCGGACGGCCAGGCGCAACACTTTCACATCGGCCCCCATGCGCCCGCACTGCGTACCGACGACGTCCAGCTGGTGCATCGGCTCTGGCTCAACATCAGTCGGGATCCCAGCATGACCGCGCTCCATCACTCCGATATCGTCACCTACGCGCTCACCCGGCTGGCCTCCGATTACGCCCGCTCCAAGCAGGAGATCCTCAGCGACCTGCGCCGGGCCGAGGCCAACGCCTCGCAGCCACCGTCTTCCTTTCCCGCCACCATGACGCAATCCTCCGCCTTCCCGATCCGCTCGCCGCGGTCTTCGAGCGACGAGAAGTTCGACGAGTAGGTTGCAGTCTCTCGGGGAACCGCGAGACCTCTCCTTGTCCGCCTTCCGCCCAGCGGGGAGCATCGCTCACCCTTCACGGCAGCCCGGCAAGGAACGCGTTCATGGCACGGACAACATCCGCCTCGTTTGTACGCACGATCTGATGGTCAGCATCCGGCACCACGACAATATGAACCGAAGGATTTGTGGATTCCAGAGATTGGATCTGTTGCGTACACCTGGCCTGATCCTGAGCTTTCAAAAGAGCAGCCGCCTTGGCGTTTCGCCGCGCAAGTTCACTGTAGCCATGGGGGCACGCCATGACGGCAAGCACGGGCGCGTGCACCGTCGTAAATCTTTGCTGGCCAAACTTTACCGCCAAGCCAATCGGGGGCAGCGTTGGATCTCCTCCGCTGCTGGATGCTGAGACGTTGAACGCCATCCTGCCTGCGCTCTTGGAGAGCGCGGCAGCCGCATCCCGGATCCGATCGAGCACCGCGGAGGAAAGTGGTTCGCCTGCCTGGAACGCATCGATCTCATGCCTGACATCGACCATATCCATCACCATGTCCGTTTGCCCAGGATCGTAAAACGAGTAGCTGTCGACGGCTTCGAGGTAAATAAGTCCTGCGACCTGGTCAGCGTGGAAGGTTCCGATCCAGCTCAGTTCTTCTCCCGCGATAGACTGCCCCGCTAAAACAGGATGCTCTATTTTTAGCGACTGGAGGACGCTCAACACATCTTTTCCCAGTCGCTCAGCCGAGTAGTTTGCCGGCGACGGCGCAGGCTTGCTGGAGCCGCCAAAACCACGGCGCGTGATGGCGTAGACGTGATGGTGAGCCGTGAAGTGCGGGGCAAATTCGTCATAGTCGTGAGCGACTCCGCCGAGGCC
This sequence comes from Vulcanimicrobiota bacterium, assembly GCA_964658225.1. GTDB lineage: Bacteria > Acidobacteriota > Terriglobia > Terriglobales > Acidobacteriaceae > EB88. The sequence continues at coordinate 9,711 of CAZZYH010000042.1, read as the reverse complement.
TTGAAGAAGGACTAACGGGCGACCGGTGCCACCCCAGTCGAGGACCTCAAGGTCGACTCCATCTTCGACGGTAACGGTCTCAGGGTGCGGAGCCGGGGATCCGGCAGACTGCTGCGCCGTCAATCGAAAGGGCGGCATGACCACACACAGCAAGAGCGGCAGGACTGCCCTGCAAAGTGCCGCGAGTCGCGCAAGCGAGGCAGATCGTGTCATGGCCGTATCTCTGCAGGCAGGCCGGGCTGCAGTTCTAAAGATGGCCGACAGGTAGGCGTTTGATCAAAGCCCGGCACAGGCGGCATTTGCCGTCCAATCGCTGCACTAAACGCGAGCAGAAGCGCTCCGGCAAGCACAGTCGCTTGACCGATCCGAGCCAGGGTCAGTTCCGATGTCCGGACTTCCAGGCAAAACGCAGCGGCCCTTTCCTCTACCCAGTCGAGTTTGGCGCGCTGCAGGATGGCCGACCGTACCCCGTCGTACAGCAGAAAGGCGGTCTGTCCTTCACGGGAAGACGTGTCGAAGATCCAGAGCATTTCCTCGCCGAAGCGCCTGCGAAAAGCTCCGGGATGCAGCAGTATCAGGGCGCGATACACCAGCCGCGCACATCTTCGATCTTTCATGTCCTTTTCGGCCTCCTTGTTCGAACTGCCAGCTCTGCCTCTCGCAGAATGTTCCTCAGGCGATCGAGTTCGGTTGAGAGCATGGCATGGCCTTCTGATGACAACCGATAGAGCCGCTTTTCCGCTTCGGAGTTCAGGCCAGCCGGAATATCAACGACCAGGCCCTGATCCATTAACCTTCTCAGGTTGTCGTAAAGGGTGCCCGGGCCAAGGCGGTACTGATGTTGGGACTGCCGCGCAGCTTTCTGAATGATTCCGTATCCATGCAAGTCTTCATCCGCAAGGGCGAGGAGAATGTGGAGCGCCGGGGCGGAGAGGGGTGGGTTCGGAGAGGCGATCTTCATAGTCGATAGCCGACTATATCAAAATCCGACTATCCAGTCGACCGTGAACAAAAGGCCGGACAAATCCTCCGTGCCGCTGCACGAACGGGGCGACTTTTTCACTCCGCGGGCCGAGTTCGCCACAAGACCCAATCTCTTACACTGAGGGCGTGAGCACGATGACGTACTCCGACCTCTTCGCCCCTTTTTCAGAACTCGCAAGCAAGCTCTTGTCCGGGTCCGGCACCGATGGTGCCCACGACATCTCTCACCTCGCACGGGTGTGGCGAAACGTGAAAAGGATCCAGCATCAAGAGGGCGGGGACGGGGAGATCCTGGCCGCTGCTGTTCTCCTGCACGATTGTGTGCAGGTGCCGAAGAACTCTCCCCTGAGATCGCAAGGCTCCACCTTAGCCGCCGCTGAGGCAACGGCCCGGCTGACCGCTCTGCAGTGGAGCACGGAGCGCAGCCGGTGGGTGGCATCCGCGATCGAGAGCCACAGCTACTCAGCAGCGCTCCTGCCTGCCAGTCTCGAGGCGTCGATACTGCAGGACGCAGACCGCCTGGATGCGATTGGCTTTATCGGGATCGCGAGATGCTTCTATACCGCGGGCTGCATGGGATCGTCCCTTTATGACCCCTCCGACCCTCGTTCCGAAGGCAGGGATCTCGATGATGCCGCGTTCGCGCTGGATCACTTCCCCGCAAAGCTCTTGCACCTGGCAGCGGGTTTTAGAACGGGTACGGGGCGACGATTGGCCGAGCAACGGCATGAGGCGGTCCGCGGCTTCTACTTGGGCATGTTGCAGGAAGTTCAATAGGTTCGGGGAGCATTGGCTCTGCGTTCGCCCTTCGGCCAGGCGGCTTCCCGCTCGCTCACCGGCGCAACGAAAGCGTCTGCGTCCGGAGGGAGGATTCGCGACGATCGCTGGCTGGCTTACACTCGATCTATGAGCGCAGGCAGTGTGAAATCCGCCTACCCGGCGCCCGCCATTCGGTCTGTACCCGGCGGCAGGTATCCCGACGGACCCGGCTTTCTCAGGCCCCTGCTCTCCGGGCGCGTCTTTCGCCAGACCCCTCTCGACGCCCTGGTCGACAATGCTCGCCGCTACGGCGACCTGGTGCACTACCGCGCCGCCAGCCGGCACATCTACCAGTTCAACCATCCCGAGATGGTCCAGGAACTGCTCGTCACCGATGCCCGCTACCACCATCGCGGCATGGTCATGCAGCGCTCGAAGCTGGTGCTGGGCGAAGGCCTGCTGACCAGCGAAGAGCCTCTCCACATGCGCCAGCGCCGCCTGGCCGCACCGGCCTTTCACCGCGAGCGGATCGCCGGCTACGGGCGGGTCATCGGCCAGTTTGCCTCCGAGATGACCGCCGCCTGGCAGCCCGGGGTGCTCGACGTGCACGCGCACATGCAGACGCTCGCGCTCCGCATCGTGGGCAAGACTCTGTTTGACGAAGAGATGGGTGGCGACACGCAGAAGATCGCCGACGCGATCGAGGCGTTCATGGCTTTTCTGCCGCTGGTCTTCCTGCCTTTTTCCGAGATCATCCAGAAGCTGCCCATCCCCATGATGACGCGCATTCGCCGGAGCCGGGTCGAGGTCGACCAACTCATCTACCGCATCATTGCCGAGCGCCGCGCTGCCGCTATCGATCGCGGCGACCTGCTCTCGATGCTGCTCGCTGCCGAAGATACGGAAGAGCAGACGGGCGGCATGTCGGACTCGCAGGTACGCGATGAGTGCATTACGGCGCTGCTGGCTGGCAATGAAACCACCGCCAACGCCCTCAGCTTTGCCCTCTGGCTGCTTGCGACTCACCCGGACGCGCAGCGGCGCCTCCATGCCGAGGCCTGCGAGGGAATCGCCGGCCGGACCGCGGTCGCCGACGACTACCCGCGGCTGCGTTACGCCCATGCCTGCTTTGCCGAGACGATGCGGCTCTACCCGCCTGTCTGGGTGACGGCCCGCACCGCGGCGGTCAGCTATGAGTATCGCGGCTTTCTCATCCCCGAAGGCGCGATCCTGCTCGCGCCGCAGTATGTGCTCCATCGCGACCCGCGCTTCTGGCCAGAGGCCGAGCGCTTTGACCCGGAGCGCTTCCTCGAGGATGGCCGCGCCGTGCGGCCAAAGCTGAGCTACTTTCCTTTCGCCGCCGGCAGCCGCCAGTGCATCGGCGAAGGACTGGCGTGGATGGAAGGGGTTCTCGCACTGGCCACCATGGCGCGCGACTGGCGGTTTGGTCTGCCCCCGGGCGCGCCGGAGAAGCTTGCCGTGCTGGCGCGCATCTCCCTGCGGCCCAAGGGCTCTCTGCCGCTGCAGGTCGAGCGCTGGCCCGCTGCGTAGCCCCGCAGTTCAGGAGTGCTGACTCTCCTCCGCCGAAGCGCCGTGAAGAACCCTCACTGGGCGCTGCTGGGGAAGGCAGCGCCTCAGGCTGAGAGCGCCGCAGGATGATGGAATGCGGCTAAACGGGCAGCGAAGAAAAGGTGAATTAGCGCTTGACGCTCCCGCAACCGGAGCTTACTCTTCTTCGCATGGGCGAAAGTAGAGCGAAGATCCAGTTTCCAGATCCGGATGAGACCCTGTTTGCAGAGGCTCCTTCCCGCATCCACCCGGCGCAACCCTGGCCCCACGCCGACGCAGAGAGGCAGCCGGCCGGCCCGGGCGGACCATCCACGCTCTTCCCCATCCTGGCGGAGCCTCGTTCTACCGGCCTGGCCCGCATGGTCCAGACCTCGGAAGCCGTCGAAGAGGGTCACGTGGTTGAGTTCCGGACGCTCCAGGTCCGCTCGATCCTCAACACATCCGTCTCCAGGCGAAAGCTCTGGTTCGCCCGCACCATCAATCCCTATCGCGGCTGCGAGTTTGCCTGCCGCTACTGCTACGCGCGCTACACGCACGAGTTTCTCGAGCTCAAAGATCCCGCAGCCTTTGAGCGGCAGATCTTCATCAAGCAGAATGCCGCCTGGCTGCTCGAGCAGGAACTGCGCGGACTGGACCCCGAGGAGGAGATCGCGATCGGCACCGCGACCGACCCCTATCAGCCGATCGAGCGCCGCGCGCTCGTCACCCGCTCGATCCTCCAAGTGCTGGCGCGGCGCAGCGGGCATCGCATCGGCATCGTCACCAAATCGACCTTGATCGAGCGCGACATCGATCTGCTGACCACCATCTCAGCGAGCAACGAGTTGGTTGTGCACCTGACCATCACCACGCCCGATGCGGCACTCGCGCGCAAGCTGGAACCGAGGGCACCGCGTCCGGATTTGCGCTTCCGCACCGTCGAGAAGCTGCGCCGGGCGGGGCTCCGCACAGGCGTGCTCTGCTCCCCGCTTTTGCCCGGGCTTACCGACACCGCTGCCGCGCTCGACGCGATGGCCGCGCGAGCCAAAGCAGCGGACGCCAGCTTTTTCTCCGCGCAGCCGCTCTTCCTCAAACCGTGCTCGCGGCCTGTGTTTCTGGAATTTATTCGCGAGCAGTATCCCCAGCTCGAAGCAACCTATGCAGCGCGTTACGACGCGAACGCTTTCGTCGGCAAGGCCTACGCGGAACGCATCCGCGCGCTGGTAAAAGGCGCTGCTCAGAAGCATCACCTGCGCGAGCGCACAAATGATGCCATTCTGACCCGTGAACCGGGGCCATCTCGAGCGAGCAAACCGCCCGCGCAGGCTACGCTCTGGGGAGCGAGCCAGAGCTGCCCGGAGCGGGTTTCAGCCGCGGCGGGATGATCCCGAGAGCAAGCTCGGTCCTCTTGCTGGAGGCCAGCCCGCCCCTGGAAACAACGGCCACGCCGCGCCAGGCGCCCCGGCCCTGCCGCAGTCCGCTAGCGGCTGATGATGACTTCGTAGAGATTGTCCTTGGCCAGAAAGAAGCGTGTGCTGTTGAACGCGGAGAAGAGCTTTTCGATGTTGCGGTTGGTATAGACCCGCTGCACCGGGAAGGGCTGGGTCTCCTGCATCTCGATCGAGTCGGTATCGGTAAGGTGGTAGCGGTAGAACGAAGTTTCCGGCCCGGTGGTCCTGGTATGAAAGATGGCGAGCACCCGACCGCCCGGGCGCATGGCCGCGTGCAGCTCGGCGATCAGGGGCTTGACGAGCGGCTCAGGAATGTAGTCCAGCGTGGTCCACAGCAGGACCACGTCAAACTCGCGGCCACCGAAGTCCATATTCTGCTGGAAGAAGCCACGCGTGTTAAAGCCCGGCTGGCCGCCCTCTTCCTCCGGCGGCAGCTCCCAGCCGCCTCTCAGCGCTTCATGCACCAGGTCGGCCATCCACACGCCGTGGCCCATGTTGGTCAGGTAATTGATGTTGGCCGGCGAGGTAGGCCCGATATCGAGCACCCGCAGGTGGCTCTCGGCGTGCAGGTGCTTCTTCAACGCGGACCAACCGCTGGAGTGGCGCGGGATACGCGGACCGGAGAGCAGGGTCGGGCTCTCCCCCTTGGCTCCTTCCTTCTTTGAAAACAAGCTTCGCAGCACTCGCCTGTACCCACCTTCGCTTTAGAAAAACGCGACTGCTCCCGAGGATCCAACGGCGCACCGCGATGCGCCGAGCAAGAAAAGCCTGCACCGGCGCCATCGATACGGAGCGCCTTCTGAACCTGCGCCTGGAAGCCCGCTCTGAACGCCCCTGCGGCCGCCTGGCTTAGAGAGGAGGCAGGATCTCGGCTGCCGTCGAACCGCCTGCCGCCGCGCCGGCGCTGCTTTGCACCAGGTCAACCTTGCCCGAAAAACCGGCGTTTTCTTCGATCGAGAGCCTGGAGGCCTGGATATCGCCGGTCAGGTTGGCTCCTCCGCGCAGCTCGACCCGCCCGGTGGCGACGATATTGCCGACCAGCGTGCCCAGAAGTACGACGTCGCGGGCAGACACATCGGCCTGCACCCGGGCATTGGTCCCGATCGTCAGCCGGCTGCCCTGGAGCGTGATCGTTCCCTCCACAAAGCCCTCGACCAGCAGGTCTTCGCTTCCGCGCACCTCGCCTCGAATCTGCACCGACTTGCCAATACTCGCGTTCGTGCCTTCCACTGCGGCCATTCCAAAACTCTCCTCGGGTTCCTTATGTGGGTCAACGCAACCCGGGAACCTCGCTCAAATCTATAGAAGACCCATCAGTGTCGCAAGCTTGGACAGCACGCCGGTACTCCTCCCCTCGTTCGGGCTCTTTGTGGAGAGGAGCTGTCGACGCACCGACGCTGCTCCGGGTGTACCGGGAGCGTGCACTTCTCAGCCGATGTCGCGCGTGCCGCATCGTAGGAGGGCCGGGCTGCGTCCAATGCATGGGCACAGGCGCCAACGAGGCCCGCCGACGACCATGGAGAGACCAATCAAATTGAGAGCCACGACAACGCACCTGGAGACGAGCAAAGCGATTCCCGGAACCATCCACCGAGGGGCAGCGTGTCGAGCAGGCAGCGCTGCTCGCGCGATCGGCCTGCTGCTGGGGATCGCGGGCCTGGGTGCGGCCGCCTGCCCGGCACAGTCCCCGGACGCGCTCACCATCGTCAGGCACGCTTCGGCAAACGAGCTCAAGGCCGGCAACGAAGGTCACCCTTACCGTTACAAACTGCACAAGCTCGATGACGACAAGATCACTACCAAGATCATCGTCGAGACCAAGGAGGGCGACGTGGCGCGTCTGATCGAGCGCGACGACAAGCCTCTCAGCAGCCAGGAAAACCAGGCGGAGCTCGACCGGCTGAACAATCTGCGCGATCATCCCGAGATCCAGGCCCACCGGCACAAGAAGGAGCAGGAGGACAGCGTCCGGGAGAACGAGATGGTGCGCCTGCTGCCGGACGCCTTCCTCTATCACTATGAGGGCATGGTGCCGGGCCCCAACGGACCAGCCTACCGGCTCACGTTCAAACCCAATCCCGGCTTCAACCCGCCCGATCGAGAAGCCGAGGTGTACCACGGTATGGAGGGTGAGCTGTGGGTGGACAAGGGCCAGGAGCGCCTGGTCAAGCTCGATGCGCACCTGATCGACGACGTCAATTTCGGATGGGGCATCCTGGGCAAGCTTTACAAAGGCGGCAGCATCCTGGTCGAACAGGCCGATGTAGGCGACCGCCACTGGGAGGCTACCCACATGAAGCTCAACCTGACCGGCAAGGCGCTGATGCTGAAGTCGCTCAGCTTTCAGACGACAGAGGACGCGAGTGATTTTCACCCGGTGCCCGATACCGGATACAAGGATGCGATCCGGTTGGTGGAGACCCTGCTGTAGGCCCGGAACTACGGCCGCACCCCGCGCAGCAGTTCGTTGCACGCCTGCAGGACGTCGTTGATGAGCAACCGTGTGTCTGCAGCAGAACAGGATCGCCGGCGAGGCGATGCTGTTCTGCTGCGCGCACCCGCAGCCAAAGCAGAGCCGAAACTCAGATATGTTTCTGGGTGCTGATCAGCTGCCAGAACAAGGTCAGCGGATACACGTAGTCCCACACATCGTGGCCGACCCCGCTTAGCTCGAAGTAAACCATGGCGCCGTTTTGCTGATGGATCAGGTTGTACATAAGCTCGTCAAAGATGGGCAACACGACGAGATCGGCCCCGCCGTGCACCGCCAGCAGCGGCACCTTGACCAGGCTGCCGGCTGCGCTCAAGTTGCCGGCGGCAGCCAACGGTGCGGCAGCGGCGAACAGGGCCGGGTAGCGGACGATCATATCCCAGGCGCCGAAGCCGCCCATGGATAACCCGGTCACCGAAACGCGCGTCGCATCGACCGGAAGACTGGCGACCAGCTCCTGCATCAGCTTTACGGCAAGCGCCTCTGTAACAGACGGGGTGGCGCTATACGGATCTCCCCAATTGTCGCTCGACGGGCACTGCGGGGCGACCAGGATCATCGGCACTTTGGCGCGGAAGTCCATGTCGCTTGCCAGCGCCCAGATGTCATTGCGTAACTGGGTCCGATTGTCGGTACCACTTTCGCCGGCACCGTGAAGAAACAGCGAGATGGGATAGGCATACTGGCTCGGATCGTACCCGGAGGGAAAAAGGATCCTGTAGGGGAGCCCGTTGAACATCCCTGCCTGCCACTGACCGACGGTTGGATTGGCGATGACGCTCGGCGGGGCGCGCAGAACAGGCTTGGCGGTTGGCGGCGCAAAGGGCTGCGCGAGCGCGTAGCCGAACTCCTGGGCCGTGGTCCCGTTGCACAGAGCCGTCGACAGGCTCGACGCACCCAAGGCCGCCGCTGGCCCGACCACCAGGCACTGATTGTTCTGCTGATTGAGCAGGGTGTAGGAACCATCTTGATTGAGCGTGTTCGCCCACTTCTGCGAGGCGGTCGGCAAGCAGTAGTTCTGCACTACCGCGCCACTGTCCGACAGGTCCACACACAGGTTCATCGACGCCGGGGAATGGACAGCAAAGGTACCGTCCGGCTGAACGACAAAGGAAAACGTCTGCTGCCCGGGAGCGGCACAGGGGGACTGCGGGAGAGCGAGCCCGCTGGTCGCGGCAACGCCCGGAGGTCCCAGACAGAGTCCGCTGCCGAGCGAAAGCACCTCGGCCTGAAAGCTGGGCGAGTTGGGCACAGGAGATACGGCAAACGCCGACGAAACGAAGGCGCTGACGACGATCAGTGGCAAAAGTGAGAGAAAGAGACGACAGCCATACCGCATGCAAAGACCTCTGGTCCGTGCCTGGAAGTGTCAAGCGGCACTTGGACGAGAGTGAAACTAGAGGAGGAAGAGGCGATTGCGATGCGGGATCTGTGCCGTTGGGTGACCAACGATTCCCTATGGGACAAAAGGAAACGATTGTAACGAGCCGGTCCGCTGCGGAACCCGGGTTCTGACGCGCGCGCCCGGAAGGCACGTTGTACTGCGGCCGGTGTCAGCGCGCAGATTCGCTTCCCGAACGTAGAGAGGGCGTCGCTCGAGCGACGCCCTCTCTATACGCCCAAGATCGGACCCGCCGAAGAACGGGACCTAAGCGAAGTTGCTCTCGTCCCCGCCAAAGTCTCCACCATCGTCGGAGCCAGGGTCATAGCTGCTGTCATCGGCCACGTCGCCCTGCGGCTGCTCATCCGGTCCGCTTACGTCGTAGCCACCCTGCGGCTGCTCGTTCGGACCATCATAGCCACCGCCCTGGTAACTGTCGCCGCCCTCGGGGGAGCCATAGTAGTTGTTCACGATCTCTTCGGTCGGCCGCTCTCCGCCGCCCCATCCACCTGCGTAGTCTCCGCCGAAGCCGCCGCCGCCGAAGCC
>CAZZYH010000042.1:0-541 GCA_964658225.1 Vulcanimicrobiota bacterium | reverse complement strand
GTGCAACAACGATTCGACACCCTCAAAGGCGAGCGCGCCGGCGGCGACACCGGCCGCGGTAGTGGCCGCGGAACGCAGGAAGCTTGACCCGCCGCCCTGGACCGGCTGCTGCGCGTACTGCGGTGGCTGCGCATAGCCTGGCTGTATATACTGCGGAGGCACCTGCTGGTACTGGGCCTGGGCGGGCGCCGGGGCCGGAGGATCCTTGTGCCCCAGCAAGCTGCCGAGAAAGCTGCTCGCACGCGAGGGCGCATGCTGCTGCAGCTGCAGGATCTGCTGCCGCGCCTGGTCGAGCGCGATGTTCTGCACCAGCACCGTTTGCGCCAGCTTGTAGAGCGCGTCCTGGTCGTGGCCCAGCGACTGCCTCAGCAACTGCTCGGCTTCCGGATCTTTCTCCTGCAGCTGGGTCTGAGAGATCTTGCGCGCGAGATCATTCAACATCTGGCTTTCTTGGGAGGTCATGCGTGTGTGGCTCCTATCCAGGGACAACACTGCCCTGCTGCTTCTTAGACGCCATCTGCGCAGAAGAGGTTGAAAAGGT
>CAZZYH010000041.1:0-22585 GCA_964658225.1 Vulcanimicrobiota bacterium | reverse complement strand
GTCCCCGGGCTCGTCTTCGCGCTCGTCTTCGAAGGCCGCGGACTCCTCGCCCTCCGGCCCGTCCGGCCCTGCGGACTCCTCGCCCTCCGGCGAACCGGTCTCCACCGCGCCGGGCTCCAACTCAGCTCCCCGGCCGCAGCTTGCGCTGCTCCGAGAGCGGACCCATGCTGTGCATCAGGTTCTGCAGGGACACCACGCCTACCACCCGATCGCCCTCCGCGATCGGGACCAGCGCCATCCGTCCCCGACGCATCCTGCGGATGATGGTGCCGAGCGAGTCATCGGGCAGCGCGACCTGGAAGGCGCGCGACATGATCCCTTGCACATAGCCGTTCCCGTCCCCGCGCAGCGCCTCGAGGATGCTCTGGCGGGAGACGACGCCCACGATGCGGGTGCCGCGGACAACGGGAAAATCGTCCTGCAGGCTGTGAATGCTTTTGTGCAGCGCGTCTTCGAGCGTGTCGGAGGGGCTCATGGTGGCAAAGTCGGTGAGCATGACGTCGCGCATGCGAACCGTATCGACGACCGACTGGTAGAGCACACCCTGATCCTCTAGCTGCGCGCCGACGGCGATGAAGAAGCCGCCCGCGATCAGCAGCGGGCTGAGCGTGGCGGAGAGGTCGGGGAGCGGCAGGGCGAGCAGGGCCAGGCCGGCGACCATGCCGCCCACGCCAAGAATGCGGCCCATCCCGGAGGCGGCGCGCTTGGCCTCGGCCGCGCCCTGCGTGTCCGCAAAGCTGCCCTGCAAGAGCCGCCCTGCATCGAGCGGGTAGGCGGGCAGAAAGTGCAGCAACCCGAGCGCCAGGTTCAGCCACACCGCCGAACGCATCAGGTGGGTAGGCGTGATCCAGGGACGCCCAAGCAGGTCTACCGAGGGGCTGGCGCCGTGCACCAGCCCGGCCAGCAGTGCGGCGGTGAGCAGGCTGGCGAGCGGGCCGGCGAGCGAGATTGTCAGCTGCACAGGCGAGGAGGCCGCACGCTCGGAGCTCTCGGGATCGGCGTAGGAGAAGAGCCCCCCGATGGGCAGCAGCAGGATGCTGCGCAGGCTGACATGGTAGTAAGCCGCAGCAATGATGCGCGCGACCTCGCGAGCGCCGACGGCTGCCAGCAGGACCAGCCACAATGCCACACCGCGCCAGCCCGCCACACTGCCCAGGCTGGTCGAAAACAGGCAGAAGGCGAGCAGGATCAGGAAGAAAGCGTGCATGCGCAGGTCGACTCCGAACCAGCGTCCTAGGGGAAATGACCAGCCGCGCATGGTGCCTTTCTCTCTATCTCGATATGCTATGGCTCGATGTGCAAATGGCACGTGCAGTGGATGGCGCCGTGCCGCAGGGCCGGGCTGCGCCGGGCGGATCGGCCTCCTCTGCATTGTAGAGGGACCATGCGCTTTTCGGGGCGCGATCTGCCCGCTGCGGTGCCGGTTGGCTACCATGAACCCATGCGCGTGATCGCCGGCCAGTACAGAAGGCGGCTGCTCCAGGCCCCCGAGGGATTGCAGACCCGGCCGACTTCGGACCGGCTGCGTGAGACCCTGTTCAACGTGCTCGCGCCCCACTTAGAGGGGGCGCGCTTCCTGGATCTGTATGCCGGCTCGGGTGCGAACGGGATCGAGGCGCTTAGCCGGGGAGCCGGATTCGCGACCTTTATCGAGCAGGCTGCGCCGGCGCTGGCGGCGATCCGGGCGAACCTGGCCGCGCTGAAGATAGCCCGCGGCTACACCATCCATGCAAGTTCTGTGGCTGCATGGCTGCGGGGTTCTGGAGCCCGGGCCGCGCCTGCTTTTGAGATTGTCTTTCTGGATCCACCCTATGAAGACACCTCCGCGTATGCGGGTACCCTGGGGCTGCTCGGCGGCCAAGCCCTGGCGCTGCTTGCCCCGGGGGCCATCGTCGTCGCCGAGCACCGCCGGGTGCGCCGCGGTGCTATCGCGGGTGGGCCGGAGGAGCGCTACGGGGAGCTTGCCAGGACGCGCGTGCTGGAGCAGGGGGATGCGGCGTTGAGCTTCTACACGGTGCGGGATGCGCAGTCCCCGCTCGCAGTCAGGCCCGCAGGCTCGCCATGCTGAGCGAAGTCAAGGCGTTGCAGAGATCGCCTGGAAGCGCATCTCGCAAGCAAGGGGCAGGGCAAAGAACAGGGCAAGGCACACGATCTACCGCAGAGTTCTCGCTCTGCTCAGGATGAAGAGATCCGCAGCGGCGGCGGGTTGGCCTGAGGCGAAGCCTCCCTGTCGCGCTGGACCCGACCGGTATGCAGGTGGAGCTGGAATGGTGTTTCCCGGTCTGTGCCTATCTCCCAGCCGGCCCCATACAGCCATCCGTCCGCAATCGAGTGCACCGAAACGCCTTCGTCGGAGAGCCGTGCAGACTCCCACGCGAGGCCGCGCTCCCCGTGGGCGCAGATCGCCTGATGGCCGACAAACAGCAGGAGCCGCACCCCGGGCGTCGCGACGGGATGCACGGCGAGCACGGGGCGGTAGGGAAGCTGCTCAAAGCGCTCCGGGCTGCGGGTGTCGATCAGATACGCATAGCCGCCGGCGACCGCGCAGAGTTCGGCGGGGTGGGGGCAACTCCACACACCCGTAGGCGCGAGCGGGTCCGCGAACCCGAGGGCGCAGGTGGCGAGAAAACGCTCGCCCTGCTCCGGCTCCACGAGCAGCTCGAGCGCGCCACGCTCTACCTCTTCTGCCTCCCGAGGGTAGACATAATGCCGGCGGGGCAGGACCAGCGGACGCTGCCTGAGTACCGTCGCCTGCCACGAATGCGCGAAGCTTCCCTGCACGACCGCAGGCGCGTTTCCGCTCACGGCTGCGTCCCCGCTCACGGCTGCATTCCCGCCTGGAAGGCTTCGATGCGCTCGCGCACACTCAGCACGCGCACCGGCAGAGCCAGCAGGCTCCCTCGTTCGATGACCGGCAGCAGCTTGTCAAACTCCGGGCCGGAGTGCGAGCCGGTGAGTGCGATCCGGACCGGGTGAAAGAGGTCCTTGCCCTTGACGCCAGCCTCGGCCTTGATCTCGTTCATCCAGGCCTTGAACGCCTCCGGCGAGGCCGGCCCAGCGGCTGCGCGTACGGCAAAGGCAGCCAGCACGCGCCGGGCGCTCTCGGTCGAGAGCAGAGCCGCGTATTCCGCGTCCTCGCGCGCGGCGCGAGCGTCGTAGCGGAAGAGGCTTGCGGCCTTCGCAGGCAACTGGTCAAGCTGGTCGAGCGAGGGCAGCAGCAACGCGATGACCATGTCCAGCCACGCCGCGGTCTCGGCGTCGGCCTGGTCGCGGGCGGGTAGCAGCCCTGCCGCGGCAACGAAGGGCCAGGCCAGCTCGCGGATGCGGACCGGGTCGGCCTGCTTGAGGTAGTGGCGGTTCAGCCAGTGCAGCTTGTCCCAGTCAAAGACGGCCGGCGAGGCGGTCACGCGTTCCAGCTTGAACGCGCGCACGAGTTCTTCCGCCGTAAAGGTCTCGCGCGTGCCGCCTTCGGCCCCCCAGCCCAGCAGGGCCAGGTAGTTGACCAGCGCCTCGGGCAGGATGCCCATCTCGCGAAAGCTCGCTACAGACGTCGCGCCATGGCGCTTGGACAGGCGCTCGCGGTCCGCGCCGAGGATCGTCGACAGGTGCGCGAACTCCGGGACCGCCCAGCCGAAGGCTTCGTAGATCGCCACCTGGCGCGGGGTGTTTGAGATGTGATCGTCGCCGCGGATCACGTGCGTGATGCCCATCAGCGCGTCGTCTACCGTGACGACGTAGTTGTAGACGGGCATGCCGCCCTCGGTCGCGGTGCCCGAGCGAACCAGCACCGGGTCCGAGATGCTTTCGCTCGGAAACTCGACCGGCCCCCGGACCAGGTCGTGGAAGCGCAGCGGGTGGTCCGGGATGCGGAGCCGTACGGCGAACGACTCGCCGGCAGCGGCGCGACGGCTGGACTGCTCGGCCGGGATCGACCGGCAGCGGCCCTGGTAGTTCTGCGGCTGATGGGTGGCGAGTGCGCGCTGGCGATCCTCTTCGAGTTGCTCGACCGAGCAGAAGCAGCGGTAGGCGTGGCCGGAGACGAGCAGCTGCGCCGTGTGCTCGGCATAGACGGGCAGGCGCTCGCTCTGGCGGTACGGCTCGTAGGGGCCGCCGACCATCGGGCCTTCGCCCCAGCTGAGCCCCAGCCAGAGCAGGTCGTCCATCAGCTGCGTTTCATGGCGCGGCTCGGAGCGCTCGACATCGGTGTCCTCGATCCGCAGCACGAAGGTGCCCCCGGCATGGCGCGCGAAGAGCCAGTTGTACAGGGCCGTGCGGGCGTTCCCTACATGCAGCATGCCGGTCGGAGAGGGAGCAAAGCGGACGCGGACCGGCTTTGGAGCGTCTGGAGAGGGATGCATCCTCTCATGCTACCAACCGCCCGCGCGGGGCGGCCTGCCCTTGTTGCGCGCCGGCGGCGAGCTTGCAGAGACGGCCCCAGAAGGGGGACTTGCGGTGGCCGCCAGGGGTTTTGCGAACGGTGCCCCAGGATTTTCGCTCCAGCCCCGCCCCAGCCCAGCCTGCCCCAGCCCTGCCCAGCTCAGGCTGTCGGCCTTGCCCGCGATGCGTTCACGACCGGCCGCGCAGAGAACCGGCGCGCTCGGTGGAGGCGCGGGCAAACCTGGGGGTCTTTCTCCGGGCGCACTCACGATGCACGTCTCGATCCGCCTCGGGGCAAGATCACCTGGAGCTTGCCTTCCTCAGGTGCGCCCGCGATCTCCAGGGAGCCCGCGATGGATGCCCCGGCCCGGTCTCCGGGCCCGGCCTGGGGCGAAGACCTTCAGGGCGTCGGGCGGAAGTGCTCCCAGCCCTGGTTGCGCAACGGGCCGCGACTGCCATCGGCCTGGATCAGGGTGACACGCGGCCGGCCTCGACCCGCTTTGACGATGCGCCCGACCCGGTGGATGGGCGTGCCGGCGATCTGGTGTGGCAAGCGGTGCCGGGCCGGGGCGGTGAACAGCAGTTCATAGTCTTCGCCCCCATGCAGGGCAAGCGCCAGCCCCTCGGGCCGGTTGCGCGCGGCCAGAGGGTGGATGGGGACCAGTGCGGCTTCGATCTCGGCTCCGGCGCCCGACTCCTCGCACAGATGGGCGAGGTCGGTAGAAAGACCGTCGCTGAGATCGATGGCCGCGGTGGCGCGTCCTCGCAGTAGCTGTCCGGCGGCCAGGCGCGGCTGCGGAAAGAGGTGGGGATGGTCGCCCCGGGAGCGGAGCAGCCGGGCATAGGCGCCCGGCGCCTGCTCGAGCCGGGCGAGCTCAGCAGCCGCGCCCCCCAGGGAGCCCGTGACATAAACCAAGTCGCCGGGCTGCGCGCCGGAGCGAAGCAGCGCCTGACCCTGAGGGACCCGTCCGAGCAACACGATGTCGGCGGCAAAGAGCGATGCGCCCGGGGCAGACCGGCCGCCGCCCGCAGCACCCCGCGCGCGGCCCCCGGCCATCCCGGCCCGGCCGCCGGGCCAGCGCGAAGACGCTGCCGCCGGAGCCTGCGCCGTATCGCCCCCGGCCAGGGGCACATGGTGCAGGCGGGCCAGGCGCAGGAGGCCGGCCAGAAAGCGCCGGGCCCAGTCGCCGCGCAGCTCAGCCGGCAGGGCGAAGGAGAGAAAGGCAGCGACCGGCGTCCCGCCCATCGCGGCGATATCGCTCAGGCCCCGCGCCAGGCAGCGATGCCCCGCGACCTCGGGCTGATGCCAGTCGCGGCGGAAGTGGACCTGCTCCAGAAAAAGGTCGGTCGTGACGACGAGCTCATCGCCGGCGGGTACGCGCAGGATGGCGCAGTCGTCCCCTATCCCCAGGCGAAGCAGGCCGGTTCCCGGGAGCGGGCCGCCCTGGCGGGCAGCCGTGCGCCGCAGGGCGGCGATCAGCGCGCGTTCGCCCGAGCCCTCTATCCGAGGCGGTCGCCGGCTCCCGGGCTCCGGCGAAGAAGATGGGCATGGCGCGGGTGCGCGGGATCGAGAAGACGGGTGCGAGCGGGGAGGCGTCACCGATAGAAGCATACCGCTCCCCACGCGAACAGCGGCGACGCTCCGGCTTCTAAGCAGCCGGATCAGCGAGAGCGATGCGTTTGAGGCGGGAAACATGCACCGGGGGAGGGTGCAGCAGGTGGGGCTGGCTTGCCTGGGGTCGTACCGGGTGGGGACCGGTGAAAGTTGTGAGAGGGACTACTGTGCGTCGTGCTTCTGGGCAGCCCAACGGCGTTTCTGGGCTTCGGCGATGCGCTGGCGTGCCTCATCGCTCAGGTTCCGCTTCTTCGCGGGGGGCACGGCCGGCTTGCTGGCTACCGATTTTGCGGGCCGGCCCCGCTTTCGCTTGACCGGCTCCCCAGAATCTCCGCCAGCCAGCAGGTCGCGCACCTGGCGAAGTCGCGCCAATTCTTCATCGAGTGCAGCAATCATCTGTGCAGTGTTCATCCTGCCTGATTGTACTGAGCAAGCCGTTAAAAGTCGCTACAGAAGCGATTTGGCGGCAAAGTTTTGACCAGATGGTCTCCATAGGATCAACTGGCTCTGTCAGATAGATTACGAAAGGTGCGAAGCGTGGCGTAGCCTTCTAGTTCTAAGGATTGACCCTCTCGTTTTGCCGCTGTTACCGTCAAAGGAGCAATGAAGCGCATTGCTCTGAGGCTGCGCTTCTGGCCCAGGGGGCGAGAGTCCTGAACTTTGAAGAGCATCGGGCGGCGCATCCAACCCGCGCTGGTTCTTTCCGGGGTGCTCCCCGAGGAACGTTTCGAACCGAGGCCCGGGAGCTTGAGTCGGGCCCCTGCCCAAACCGTACAGCCGAGAGTGCCACTTGCGCAAACGCTTTTACATCATCTTCGTAGCGCGTGAAGAGGACGGACGACTCCGCAAGATCCCGATCCCGCTCCACTATGCCTACATCTTCGTGGCCGCCGCGCTGGTGGGGGCGTTCACGATTACGGGGATGGCCGGCTCCTATAGCCGCATGCTGCTCAAGACCGCCAGCTATAACCAGGTACGCTCCCAGCGCGAAAGCCTGCGCAAGGATTACGCCCAGCTCGAGCAGGTCGCCCATCAGAAGGATGTCCAGGCCGCTTCGCTGGGCTCGCTGGCCAGCCAGGTAAGCGCGCTCTACGGACTGGGCATGCATCCGGCGCGGGCTACGAAACTTTCCGTGGCAGTGGCCGCCTCGGCGCCGCTGGCCGACGAGCCGGGCAGCTTTAGCCAGCAGGCCTATGCCCGGTCGCTCGACCAGTTCACCGAGCTACGCACCAGCGCGCTCTCCGGGCACCTGGAAACGGGGCTCAACTTCGGCCGCCGCAGCTTCGGCGACTCGGCAGCCTTCTCTGGAGCGCTCTCCGGCTCGATGAACCTGGCCGACGCGCCCACTCTGTGGCCGGTCATCGGCAGGGTGACCAGCTCGTTCGGCGAGCGCGAAGATCCGTTCAACGGAGAGGGCGCCTTTCACGCCGGCATCGATATCGCGACCTCCTATGGCAGCGCCGTGCGTGCCCCGGCCGACGGCTTGATCGCGATGGCCGGTCCCGCGAGCGGGTATGGCCGGGAGATGGTGGTGGATCACGGGCAGGGCATCACCACGATCTACGGCCATCTCTCCGGTTTTGCCGTCACTGCCGGCCAGCAGGTCAAACGCGGCCAGGTGATCGGTTACGTGGGCTCTGCCGGCCGCAGCACCGGGCCTCACCTCCACTATGAGGTGCGCATCCGCAACACGCCGGTCAACCCCCACAAGTATCTCCGCGAGACGATGGAGCAGCAGGTAGCTGCCACGCAATCCACGCGGGGCGCCGGACTGTAAGCAGGGCCTCGAGCCCTATGCTCCGGGGCCAAGCGCGTCTACGATCGAGGCGGACGTGCCCGGCGACCCGTGTGGAAACGCAGCCCCCGGGTACTAGCCTCGGGGCTGTGTTCTCGGATGCGCCCCCGTGCCGGGCAGCCTGGGCTGGGCTGGCTGCAGCTGGCTGAACTCGATCAGCCGGGACTTTTCTGCGCCGGCTCGCCCGGAGGGCTCCGCTTTGCCCCTCCAAGCCTGCGAAGCAGGGCGCGCGCCAAAGCGCATTACCCGGTAGGAACCCTAGCACATTTTGTCGTAGCTGATCAGGCACTCTGTGTCGTAGGGTAGGTGCGCGGAGCCCCTGGGCGGCTGCGGGGCGCGCCGCCCGGGAACGGGCAGGCTCGCGCTCAAGGCGGCCTGGAAGCACCGGAGAGACACCGGGCAGGGACAACAGCAGGAGGGTTTCTTTGAGCAGGGCCAATGCGAGCAGGATCCAAGCCTCGATCCAAGCCTTCCGATGCAACCGGACGCAGAAGATGGCCTTGGCCAGGACCCTTCTGGTCGCCACCGGGATCGCGGCCGCGTGGGGCATGGCCGAAGGTCAAACGAACTTCGGATCGGTTGTCGGCACGGTGACCGATACAACGGGCGCAACCGTTGCCGGTGCGCAGGTGGTGCTGAAGAACGATGGTACGAACCAGACGGTGACGGCTGCGACCAACCAGGCCGGGGGGTTCACCTTCAAGAACCTCGATCCCGGATCGTACACGGTGACGGTGACATCGACCGGCTTCAAGATGGCCTCGAGCGAGCACGTGGATGTGACGGTGGGCGGCACGACCCGGGTAGACGAGGCGCTGCAGGCGGGCGCGGTCACCGAGACGGTGAACGTAAACGCGGCGACCGAGGCATTGCAGACCGACAATGCGTCCCTCGGCGGGGTGGTCGAAGGCCGGCAGGTGGAAGAAGCGCCGCTGAACGGACGCAATGTGATGAACCTGCTCGACTTTATCCCCGGGGTCACGCCCGGCGGCGGCACCCAGGGCAGCACCGTGGCCAACGGGGGCAGCGGCAACTTTCAGGCCGGGGGCCAGACCCAGGCCATCGCCTACGGCAACTACCAGATCGGCGGCGGCTTCAGCGGGCAGAGCCTCTTCTTTTACGATGGGATGGCGCAGAACGTGCCCGAAAACAACGTCAACTCGCTGGTGCCGACACAGGATGCGGTGCAGGAGTTCCGGGTGTCGACAAACAATATCAGCCCGGAGTTCGGCGGCTTTGGCGGGGGCGTGATCCAGATCTCGAGCAAGTCGGGCACCAACATGTTCCACGGTGCGGCCTACGAGTACTTTCGCAATACCGTGTTGAATGCCAACGACTGGTTCAGCAATCACGCCGGGCTCGGCAAAAGTCCTCTGCACCAGAACCAGTTTGGCGCGAACCTGGGGGGCGCGGTTGTCAAAGACAAGCTCTTCTTCTTCTTCGCGTTCGAGCGCGAGACGCTGACCTCGACCTCACCGGAGACGATCCGGGTGCCCACCTCGGCGGAGCTGCGCGGTGATTTCTCGGCAGACTTTGCGCCCGGAGTGCAGGGCATCTACGACCCGATCACCCGGGCGCCGTACACGGGCAACGTGATCCCGGCCGCCCGGCTGAATCCGGCGGCGGTCAAGATTCTCGCCCTCGAAACTCCCAACGAGGCGCGGGTCAACCAGTCGACGGGCAACGTGTCCGCGAGCGCGCCGATCGAGGGCTTCCAGAACCAGTACAACGTTCGGGTAGATGATGCGCTGACCAGGGCGGACCGGATCTTCGCCCGCTACACCTACTGGAATCCCCATAACGGGGTGAGCGATCCGTTCGGCACGATGACCGGCTCCGGACCCACGGGCAACTACACGCAGCAGGGCGCGCTGGGCGATACGCACGTCTTCAATGCGACGACCACGGCGGACTTACTCGCCTCCTATCTCCAGAACTACAACTTTCAAAGCATTCTCTCCCGCGGCTTCGATCTGGCGACGATCAATCAGAATTACGCCAACGTGCAGGCGGAGAGCTTTGGCGGGGTGGCCAATCTTCCCAGTCTTTCCATCGCCGGCTACGGGATCGGCGCCAACACCTCGCAGCTCTACTGGGAAAACACGGTATGGGGGGTGAACGGGGCGGTGAACAAGGTCGTCGGCAAACACTCCTTGCGTTTCGGCGGCAACTGGCGCCAGAGCCTGTGGACGAGCTACGGCAATGGAACCGGGGCGGGGCTGAGCGCGCAATCGATCTACTCGGCCTCTTCGCCGAGCGACTCGACGACGGGCAACGCGCTTGCGTCGTTTCTGCTGAACGCGCCGTCGAGCACCAGTGCGGCGAACATCGCGACCCAGCATGCGTTTCTGCATAACTATGCGTTCTTCTTCCTGGACACCTTTGAGGCGACCCGGAGGCTGACGCTGACGCTCGGCCTGCGCTGGGAGCAGCCAGGCGCGTACTCGGAAGAGCACGATCTGAACACGGTCATTCTTCCGGATGCGGCCGCAAGCCTAGGCAATCTGACCGCGATCACCAATCCTGTTACCGGCGCCTCGGTCCCGCTGACAACCGCGCTGGCTCTGGTCAATAGCCCGGCTTACCCGCACCGGCGCGAAGAAGCGCTGCACGACAAGCTATTCTCGCCGCGCATCGGCATTGCCTACCGGGTGGATGAAAAGACGGTCGTGCGTCTGGGCTACGGGCTCTCCTACCTGCCCTCGGAGATCACCCAGGACGGACCGCAGTTGAGCCAGGTGGCGCGTGCGAATACCAACATCAACAACACGCCGGGCTCGCCGCTGGTGGCCACGGTAGACAACCCGCTGCCGAACGGAGTCAACCAGCCGCTGGGCCACACGCAGGCGGCGCTCGATGCGCAGCTGGGCTTCGGTCTGTGGGCACGGATTCCCAACCAGAAGTACGGGAGCGCGCAGCAGTACAACTTTGCGGTGGAGCACGCGCTGGACAGCAGAACGTCGGTGAGCGTGGCCTATGCGGGAGCCAAGGGGACGCATCTTGTCGGCGCCTCGGCATACACAGCCTCGGGGCTGAACCTGAACCAGCTTCCCGACCAGTACGACGCGCTCGGCAGCGAGCTGCTCACCCAGGTGGCGAATCCGTTCGCCGGCCAGTTTCCCTCTACCTCGCCGCTGGGCGGGGCCACGGTCGCGCGGGGCTATCTCCTGTTGCCCCACCCCCAGTATCCGCAGGGCATCCTGCAGCAGGTGCCGCGCTTCGGGTTCTCGAGCTACAACGCGATGCAGGTTCTAGCCACGAGCCGCCTGAGCCACGGCGGCGTGCTGCAGCTGGCCTACACATGGAGCAAGCTGCTCAGCAACGTGGACAATACGAGCGCCTTCCAGGATGGGCAGGGCGGTTCTGCGGTGGTGCAGGACAACGACAATCTGCTGGCCGAACGATCGCTGAGCGAACAGGACCTGGCCAACAACCTGGTGATCAACTATGGGGTGGATCTTCCCTACGGGCGGGATCAAAGGTATGGCGCCCACCTGAACGGGCTGGCGAACGCGGTGCTGGGCGGTTGGCGTGCCAACGGCATCACGGTGTTCAAGAGCGGGCTGCCGTTGGCGCTGACCGCGCAACAAAACGCGCTCAGCCAGTTCGGCGGGGGAACGGCACCGTTCGGACTGGGGGCGGGCATCATTCGTCCGACGTATGTGGCCGGCTGCGACAAGAACGGGTCCGGGTCGGCGCACAGCACGGCCCGGGTGAATGCCTGGTTCAACACCGCCTGCTTTGTGCAGCCGGGCAACTTCTCGTTCGGCAACGAGCCCCGGGTCGATGCGCAGTTGAAGAGCGAGGGCGGGGTGAACTTCGATGTTGCGGCCACCAAGAACTTCAACCTCACCGAGCGCGTGAAGACGCAGTTTACGGGCCAGATCTTCGACATCTTCAACCATGCTCAATTCGCGGAGCCGAACCTGGCCGTAGGCGGGCAGAACTTCGGCGCGGTCACCCACCAGGTCAACCTGCCGCGCACCGTGCAACTGGCCCTGCGGGTCTCGTTTTAGCCCGGGCGGCTGGCGCCGGCGAGAGCGGCTAGCGCGGGACCGGCTGCGATGGCGGCTGCGCGGCTCCCGAGACCTTCTGGATGAAGGTCTCGTCCGCTCGCTCGTGGAGCATCTTGGTCGCTGCGAACTCCTTGCGCGCCTGCTCTTTCTGTCCGGCTGCCAGATACAGGCGGGCCAGGCGGTAGTAGGCATCGGCCTGGGAGGGGTCCAGCGTCTTGGCCTTCCTGAACTCGGCGATGGCCGCCCCGTTGTCGCCCTTGCGCGCCCACACGCAGCCCAGGTCGAAATGGGCCAGGCGGATGCCGGGCCGCAGGGCGAGGGCCTTTTCGATCCAGGCCAGGGCTACATCGTCCTGGTTGTTGCGATAGGCGATATCGCCGAGGTAGGCATAGGAGAGCGCGCTCTCCGGCGAGCGCCTGGTATCTTCTTCGAACTCGGGCAGCGCGCGGTCGTAGTCGTGCAGCTTCCAGTAGAGGTAGCCGAGGGCGAAGTGCACGTTCGGCGTCGCGGGGTCGCGCCTCTCGGCGGCTGTAAATTCCGCGATGCCCTCTTCAAACTGGCCCAGGCCGTCCCGGGCTTCGCCGAGCAGCATGTGTGCGGCCGGGGCGTCGGGATCAAGCTCGAGCACACGCTCGGACTCGCTCAGCGCGCAGCTCGCCTGGCTCGCGCGGACGCAGCTTTCGGCAAGCACGTAGTGCAGACTCTGATTGGCCGGATCCGCCTTGCTGGCCGCGGTGAGAGGAGCGATGGCCTGCGCGTAGAGGCCCTGCCCGTAGTAGCTCATGCCGAGCAGCGTTTCTGTTTGCGGGGTGAGCGGTTTGCCGCCGCCGGAGGCCAGGAAGGCGGAGACCGCGGCGGCGAAGTGGCCCTGCTTGAACTCCGCGAGGCCGAGATGGAACTGCACTTCAGGGTCGTGCGGCTGGCTGCGCAAGGCCAGCCGGTACTGCGCGGAGGCCTCCTTGTACTGGTCGAGGTGGGCTAGGGTAAGTCCGAGCTGAGCGTGCAGGGCGGCATTGCCGGGGTCGCGTCTGCTGAGCGAACGCCAGGCCACGAGGGCCTGTGCATAGTCGCCCTGCTCCATCCACTGGACGGCTTGCGCGGCGGAGGGAGCCGAGGCCGGAACGGGCGCCTGGCCGGGGGCGGCGAGGGCGCTGGGCGGCGCCAAGAACAGGAGCGTGAGCAACGTAGCTTGAGCGCGGAGCATATCGGGTGGCTTCGTGTTGTCGCGGGCTCGGTCGTGTCCCGCTTCCCTGTCCGGCAGAACGCCCGGAGCGATAAGGGCCCGGGCAGTGTTGGCCGGCGGTACGGGAGCCGGGAGGGACGAGCCCTCTGCAATTGTAGAACGCCCGGCGCAGGCGGATCGCAGGATATCCTTGCCCGCGCGCGAGCCGGATGTCCGGGCGGGAAAGCAGTTCTTCGCGCAAAGGAACGAAGGGCGTATCGCCTGCTTTGGCGATGCCGCCGCCGATGACAATCCGTGCTGGATTCAAGAACATGATGCGGTTTTTCAATCCTTGCGCCATTGAGGACCACGGTGTGGCGGCCTAGTTCGCAAGCGACGGAGTCGGCTCCACGAAGCAGGGTATTGCCTTGCAGGAACCCGCCACCGACACCAGTCGAAAGGGTCACCTAAAAGAGGGACTGCATGCCCGGACCCGCTCCGTGGATGCCCTCGCCGAGTGAGCCGAGGAGAGTGTCACGGTCGATAATGGCCGGCACGTGAAAGCGGCGTTCGATCTGGCCGACCAGGTCGGAGTCTTCCCAGCCGCTGACGTGGGTGGAGTAGAGGACGCGCTGCCCGGAAGAATGGACAGCGCCACCGAAGCCAATGCCGTACTGATCGAATCGCCGATCGGCCACGGAGCGACCAATTGCTGGAGTTGATCGAGCATCCAGGCGGGGCCTGCTCCGCGCAGGGTTGACCGCCGCGCCCAATGGAGCGTGGTGCGGTCCTCAAAGGCGGCGACGCGAAAGTTGGTTCCTCAGATATCGATGGCCAGGGTGGTGGTGGGCAAGAGGTTCGTCCTTCTCCGGTTTGCATGATGGGATTGGCGATGACATTCAGCAGTGGCGTTCGAGGGGCGGCGAGGGTGGGCGCTCGATTCATTCTGTGAGGAGAGAAGGCAGCCCGATCGCGACACGGCCCAGGTGTCGCGCCGCCTGGGCCGGTTGGCCGATCAGGGGCGCGACCTTGGCGCCAAGCCGGGCCTGTTCGGCAGGATAGACACGATAGGTGTGGCGGGCTCGGGCAGCCCACGCGATCTCCGGGCTACTCTGGGCGCAGAGCAGCAGACGGCTCGAGCCTGCGTCTTCGACCGAGACCTGTCTTCCGGGCCAGGGATTGCGAAGGCGCAGGTGCTGGCGGCTGCCGGACTCGATGACCAGAGTGGTGATTGTGCCGGCGCGGGTCTGCACGTCGACCTTGGTTCTGCCGCGCACAAAGACAGATCCGGCGAAATCCCAACCGGCGGGCAGAGCGGGCGCGATGCGCAGCAGGCCGTCGTAATCCTGTACGAGCGCCTCTTGGAGAGCATCGGCGGTCACCGCCGCCTGTTCCATGTAAAACTCTCCGGAAGCGCCTCCCCAGTTGGCCAGACCATTGGGATATTTCTGGTAGAGCTCGGTGAGTTCGATCAGGGTCGAGCGGACCTCGGCGGGGAACTCGAGCCGGGCGGCCTGGATCGGGTCGAAGCTCCAGTCCGCGCCCTCGGGATAGACAGGATAGGGCCGCGAGGCAAAGGTGCGGCGGGCTAACGCGAACAGAGGCGAGGTGTCGCCGATCAGATCAAAGGGCCAGACAGGATAGAGGCCGATGTTCTCCGTATTGCGATTCTGTGCGGCGGGCTGATACGAATCGGCGATCACATCTGCCCGGGTCGCATCGGCCGAGGAAGGCAGCAGCGTGAGCGGAGGCTGCGGCTGGGTGCGAGGAAAGGGAGGGATCTTGCGCAGGGCCAGGCGGAGTTGCCGGACCAGGGCCGGATCGGTACCGAGCAGGCGGGCCGCGTCGATGGTGGCCGCGTAGAGGGCCATGCGGGCGGCGATGTCGGTAGTGGGGTCGGAGGTGTCCCACTGGGTTTCGTGGGCGTTGGACGGCGCGGTATGGTCGTAGCCGTCGTCGCCGAGGTGAGCGGCGGCGAGGAGAAAACGGGCTGCGGCGGCCATGACCGGGTAGTTCGTTTTTAGGAACAGGGAATCGTGCGTGGCCAGGTACTGCCGCCAGATCCATAAGGAGACCTCGGCGCCGGTGGAGAGGGTGCGTGCGTTGAAGAACGGTTTGAAGTGCGCGTCACAATTGAGCGCAACGGTGGAGGCATGGGATAGGGGGTCGGTCTCGTACTCGATGCCAAGGCCGTTGAAGCGCATGGTTTCCGGGATGCAGGCGCCGGGACGCTGGTCCATGTGCTGCCGGGTCCAGGCCTCGATGGACCGGAGATTATCGCGATAGAGGCGAAAGTAGGCGGCGTTGAGCTGCGCGAGGCCGGCGCCGAGGTTGGCGGCCACCTGCATGCTGAGGTTGAGGTGCCAGAAGGCAGCCGGGTCCCAGCGATGCGTGTCCCGGCTAGCGGAGAAGAGCTCGGCGACGCCTGCCTGGGAGTTCGGATAGGCCTGGCCCCGCTCGGCGGCAGCGGTGAACAGAGAGATGGCCCGGAGGTTCTCCATGTACTCGCCGGAGCCATCGGCGGAGGTGATCTGGAGCATCGCGGCGCGCTGCCAGAACCGGTTCCACCAGAGCCTGTGCGCACGCGCGGATCGATGCGAGAGCGCCTCCGAGACGGCCGCGAGGGCGGTCCGGCGCCCATCGAAGCCCGGCGAAGGGATGAAGATGCGGAAGCGGCCATCGGCCAGGGGCAGAAACGACATGACCACCGAGCGCGCGTCTCCGGATGCGAAGGCGACGGAGCGGGCCTCGGCGGCCAGCCCGGAGAGCGAGCCGAAGCGGCGTCCGGAGGCTCCGGGCTCGCCGGTGTCACGCCAGGTCTCGGCGAGCATGGCTAGGTGGCGGGTGCGCGTGGCGCGCGGACTGCGGGGCGGCCAGAGAGAGAGCTCGACGCTTTGGCGGAGGTGCGGGTCGGCGCCGGTCACATCGATGACGGCCATCCCCGCGGAGGGTTGCACGTATACTCTCGCGGTGATCCCGCCGCCCTGCTCAAGGAGTTCGCCGTTGTAGAGATCGAGCCGGCCGCGGAAGTCCCTGGCCTGCATCATGGCCTCGAGGCCCGGGACGCGGACCTGGCCGGGAGAGAGACGGTGGGGCAGCGTGTCGCCCCGGTTAAGCTGCAGGGTGAGACCGTCGGGAGCCCAGACCGCCAGCCCCAGCTCCCCGTTGCCAAGGGGCATGGCCTGGCTCGGCAGCCGGTTGGGGCGCTCGAGCACGATGTCCGAGCGCGAGACGAGCGACCCCACGTCGACCCGGAAGTGCCGGCCGTTCCACGCGGTGGTCTCTGCGGCGTCTACCGGGAGGCGAGCCGCGCAGCCGGGACGCGCTGCCCCGGAGAGGCTGAGCAGGGCCAGAACCGAGGCCGCGCAGGTCCGGGCCGCGGAGGTCTGGGTCGGGCCGCCAAGCTTGTGCTTTCCGCTTCTGCGTGGGCACCGCTGGATCATGTTGTCGGGCTCCTGCTGACAGCGTGTTTGTGTGAATGCAGTATCTTCGGTGCGGAGCGTGCCGGGCCGCGAGATGCTTCGAATCTCAGGGCCGATCTGAAGGGTGCCCATCAAGAAAGCCACAGCAAAGAAAGCTGTCGGGAAGAAGGCCGACGGCGCGCGGCGGGGGCTTGTGTCCAGGTGCAGCCGGAGCTGACACAGGAGGCAAGGGGCATGGACAACAGCATAGCCAACGGCGAGAAGGGCGGCTCGAATCATGGCGTCTTCTGAAGGCAGGCTAGGGGAGAGTCACGGCAACAAGGTGGCGAGCCAGTTCCCGGATGGAGAGTCGTCCCCATTCCCGAAGCAACGCGGCCCGGTAGACGAAGGCGGATACGGCGACATCCTGGACGGCCAAGCCAAAGGACTTAAAGATAGTAATTTCTTCCAGCGAAGACCTGCCCTGCTTTGTGCCTTCCACCAGTTCGCCGAGCTCCGCGGCAAACCCCGCCTGCGGTCACCCTACCGCTTTCCACGCGCTGCGCAGGTCTCCGCATTCGTCAAGAACCTGTTGCCGCGCATCTGCCACGACCCGGGCACGCTCAAAGCATCGTGGATCCAATCCCTGCTTGCTGCGCGTATTGGCTCCGATGCCGCTTACATGCGCTCCGGGTTTGAGCCAGGCTCCTTTGATTACCGGGCTGGTAGCGGTGGTGGCGGCAATGACCAGGTCGCTGTCCCGCACTGCTGCATCGATAGAAAGCTTCGTGCGCAGCCGGTCAGCCAGGGCCTCAGCCTTGCCTGTTTGTCGCGAGAAGATCCTGGCGGTACCAATGGCGCGAACCGCTGCAGGGGCTTTGACCTGGTACCAGGCCTGCACGCCGACCCGAAACGACTCCCAAGGCGTGCGCATCGTGGAGAGCAAGATAGTCCGCCGCCACACCGCTGGCAGCGCCGGTGAGCAAGCCGGTCAGGTAGTCCGCGCAGAAAATTGCCCGCAAGGCGCCGGTCCCCGTCTGAAATAGCAGGATAACGAAGTAAAATCTCGCCTTCGTCACGGAGGCCGGGGAAGCCTGTGAGTGTCTTTACGCTGAAGCACTGTTCGACCGGCAGCGTAGCCGCTAGCACACGTAAGACACCTGCAGTACCAGGCAGTAGGTGGGTGGCAGACGGCAGCAGAGCCGACTCTGCCCGGGCGAGACTTCCAAAGGCCGCCTTCACAATGGTCAAGGCCTCGGGCATCGTGATCGACGCCTGTACATCGATCTGCGATAAAAACAAAGCCTCCGCGATTCCCCGATCTACTGCTGGATCTGCTTGCCCCTGTGCTCCGTGATCCGGGCAGGGTCTCCGCAGCAGGCGAGCCTCACTCGCCGAGTCCTACCCCTACGCCCCGACGGACAATCCATCCCATCAAGTCTGTGCCCAAGCCTCAGATACGAAACCGGAGAGTCTCTTCCCGCAAAAGATGTCGCCTACTCCTTGGATCGCGCCGCCGACCCCACGCGCGTGCACGTGCGAGAGGGATCCGTCGCATCGATCCTGACGACGTGTTGCGACGGTGGTCGCCAGATAGCAATCTTTTCTTGTCTTTCCGAAGACGAGGCGAACGGCTACCGGGCTTGTTTGGCGCGCCTTCTTACGAATCGGCCCATGAGCGTGGCCGGGTCGAAGCATCCCAGTTCCCGCGGGTCACCTGGATGGCCTGCAGCATCGCGGGGAGGGCGCTATTGAGCTCCTCGTAATGTTTCATGATGGCGGTCGCTCCGGGCAGAAGCGGTTCTTTTGCGACGCGGGAGGCAGCGAGCCGGTTGCGAACGGCGCCGACCGTTTGCCGGGCCGATTGCCGTGCTGGAGGATATCCTGGCCTGCAATATCGGACAGGAACTTCTGGTAGTTGGAGCGATTGGCGTCGAGCACCAGGCAGGACTTGGTCCTCTGTGCGGGATTGCCACAGTGGCGTGCTCCGAGACGAGGCCGAGCTCGAAGGGCATGTTGAAGCGCGGCATCCTGCTGGACCCTGGAGACGTCGTGGATGCCGAGGCGGCACCCCTCGATCCGCTTGAAGATCTTGTCGATGCGGGGGCGGCTGGTGTCTTCGAGCTCGAGAGCCCAGCGCACGGTATAGCCGGAGTCGATGACCGCGAAGACAATGGCGGGGAAGATAGCCTGGAACTGACGGTCGAAGGGGCAGTTGAGAGAGACGTTGGTCGGGTTACGAGGTGGCGCTGCGGGCGCACTCTGGGCATCGGCCTCAAAGGTCCTGCCGGCGAACGCCCGGGGCGACGGCCCGGCGGACCTCGAGCATGGTCAAACTGCCCCGGCCGACCGGCGGGCGGAACCGAGTAGAGCGCGGCTGCTCTGGTCTTGCTGGCAAGGAAGCGGGCCGGGGTTTTGGCGGTTCCGGAGGCGGAGCGGGCCGATTCTCGTTGGGCGGCTGCCGCGGCAATAGCCTGCTCCCGGCGGCCGATTCGCCGGCGCATGCCGTGGTCCGGGCTCGCGTGCGCCATACTGGGCAGGCGCGCTCCGCACGACCGTCGCCACGGTAGACACGGCGCCCCGGTCGGACGGGGCAGCGCACGACCGCGGGCAGGGAGAGGCAAAGCCGAAGCCTCCGCGGTCGGAATGCTGCCCGGCGGACCGTGCAGGAGTCTGGGTGGGTGCGCGGGATCGGGAGACACGAGCGGATTGGATGGGGAGCGATCGATGAAGATGGGGAGAGGTCTTTGGGCGGTGGCCGCGCTGTGGCTTGGAGGCGCCGGCCTGGCCGTGGCGCAGGGAACCATGGCCGACTATCAACGCGGGCATGCACTGAGGGCGAAGGCGCGCGACCTGGTGGTGCACACGCCGGGCGCGGCGAGCTGGATCGAAGGCTCGCACCGGTTCTGGTATCCGAAGACGGTCGCAGGGGGAACTGAGTTCGTGCTGGTCGATGCGGACGCGGGCACGCGCAGGCCGGCCTTCGACCAGGGCAGATTGGCTGCGGCGATCTCGTCGATCACCCAGCATGCGTACCCGCCGTTGCGGCTGCCCTTCGCTCCGCTGCGGGGCCGGGAGGACGCGCCTGCGGTGGCAGGGCGGACGGCTCCGCTGAAGTTTCTCGACCAGGAGCGGGCGCTTCAATTCGGGTCCGGGGGCGTGCTCTATCGGTGCAACCTGGTGGAGTACACGTGCGTGAAGATGGGACCGATTCCGCGGGGCGAAGCGGGTGCGCGCAACCCAAGCCCGGACCCGGACCCAAGCCCGTTGGCGGCGCCTGAGGGGCCTGGCGGGAATCCGGCCGAGGGGCTGGCCTACCATGCAGCGCCCGCCTGGCAGGACGATGAGCAAGACGAGGCCGCGGGCGAGGAACACGGCTGCGCACCGACGCCGGCGCGAGAGCAGACCGCAGACCAGCACGGTGCCGGCGAGCGGGCCGGAGTGGGCGCGGCTCCGGCAGACCCGGACCAGGTGTGTGCGTCCTTCGACGGAAAGTACGAAGCGTTTATCGAGAACTTCAACGTGTACGTCAAGCCGAAGGGGGACCAGCCGGCGTTCGCTCTGAGCCTGGACGGCTCGGAAGACAACCACTACACGTTTGAAACGCTGGCCTGGTCTCCGAACTCGACCAAGCTGGTGGCCTACCGGACGCGACCGGGCTACGACCGGCTGGTGACCTACATCGAGTCGTCTCCGGCCGATCAGATCCAGCCGAAGCAGAGCAGTATCCACTACCAGAAGCCGGGCGACCCGGTCGATCTCGCCGCCCCGGTGCTGTTCGATCTTGCCACCAGGCAGTCGATCGAGATCGATCGCGGGCTCTTTCCGAATCCTTATGCGCTTACCGGGCCAAAGTGGTGGAAGGATAGTCGGGGCTTTACGTTCGAGTACAACCAGCGCGGTCACCAGGCTTATCGAGTGCTTGAAGTGGATGGGCAGAGTGGGAAGGCCAGGGCTTTGATTGCGGAGCAGACCAAGACGTTCTTCTACTACAACGACCTAGGCCCGGGGCTGTCGGCGGGCAGGCGATACCGGCACGATGTGGACGATGGCAAGGAGATCATCTGGGCCTCGGAGCGCGACGGATGGGAGCATCTGTATCTTTACGACGGCCACACGGGCAAGGTGAAGAACCAGATCACGCGGGGCGACTGGCTGGTGCGGAATGTGGAGTGGGTCGACGAGGCCAAGCGCCAGATCTGGTTCGACACGGGCGGCATCGTGGCCGGCCAGGACCCTTACTTTACCCAGCTCTACCGGATCAACTTCGATGGGAGCGGTTTGACGAAGATGACCGACGCGGACGGGATGCATACGGTCCGGTTCTCGCGCGACCATGCGTACTACGTCGATCTGTGGCAGCGGGTAGACCTGGCGCCGGTCTCGCAACTGCGGCGCGCTTCGGATCAGAAGGTCGTCATGGATCTGGACAAGGGAGAGACCGGGGCGCTGCTGGCCGCCGGCTTCCACTTCCCGGAGGTGTTCGTGGCCAAGGGCCGGGACGGCAAGACGGATATCTGGGGAACGATCACCAGGCCGCTCGATTTCGATCCATCGAAGAAGTATCCGGTGATCGAGAATATCTATGCGGGTCCGCAGGGCTCGTTCGTGCCGAAGAACTTCAGCCCGATCGCTCCCGACCAGGCGCTGGCGGAGCTTGGATTCATCGTCGTGCACATCGACGGGATGGGCACGAGCAACCGCTCCAAGGCGTTTCACAATGTGGCGTTCAAGAACCTGGCGGACGCGGGTTTTCCGGATCGCATCTTGTGGCACAAGGCAGCGGCGGCCAAGTATCCCTACTACGACATCGCGCGGGTGGGGATCTTCGGGACTTCGGCCGGCGGGCAGAGTGCGTTGGGTGCCCTGCTGTTTCATCCCGAGTTCTACAAGGTTGCCGTCACCAATAGCGGCTGCCACGACAATCGCATGGACAAGATGTGGTGGAACGAGCAGTGGATGAGCTGGCCGGTGGGACCCCAGTATGCCGCCTCGTCGAATGTGGAGAACGCCTATCGGCTGCAGGGCAGGGCGCTGATCGTGGCGGGCGAGCACGATACCAATGTCGATCCGGCCTCTTCGCTGCAGGTGGTCAACGCGCTGGTCAAGGCGCACAAGCACTTTGACATGCTCTACATCCCGGGGCAGAACCACGGGGTCGGCATCCTGAGCAGCGAACACTACCTGGAGGACTACTTCGTGCACCATCTGCTCGGCGTCGAGCCGCCGGACTGGAACCAGGCCGCTCTGCCCAAAGACGATCCGAAGGATAACTGAGGTCGGCCCCCGGGGGGGGCTTGCGCCGAGAGGGTGCGGGGCGCGCCGGGCTACCAGCTTCCCCGTTCGCCGAAGATGTCGATGACGTGGCCGAGCCGCTCCGCGCCCCGGAGCCAGTTGGCCTGGAGTCCGGCTTCGACGCGGTCCGGATCGCCGGCCCCGATCGCCTCGATTATCTCTTCGTGCTCGGCGACCGACAGGTGCAGGTCCTTGATGATGGAGCTGGCGTAGAGCCGCCAGTAGCGCTCGGTCTGCGGCTCGATGGCTTTGTGCAGCGTGGTCATGCGGGAGCCGGCGCCATACCTGATCATGAGCCGATGGAAGCTGCGGTCGTTCTCGAAGATGTCTCCGGGGTTGCCGTCGCGGTCTTTCGAGATCCGGGAGAGGCTCTCGTTGAGCTCCTTCAACTGCGCGCAGATCGCCTTGCGCTGGGTCAGGGGTAGCGCGGCGATGCCGCGTCCGGCGATGCCTTCGAGCCGGCCGATGATCAGGTACAGCTCGTTTGCGTCCTCCTTGGTGAGGGGCGCGACGATCATGCGGGATTTCTTCGTGTTGCGATGCTCGAGGATATAGCCTTCGCGCTGGAGCCAGTGAATGGCGCCCCGGACCGGGGTGCGGCTCATGTTGAGGCGCTCGGCAAGCTCAGCCTCGAGGATCCAGGATCCGGGCGAGAGCCTGCCGTGCACGATCAGTTCGCGGATCTCGCGGAAGGCGGTGAGCAGACTGGTGCCGTGTTCGGCCTTTGCCCTCTGTGGGCCCGCGCCTGCTTTGTTGCCGGTCAACGACTCGCCTGCTGGGGACAATGCGCTCTCCACTCTCAAATGTACCGTCTCCGGCGATGTTTCGTGCGGCAAAGTCGCGGGTGAGATTGTATCCTAAAACGTCCACAATGCAGTATTATTCGTCCATGGGGCATGGCGGTTCGGGGCATGATGGTTCGGG
>CAZZYH010000040.1:0-23171 GCA_964658225.1 Vulcanimicrobiota bacterium | reverse complement strand
ACCTGCAGATTGTTGGTAACCTTAAAGACGCCCGGCACGCTGTTGGCGCGGATTCCGGCCGCGTCCTTCTCTGCTTGCGTATCGACCACGCCATAGAGCGTCAGGTTTCCATTCACAACCGAGATCCGGATCGGCTTCCCGGGATCCATCGCGTACTTGTTCAGGCTCGGGAACCCATAGATGGTGCGGAAGGCCTGGATGCGGATCCGATCGTCCATGGGCGAGACAGGATCGACCTGGATCTCGTTGACCACGTCGCGCACGCCCTTGGTGTTGCTCGCCACCCCCACGGCCGAGTCGCCATCGACCGGGCCGTAGGCATGGCCGCCCAGGGTGACCACGCCATTCTGCACACTGACCTCGATGGCATTGAACGCGGTGGTCCCATAGCCTACCCGGTCATACTCGATCGCCTTGACCAGCTTTTGCTGGAGCTCGGAGTCAGGGACCGAGGGTCCTGCGACCTGGATCTCGTTTTCGACGCCCTTGATGCCCTTGATGTGATGGGCGCGCTTGTCCGCGTCTTCTTTTTCTTCAAACAGGTCGACGGTGCCGGCAAGCACCACCATGCCGTTCTGAATGGTGCCATGCACATTGGCGAACTGCTTCTTGCTCAAAGCCTTTTCGAGCTCGGCCTGCTGCTTGTCGCCTCCCTCGGCTTGCGCCGGCATGGCGTGCAGGCGGGTCGAGGAGAGAGAGAGCAGGGTTGCGGCCAGGACTGCGGTAGAAAGCAGCAGCTTCTGCTTGCTGCCGCCAGGTAGGGATACCATCGTGCGCCTCCGGGGCTCTGTTGGTTCGTGCAAGCCCACAGCTATACAGACACAGAAGCGCCGAGCGAGGTTGCGCGGTTTTTACCGAGCGCGCGAAACGCAGGGCCGGCGGAGTGCGCTCCCGGACCCAGCCGCGTCCGCGGCGCCCTCGCAGCCGCTCTAGCGGTAGCGCTGGTGCAGCTTCATGATGACGCTGAACACGCCCGCTTCGTCGCGCACCGCAAGCAGCGAGACCTGCGGGGTAAGGTTGATCTGGCCCTGGATCAACTGCTGGTTGGTCGAGTTTACGTTGGTCGCATAGCTGACCGTGCCGCTCTTCGATACCTGCTGCTGCACGGTGATGCGCGCCGTCGAGTTACCCGTGCCGCTGACAAAGGTCGGATCGATCTTCACGCTGCCCCCGCCGAACAACTTGTTGATGCGGCTGCTCAGGGTGGCGTTGAGCGCCCCGCCGAGCAGCGAGTCCTCGGTCGAGTTGACCCCGGCCTGGGTCTGCTGGTTGGAGTAGATCTGCTGCTCTTCCTGGGTGCGGCCGACCGAGAGCAGCGCGAAGATATCCTGCTCGGAGAGTGGAGGCTCGGAGCGGAAGGTGGGGGTGAGCCGGTCCGGCGTTCCGTGCAATCCGAGCAGCACGTCGTAGTCTTCGACATGGGCGGTGGCCTGGAGGTCGATCGTCGGCTCGATCCGCACCGGGTTGGTGAAGTAGATATCGCCATGCTGGAGCGAGTAGTGGGTTCCGGAGAAGGTGGCCTCGCCCTCGGTGATCGAGATATGCCCGAGCACGCTTGGGTCGGCAGCGGTGCCGCGCACGTTCAGATTGATATCCCCGGCAAGCTTGGCATAGCTGTTGTTGATGTCGAGCTGCGGCGCGGAGTTGATCCGGACATCGAGCCGAATGCGGTTGCCGAAGGCGGTCGGATCCGGAGGCGGCGAGATGCCGTTCGAATTGAAACTGGACAGATCCAGATTGGGCCCGACGGAGAAGCGGTTGATCGTCACCCCACCACTGAGGAGCAGGTTGGCCAGCGTTCCCTGCATGCGGATCCTGGTGTCGAGCAGCGCGCTCAGGCCCCCGGCGTAGCGCACGCGCACGCCCTTGCCGGCCACGTTGAGGTCGGCATAGATGCCCTGCTGATAGGCGACGAAGCCGCCGAAGGTAAGCAGTCCGCCGCCGCTGGAGGCGGTCAGGCTATCGACCTGCAGCCGGCCCTGGTCAAAGACCAGCGAGCCGTTCATGGAGCTGAGCCCGTTCGGCAACCCGGCATAGGCCAGGTTGACATCCTTGAAGGTGACTTTGCCTTCAAGATCAGGCCGCTCGAGCGTCCCGCCGACGGTCATACCGAAGAGCACCGCTCCCGACGCGGTCGCGTCCGGCACCAGCGCGTGCACGGCCTTGAGGTCGAGCGATCCGTTGGCATGCGCGTCGAGCGCGCGTGCGGTGCCAAAGAGGGCAGCGCTGCCGCCGGCGTGCAGATCGGTGCCGCCGCCGGTGACATGCAGCGGGTCCAGCGTAAAGGTGCCGCCGCGCAGCGTCGCGTGCAGGCCGCTTTCGGTTCCGAGCGCGATGCCCTGGGCGACCACGGCAAGCTTTGAGAGCGCGAGATCGCCGTTGAGCAGCCTGGGGGCGGCCAAGGGTCCATCGAGGGTGACCGTACCCGCCAACTGGGAGCTGCCGGTTACCCCCTGCACGTTCGCCAGCCGCAGGTAAGGATTCAGGTCCAGGTTGGCCAGGGTGAGCTTGGCCTGGGTCTGGTACTGGCCGCTGAGTGTAGTGGTTCCCTGCACCTCGACGCCGGCCCCGTTCAGCCTGGCGTGTAGGTCGAGCAGCAGCTTGCCCGCCTGGGTGTGCGCCGACAGGTCGATGCCGCCGGTCGACGCAGGGCCGCCCGCCGGGTTCGAGACCGCCAGGTTGACCAGGTGCGCCGTGGCTTCGATCGACTGCTCGGCAGCCGTGCCCGAGCCCTCGGCGGCAAAGTTGAGCTGGCCGCCGAGCACAAGGGGTGCGGTTTTGAGGCTGGCCAGGTGCGCCAGATCGAAGCCGGAACCCTGGGCCTTGAAGTGGAACCGGTTGGTCGCAAGATTGAAGCCGCCTTCACCGGTCACGCGGCCACCGTCCTCGAGAAAGACCAGGTTGGACGCGCCGACGTCGCGGCCGGCGTAGACCAGGTCCGCATCGAGGCTCTTGTAGGGTTCGCCGTAGATCTGCCCCCCGGCGACGTTGAGGTGGCCGCCGCCTTTGAGATTGGCAAGCGTGCCGCCCACGTGGGTGCGCAGGGTGAGGGTGCCGGTGACGGCGAGCGTCTGCCCTCCGAGGGCGAGCAGGTCGGTGAGCGAAGCCTTGTCGATGCTGGCATCGGCGCTGAGCGCGGAGTGGTCATCAAAGGCGAGCCGATGGCGGCTGAGACGGTGCGCCTGCATCTGGCCGGAGGCCCGGACCTGCGTTTTTCCGCGCACCAGCAGCGCGCTGGTCACCGAGATCTGCTCGGGGGAGTACTCGCCGTCGGCAGAGAGCGAGTCGAAGTGGATGGTCTGGGGCGCGCCGGCGGCGGCCGTGGTCCCGGGCGCAGGCGGGGCGGTGGCCGGCAGGGGGACCGGCGGAGGCGTCGCAGCGGGGCTTCCGGCGGCGGGCGCGGGTTGGGCGACCTGGATCGGGACCTGCTGGCCGGATGGGTTGGTGCAGGTGAGCACGGTGCCTGCGGGGGCGCCGGCCGGGGCGCCTGCCGGGTAGGTGCAGCCGGACGCGGTGACCGGCCGGTCCGGAGGAGCGGCGAGGCCCGCAGCGGCAGACGCATGGATCACCTGCGCGCCGGCAGCGGTGGCCGGCGTCGCCTGGTTGAGGGCGACGTCAAAGTTGTTGACAGCCAGGTGGCCCTTCACGTCGGGAGCGGCCAGGTTGCCGGTCACGGTGCCCTGGAACTGCGCCTGGCCGTGGAGCTGCACAGGAATTGCCTGAGTGCCCTTCTTGCCGTTGGCCCCGACGCCAAAGGCGATCAGCGCGCGGTTGAACTCGCCCAGGTTCGCGACGCTTACCGCCGCCTTGAGCGAGGAGCCCTTGCCTGCAGCCAGCCCCACGCCGCCGCTTGCCTGCAGCTGCGTTCCCGGGGTGTGCGCGTCCAGCTGGCGTACCAGCACGCTGTTTTCGCGGCCGGAGTAGAACACGCTCACGGCGCCGTTTACGGGCACATCGCCATTTCCGGGATGGGCCGGCGCGTTGAGCGCGATCTTTGCGTCGGCGGCCAGCTCGCTCGGGTTCCCGACCCAGTTGATCGCGACCGTGCCCGAGGCCGTGGTCGCGAAGCCGAGGTTCTGGAACTTGGGCGGCGCGACGATGGAAAGAATCGACGGCAGCGTGAAGCCGCTGAGACGCGCCTGGACCACACCGCGGGAGAGCTGCACCTGCGGGTTGGCGGTGGCCTCGGACCCCGCCTGGTTGACCTGCCTTGCGGCCTGCTCGGCGGCCCTGGCTCCTGGCTCACGCGGCGTCGTCGCCGCGGCGGAAGCCGGCGGGGGGGCCGGGGTAAGCCAGTGATACACATGCGCTTCCCCGTCGAGGGTGCCGCCGCGGCCCAGGTGCGCGACCAGGTTGTTGAGCGAAAGCTCGTCCTGGGTGATGTGGACCTTGGTTGCGGCGTTCAGCCCGCGGATGGCCAGGCCCGAGGCGACGTAGCTGACGCTCGCCAGACGGGTCTCCCCGTCGACGCTGAAGAGCGCCTTGGTGCCCTTGCCCTCCAGGTCGAGCGCGACCACACCCTGGTCGAGGCCGGGCACCGGGACCAGCGCCTCGGCCTCGCGCAGGTCGACTGTCCCCTTTGCGCTCATCTGCCAGTGAGGGTCGTTGAAGTTTGCAAGCTGCGCATGCGCGGCGAGCGTGGAGGCGCCGGCGGTGAAGGTGAGCGAGGGGATCGAGAGTTCGTTGCGGCCGGCGTCGGCCTCCACTTTCAGTTGCGAGTGGAGCGGGGCGGCGATAGCCCGCTGCGCCGTGATATCCGAGATGGAGAGCGTGCCCGTGTAGTGGTCCCGCGCGGGCACGTAGTTGACGCCCAGTTCAAGATCGTTTGCCGCCAGGTTGAAGGGCATGGCCTGCTGGTTCACGAGCGCGGTACCGTTGTTGATCTCGGTGCGATCGACGGCCAGGTCGAAGATCTGGTTGATCGTGTCGGTTGGGCTCGAGGGCGCGGACTTCTTGCGCGGCACCGGCTGGTTGGTCGAGCCGTCCGTGTAGACGATCAGGTGGACGGTCGGCTTTTCAACGCCCAGATAGTTGAGCCCGACCTTGGCCCGGAAGAGCGAGATGATCTTGACCCGCACGTGCAGCCTGTCCAGGTGCGCGTAGGGCACCTCGCCGGCGGCTTCAAGGCCGTGAATGGTGAGGTTGTCCACCTCGAAATCCAGGTGCCATAGGTTCCAGCGGACAGCGCCCAACTCGATGCGGCCGCCGACCGAATCCTCGAGCGTGGAGATCAGAATCCCGCGCACCTTGTTTTCAAACTGCGGCGTGGTCGAGTACCAGTAGAGGCCACCGATGACGATCGGAAGGAGTACCAGCAGGGCGAGAACCGTACCCAGGAGAAAACGCCGGGCGGTGCGCTTCGGGCTGGAGGGCTCGAGGCCTCGGCCGAAGCCTCCGGGATGCGGGCCGGTACTCATGCCGCACCGCCGGTATCGTCGTCATCCTTGTCGTTGCTCTGGCCATAGGCGGGCACCAGAATCTGCACGCTGCCGGACTGCCGCAGGGTGGTCTCCCAGTCATCGATCTGCCTGGAGACCTGCTGCTGCAGCAGCACCTCCTCGATACGCGGCGTGAGCGTCTTGAGCGGCGGAGCTTTCTGGTGCTTTTTCTCGAACTCGGGCAGCATCTTCGTCTCGTAGTACTTCTGCACGTCGGCCGCCGGGATGCGGATGCCGGAGCGGAAACGGAGGTTGAGGTAGTCGAGGATGAGCAGGCGCTGACGCCAGCCGTCGTTG
This sequence comes from Vulcanimicrobiota bacterium, assembly GCA_964658225.1. Taxonomy (GTDB): domain Bacteria; phylum Acidobacteriota; class Terriglobia; order Terriglobales; family Acidobacteriaceae; genus EB88. The sequence goes on along the minus strand of CAZZYH010000040.1, from coordinate 17,436 downwards.
ACTTCGGCGGGGGTGAGGCCGCGGGCTTTCAGGAAATTGGTCCACCCGGCGGCGGTCTCGCAATGGGCGGCGGCGCAACCGGGCAGATCCTTGCGGATCTCGCTGACGGTCTTCTCGATCTGGGCGGCGGTCACCTCCGCGTTCTCCTGCTGCGCCTTCATCTGCTGCAGGATGAGGGTGCGCGTGACCAGGTGCTGGGCAGCGGCCACGCTGGTGTTCTGGTCCGAGGGAAGCATCTGCAGAGATTCCAGTCGCTGCTCCTGTTGTACGTCGCTTTCAAGCAGCACATCGCCGTTGACGATCGCAACCACGCTGTCGAGCACCTTGGCCTCGCCCTCGGGGGCGGGCGCGGTGGCGTTCTGCTTGGCCGCGGCAGCCTGGCTGGTTGCGGTGCGCGCGTCCGAGGGAGAGACGTGGGTCGCGGGCTCGCTCTGGGGCGGCGCGACATTTTGCGCAGAGAGCGGGAGAGCGCCAAACAGGGCCGCGGCCACGGATAGAGCACATCGAGAGATACGCATCAGAATGCCTGCCCAATGCTGAAGAAGAAGTTGAAGTGGCCTGCCTGGCTGTAGCGAGGAACCGTAACGCCCTGGTTGTTGTAGTACTCGGGCTGCGGGTAGAGGGGCGGATTCAAATTGTAACTGGCGTCGACACGAATGGGGCCGATCGGCGTCTTGTAGCGGGCGCCGATACCGAGCGCGTGCGAGAAGTAGTTATAGCTGCACAGGCCATTGAGCCCGATGCTGTTGGCCTCCGAGTTCGGCTGCGACTGATCGGCCATGCTGGTATCGCGGCAGCCCTCACGATCAGGCTGGCGAAAGCGCGTGAAACTGGGCCAGATGTCGGAACCCTTGACGAAGACGTTGCCCATGTCATGGAAGAGGACAAAGCTGACACTGTTGCCGACATAGGGCAGCACGGGTGGGGGCAGGCGCAACTCGAAGCTATTGATGAAGGCAGCCGCGCCACCGATCGGATACCCCGTCTCCGAGTCGCGCGGACCCGCGTCGTTGATGCCGAAGCCTCGATGCGATTGTGCGCCGCCCCCGTAGATGCGCTCGGGGATCGGGATCAGGGTCTGACTGCTGTTGCCGTAGGAGCGTTCATAGGCGATGCGGGTGGAACGGGCGAAGACGAAACGACGCACAGTGCCGAAGGGATAGTAGCTGGAATTGGTCGCATCCAGCTTATTGAAGTTGGACGCTGCGCCGAACTTTGCGTCGGACCAGAACTCCTGCACCGTGTTGTACGTACCGCCGGAAGCGTCGAGCGGGGTCGGCCGGCGGGTATCGCGGATCCAGGTGATGCCCGGGCCGCCGACCGTGGCCGAGGCAGCGGCGATGGGAATCTCGCTCGGGTCAATCTGGAGTGAGTTGGGATCGACTTTGACCCGGCGCACGGCGAACTGGTAGATCAGCGTGGTCGGCCGGTTGACGCGCTCGGAGAGGCGCACGGTACCCTCCAGTCTCGACGCGGCGTAGGTGGAGACATCGCGCGCGTCGGTATAGCCGCCAGATACCGACAGGGTGAGACTTGGCTTGTTGAGAAAGCGCGGGTCCGCGTAGGTGAGCACGGCCCGTTTCTCCAGAGAGCCGTAAGCCGTCTTCAGGGTCAGGGAGTTATCGCTGCCGCGCAGGTTGATCCGCGAGACATCCACCTCCACCAATCCGCTGGCCCCAAACTTGCCGTTCGCGTTGTCGGTGCAGTTGCCCGAGGACGGACTCTGGCCCGGGCCGCAGATGGGCAGCTCGCCGAGCAGGATGCGCTGGGTCGGGTTGGTGGAAGGATTGCCGGTCTGCACCTGGAAGCCGAAGCCGTAGCTGACGTCCCAGCGCTTGGCCTCCTTGAACTGGATCAGGACATTCTTTTCAAGCTCGTCGCCGCTCGGGTTCTGCACGGCGGTGGTCACGCCGTTGAACAGCGTGAGGTCGTAGAGCTTGCGCTGGGTTTCAATGAGCGCGGATTGATCGAGCACATCGCCCGGTTTGACCAGGATCTCGCCGGAGACGGTCTTGGGACGGGTGTAATGCAGGCCGGAGACAAGCACATCCTTGACAAAGATCTGCTCGCCTTCATTGATGTTCATGGTTACGTCGATCAGGTCGGGATCTTTCACATCCGGGAGCTGCTTGAGGCTGACCGTGGCCTGGTCATAGCCGTGGGCAAGATAGTAAGTCAGCACGGCATCGCGATCGTTGGTCAGGTTGTTTGAGTTATACGGCTGGCCCACCTGCGAGGTGAGCAGAGGGGTCAGCGTCGCGAGCGGCACCTCGGTGTTGCCGGCCAGCCGGTAGGCGCCGAAGCGCTGCTGCGTTCCCTCGGTGATCTGGTAGTCCACGCTCAGGTGCGCGAGCTTGGAGGGGCGCCCTTTTTTATCCAGGCCCGAGTCGTGCACCACCGGCACGACCTTGACATGGCTGAAGCCGCTGCCCTCGTAGATGGCCGTGATGGTGGCGACGTCGGAGGCAACGAGGGCCTGCGAGTAGATGCCGCGATGCTCAAAGATGCTGGCGGGATGGACATTGAGGCGGGGCGCAATCAGGTTGGTCTCGAAGTACTTGTTTCCGTGGACGGTCACGGAGTCGACGTTGTGGAGCTTGCCCGGGTCGACATGAAACGTTACGACCGTCTGGGTCGGGGTAGCCGGGGCCCTGTCGTGCGAAACCTGCACGTTAAAGTAGCCTTCGCGCTGGTACAGGTCGTGAATGCGGCGGTCGCCCTCGTTGAGCAGGTCTTCGTCGACCGCGCCTTCTTCGTAGACGGGAATCAGGTTCTTGATCTTGCCCTTACTCATCTTGACGCCGTCTACCAGCACCAGGACCTTGGGCCCCCGGTTCACCTTGAAGGCGTAGTCCACCTGGTTGGCTTCGGGCACAAAGGTCTTGTTGTCCAGGGTCACCGTGGACTCGAGAAGCTGCTGCTTCTGGTAGTTTGCGCGCAGCCGGTCAAGCGCCGTGTTGACCGTATCGCGGCTTACCTTGGCGCGACGCTTGAGCTTGGCTTTCTTGCGAAACTTTTCCAGCGTCAGGCCGCTCTCGCCCTCCACCTTCACATCCCCGACGCGGGCAACCTTGCCGATAGCCACATCGTAGTCCACGTTGACCTGGGCGTTGGCCGGGTCGGACTCGGTGCGGCTATGCGCAGTTGCTTTGTAGTAGCCGTTGGTCTCAAGCGTGTCCTTGACCAGCTTGTCGGCCTTGGCCAGCTTCTGGGGTGTAAAGGGAGTGCCCGGGCTGAGCTTTGTCTGGCCCTCGAGCAGGCTGGTAAAGCTCTCCTGCTTGACGCCGTTGACGGTGACGCGGCCGATAAACTGTTGCGGCTCTCCATGAAAGATCAGCGTGACCGAGTCGCCCTGGCGCGTGCCCTCGATATCCACCGTCTTGTAGAGCCCGGTCGCGTAGAGCCGGCGCAGGCTGCTGCGCACCTTGGCCGGGTCCAGAGGCTGGCCCGGCTGCAGGTCCAACTGAGCCGGCAGGGGCGCCAATCGCGCCGCGGTGACCCCCTCGAAACGCACGTCCGCGACCTTCAGACCACGCCAGGCGCGCAGATTCTCCGTGGCGGCGCCCGCCACCGACTCGGGCTTCTTGGCACTCATCGCATTGCCTTCGTCGTAGCCGGGAAGGCGCTGTGCCTCGGGCAGCGTCTGGGTGCCGTCGGCCGGGCCGTTGGCGGGCTTGGAGGGCGCCTGCGGGGTGCTGCTCGAGTCTACCGTGCCCTGCGCACCGGCCCGGGGAACGCCCACCGCACAGCTGATGCCCACGCCTACCAGGCCCACCAGGGGCCATTTGCGCACACTGCGCCTCAACTCACCGAAACTCATCGCTGCCCATTGCCCTCTTCTGCTTGCCGTTCCCGTGGAATCACCGACTACCCGGACTGGTCGGCTGCCCTGTCGACGCGCGCACACTGCGAAGGCAATGAGATGCCGAAATCTCGCGCGGAATCACCCCGGACGCTGTCTACAACCTTTTTACCTGATCGAGCGGCCGCCTCGGGTCGGCCAGGGCACATTCGTCGATTTCCCCCGGCGTAGACGGCGCAGCACCGGCGCGAGCACCCCGGCAGCAAGGGAGGGGATGCGCCAGGCCACCGCTGCATCTACCCCTCCAGGTAGCGAGCCAGCGGACCGACGGGGAACAACCCCCCTATACTGGGCAAGAGCTTCCCGTGATGGACATCGATACAACAAAGACGCAACAAGGCGCGCCAGGGGAGCAGGAGGACCCGGCCGGGGTGGGCGCGGGGACCCGGCCCGGGCCTGATTTCGGACCTGGTTCCGGACCCGCTTCCGGACCTCAGTCCGGACCCGCCCCCAGAACCGCTCCCAGACCTATTCCCGGACCCGCCCCCGGCGCGGAACCGGTCGCCGGCCTGGCCGACGCCAGCGACCGTTACTCGCGCCAGGTTTTGTTCCGCGGGATCGGCCCCGAGGGCCAGGCGAAACTGGCCGCCTCGCACCTGGCGCTTGTGGGCTGCGGGGCCACCGGCGCGGCGGCGGCCAGCCTGCTCGCACGAGCCGGGGTGGGACGACTGACGCTCATTGACCGTGATTTCGTCGAGACCAGCAACCTGCAGCGGCAGGTCCTCTTTGATGAAGCCGACGCCCGCGAGGCGCTCCCCAAGGCCGAAGCCGCACGCCGCAAGATCGCGCTTTTCAACGCCGAGATCTCCGTTGAGGCGCACGTGGCCGACCTGGTGCCGGCCAACATCCACGCGCTGCTCGACGGAGCGGCCCTGGTGCTGGACGCGACCGACAACTACCAGACCCGCTACCTGATCAACGACTACGCAATCGAGCAAAGGGTGCCGTGGATCTACGCCGGCGCGGTCGGCGCCTATGCGGTCAGCATGAACATCCTGCCCGGCGAAACGGCCTGCCTGGCCTGCGTCTTTCCCGAGGCGCCGACCGGGCTGGTGGAGACCTGCGACACCTCCGGAATTCTCAATACGTCGGTCAATCTGGCGGCCTCCATCCAGGCGACCGAAGCCCTGAAGTACCTGGTCGGCGCCCGGGCGGCGATGCGCCGGAGCCTGCTCTCGCATGATTTGTGGTCGAACGAGCGCTCGGAGGTTTCCTCGCGGCTGCCCCGTGCGGACTGTCCGGTCTGCCAGCGCGGGGACTTTCGCCACCTGCGCGGCGAGGGCCGGCCGCATATCACGCTGTGTGGGCGCAACAGCGTGCAGATCCACGAGCACGGCCGGCCGGTTGACTTTACCTTGCTTGCGGCCCGGCTGCAGGCGCATGGCACCGTTCGCTACAACCGCCTCACCCTGCGATTTACGCGCGGGGAACACAGCATCACGGTCTTCGCGGACGGGCGCGCCGTCATCCAGGGCACGGCGGATGTGACGCAGGCGCGCAGCCTCTATGCCCGGTTTCTGGGCACCTGAGTCGTGCAGCGGTCCTTGCTGCGGGACCGCCGGGCGTAGACTATTGGCTAGAAAGCACTGAAAGTGGAGCACGCATCAACATGGCAGCAACGGATTTAAATGCGCCACCGACCCCCCCAGGTCTCTCTCCCGATACCGGCCCGCAACTGACCCCCGGGCCGACTGCACCCAAGCCCCCGACCCAGCACATGCGCCGCAACCCCCCGATTGCCGGCGAGGCGGAGGCGATCGCGGCAGCGCAGGGCGGCGATGGGCGCGCCTTCGAGACGCTCTACGCCCTGCACAAGCGCCGCGTCTACTCGCTCTGTCTGCGCATGCTCGGCAACGTGGCCGAGGCCGAGGACCTGACCCAGGAGGCTTTCCTTCAGCTCTACCGCAAGATCGGCACCTTTCGCGGGGACTCTGCGTTTTCCACCTGGTTACATCGGTTAGCGGTCAATGTTGTTTTAATGCATCTCAGAAAGAAGGGCCTGCCCCAGGTGTCTCTGGAGGAGACGCTGGAGCCTTCGAGCGACGACGGACCTCGGAAGGACATCGGCGCCCGCGATCTGCAGCTATCCGGCTCCATTGACCGGGTCACTCTGGAGCGGGCGGTTGAGAATCTTCCGCCCGGCTATCGACTGGTTTTTGTTTTGCATGACGTGGAAGGCTATGAGCACAACGAAATCGCGGGCATGCTGGACTGCTCGATCGGCAACAGCAAGTCTCAGCTTCATAAGGCGCGCATGAAGTTACGTGACCTGCTGAAGAGTGGTCTGCGGAAGGACATCAAGGAATGAGCGAACACAAGCAAGACGATCACCAGGACTGTGCCGAGTTCCAGGAAAGGTTGCCGCAGCTCTTTGAGTCGGAGATTGACTTCAGCAAGGAAGAGCACCTGGAACACTGCGAAAACTGCGCCGAACTGGTGCGGGACCTGAACTACATCGCGCAGCAGGCCAAGCTGCTCATGTCCATCCACGACCCGGCGCCTGCTGTGTGGGAGAACATTCGCTCGGCCATGCAGGCCGGGGAAGGCTCGCGCTGAGCCTGTGTCCGGGGCCGTCGCTCGATTGCAGAGCCCGGCCCGGGGTGCAGGGCGCGTGGCAGCTTTGAGCGGCAAAGGTTTTGCCGCCCTACCCGCCGGGTCGAGCCCGGCGCCTCTAGTGCGGATCGTCTTGACCGGATTCATGGGCGCGGGCAAGAGCACCCTGGGCCCGATCCTGGCCACGCGGCTGGGTTGGCGCTTTTTGGACGTGGATGACACCCTGGTGCGGACCCACGGCGCCTCGATCGCCGATCTTTTTGAACGGTTTGGAGAGGCCCGTTTTCGCGGCCTGGAAGAGGACGCCATCGCCGGACTGCTGGCCGAGGAGCGCCTGGTGCTCGCCCTCGGCGGCGGCGCGCTTGAGTCCCACACCACGCGCGAGCGGCTTTTGCGCGCGCCCGGAACCCACCTCGTCTTCCTCGAGACCCCGCTCGAGATCGCCCTGGCGCGATGCGCACAGCAGTCCGGCGGGGCGGTGCGTCCGGTGCTCGAGCACCTTGACCGCGCCGGCCTCAAGGATCGCTACGCGCGCCGCCTGGAGCACTACCGCCTGGCGCACCAGACGATCCTCACGGCCGATCGCACGCCGGATCAAGTGGCCGGCACATTGCTCGATGCGCTTGCGCTCGACTAGAGGCAACCGCGTAGGTCCGCCCGCAGCAGGGCACGCCTGGGACGACGCGGGCGGCTGAGAATCGCGCTCTCCTCTCAACTCTGGGCTCCCTTTCTGCATCAGAGCGCAAGACGCTGTGTCTAGTACCAGACAGACCGGCCCCATTTCGCACACAGGACGCACGCCCATGTATAGCCAAGAAGAGGAAAGAGCCCGCATGACGACCGCGTCCAGCACGGAGTCGGTCGCACCCCGGCAGACCATGCGTAGCAATATCATCTTCACCTTCTGCGTGCTCGCCGCGCTCTACCTCGCCTGGCTTACGCGTGAGGTGCTCTTTCTGCTCTACGTCAGCGCCTTGTTCGCCGTCGTGCTGATGCCCGTGCTCCAGTTCATCATGCGGCTGCGCATCGGCAAGTGGCAGCCGGGGCGGGCGGTGGCCATCCTGGTCTTGTTCGTGGTGGCGGGCGGGTTTCTGACCATCTTCATCATGTTTGCGCTCCCGCCGGTGGCGCGCGATATGCGCGAGTTTATCCAGGAGCTGCCGACCAAGGGTCCCCAGCTGCTCGGCCGCCTGCAGAAGCTGCCCGTGGCCAAGCATGTGGACATGAGCAGCGTCAACCAGAAGGTGCAGGACTTCGCCTCGAACTTTGCCGCGTACGCGTTTGCCGGTGTGAAGAACGGTGCGGGCAAGCTGGCCGACATCCTGACCTGCGTGATCCTGACCGTCTACTTTGTGCTGGAAGGCGAGACCACCTACTACTGGCTGCTCAGCTTTTTTGACCAGCAGCCACGCACCCGGCTCGACCGAACGCTGGGGCGGGCAGAGGGCCGCATGGGCAAGTGGCTGCTCGGGCAGGGCTCGCTGATGTTGATCCTGGGCGTGCTGTCGACCATTGTTTTTGCGTCGCTCGGCATCCGCTATGCGTATGCCCTGGGCGTGATCATGGGCCTGTTCAATATCATCCCGGTGGCAGGCGCGCTGGTCTCGATGGCGCTCGTGATCCTGGTGGCGGCGATCGACTCCTGGGGCCATGTGCTGGGCGTGATCATCTTCTACGCTATCTATGCGCAGGTGGAAAACGCGTACCTGGTGCCGCGGATCATGAAGAGCAGCGTGGATCTGCCGGGTACAGCGGTGATGGTCGCCCTCCTGGTGGGCACCGCGCTGGCCGGCGTGGTGGGCGCCATGATCTCGGTGCCGACCGCGGTGCTGGTCGCCGTGCTGCTGGACGAGTATCTGGTCAAGACGCCGCCGGTCAGGCTCGCGGTGACCCCCACTGCTCCGCCGCTCTAGAACACCCCGACGCGGCGCACGGGCCGTCCTGGGACGAGCGAACGATGGCCGGCTCTGGAGCTCGGCTTCCACCCCTGCTGGCAACGGCGGCAACGGCGCGGCGGGCATACCCCGCGTCGCCCGGAACTTACTGGAAGCGCTTTCGTTTTTTTGAAGCGGGGCGCGGGCTGCGCATCCCGGCGATTGATCCCGTGCACATTGCCGGCCCTGGCGCGCCGCCCGGCGCCGGCCCGGGGCGGCGCGCCGGGCACCAGCTTGGTAGTATGAGAAGCGTGGCCGGCACTCCCAACCCGAGCACTCTGCCCGCTGCCGCGGCAGGCCCGCTGCGCCGCCTGGCGGTCTCGGCCGGGAGCCTGGCCTAATGGCGCCATTCGCGCACGCCGCGGCCTCGGTGCCTGCACCGGCAGGCGAAACAAACCTCGAGCGGACGCCTGAGACGCATCTCGCAGCCGGGGTTACCGCATCCCGCCTGGCCGACTACGCCGAGCTCTACAAACTGCGCAACATCACCTCCATGGTCGTGCTCACCGCCTGGGCGGGCTTCTACCTGGGCACGGTCCGCGCGGGGACCAGCGGCATGCAGCCGCGGCTGATCGAGGTTCTGCTGGGCATCGGGCTGCTCTCGGCAAGCTCATCGGCGATGAACCAGGCGATCGAGCGCAAGCTGGATCGGAAGATGCTGCGGACGGCCAGGCGCCCGATGGCGGCCGGGCGCATCGGCCTTGCCCATGGGATCTCGATGTCGGTCGGGGCCGCGCTGCTCGGCACCTTGCTCCTGGTCCATGCCTCGAACTGGATCACCGGGGTGCTCACCCTGCTTACCGCGGTCCTCTACGCAGGGGTCTATACGCCGCTCAAACGGTACACGACGCTGGCTACCTTTATCGGGGCCTTCCCGGGCGCGATGCCGCCGCTGCTGGGCTGGACGGCCGCTCGCGGGATGATCGAGTGGCCGGCAGTCGCGCTCTTCGCGCTGCTCTTCGTCTGGCAATTTCCCCATTTCATGGCCATCTCGTGGCTCTACCGGGAGGACTATGGCCGCGCCGGGATCAAGATGCTGCCGGTGGTCCAGCCCGATGGCTGGTCGACCGTCATCGAGGCCGTTACCTACGCGGTGCTGATGGTCCCGGTCTCGCTCATCCCCGTCTACCTGCACGTGGCCGGTTACTGGTATGGAGGCGTGGCGCTGGTGCTGAGCCTGGTGTATCTGGCCTATACGCTCCGTTTCTCACGCATCACGCGAGCGCGCACGAGTCTGGAAAGCAAGATGTATGCGCGCGATCTGCTCAAGGTAAGCGTGATCTACCTGCCGCTTCTGCTGATCGCGCTGATGCTGAACGCGACAGGAAAGTAGGGAATCTATGGCGACCCTCGGCAATGCGGTGCAATCGCTACGGATGCCCGGCGCAGCGCTCTCTGGAGAAGCGGCGCCGATCGCGCTCGACGGGCTGAGCCACGAGTACGGGTCGCGCCGGGCGCTGGACGGGCTGAGCTTTTCGGTCGAGCCCGCGGAGATCTTTGGGCTGCTGGGGCCGAACGGCAGCGGCAAGACGACGCTGTTCCGTATCCTCTCGACGCTGATGGTCCCGAGCGGGGGCGCGGCGCGCATCTGCGGGTTCGATGTGGCGCGGGAAGCAAACCGGGTACGCCAGCAGATCGGCATCGTCTTCCAGGCCCGGTCGGTGGATCTCAAGCTGACGGTAGCAGAGAACCTGATGCACCAGGGGCATCTTTACGGGCTTCGCGGGGCTTTGCTGCGGCAGCGGATCGACCAGGTGCTCGACCGCGTGCTGCTGCGCGACCGCGCCAAGGATCCTGTCGAAACCCTTTCGGGAGGCATGCAGCGGCGGGTCGAACTGGCCAAGGGGCTGATCCACGCGCCCTCGGTCCTATTGCTTGACGAGCCTTCGACCGGCCTGGACCCGGGCGCCCGCCGCGACCTCTGGCAGTACCTGCGCACGCTGCGGGACGAGGAGGGGATCTCGGTGCTGGTGACCACGCACCTGATGGAAGAAGCCGAGCACTGCGACCGGCTGGCTATTCTGAACGCGGGCAAGCTCGTGGCGCTCGGCTCGCCAGCGGAGTTGAAGTCGGCCATCGGTGGCGACGTGGTGCTGCTCGAAGCAGCCGGCGAAGTCCAGGCGGCGGAGCTAGCCGAGAAGGTGACGCATCGCTTTCTGGTCGCGCCCGCGGTGCATGGGGCGACCGTACGCCTGGAGCACGCGCAGGGCCACCGCTTTGTCACCGAGGTCGTCGAGGCGTTTCCCGGGCTGGTTGAAGGCATCAGCGTCGCCAAGCCCAGCCTTGAGGACGTCTTTATCCAGCGCACCGGCCACCGCTTCTGGACAGAAACGGGCCCGGAAGCCGAGCCGGACGCGAAGACCCGTCTCGAGAACGCGACACCCTCGACCTACAAGGAGCCACTCTAGACATGGCCACGCTTGCCGCCCCCCGCTCTGCTCCGGCTCGACTCGTCCGGCGGCCCATCTCCAACGCAACCGCCTCGACCTGGCTTGCCGCCTGCTCTCTCTGGCGACGCGAGATCGTGCGCTTCTATCGGCAGAGGGCGCGCGTGGTTGGGGTGATCGCCTCGCCGCTGCTCTTCTGGCTGGTGCTCGGCTCGGGCTTCGCGCACTCCTTCCACGCGGCGGGCGCGGGGCAGGGCGGCCCGGATATGGGCAGCCAGTACTTGGGCTACTTCTTTCCCGGTTCGATCGCAATGATCGTGCTCTTCACCTCCATCTTCAGCATGATGTCGCTGATCCAGGATCGCAACGAGGGTTTCCTGCTCTCGGTGCTGGCCGCGCCGGTCTCACGCTCGGCAATCGTGTTGGGCAAGGTGATGGGCGGTGCGACCCTGGCCGCGATCCAGGGCGTCGTCTTCCTGGTCTTTGCGCCCTTGGTGGGCGTGCATGTCGGCGCGCTCGGGCTGCTGACCGCGGTGCTCGTGATCGTGCTGGTCAGCTTTGCGCTGACGGCCCTGGGCTTTGCGATCGCCTGGCCGATGGATTCGCCGCAAGCCTTTCATGCGATCGTCAACCTGATCCTGCTGCCGCTCTGGATGCTCTCGGGCGCGCTCTTTCCAGCCAGCGGCGCCTCCGGGTGGATGCGTCTGCTGATGCGCGCCAATCCCCTGGCCTACGGAGTGGACGCCCTGCGCAATGCGCTCTTCCCTGCGCAGCCCACCGAAGCCGGCTTGCCGGTCAACCTCGCGGTCACCCTCGGCTTCTGCCTGGTCGTCTTCGCTGCGTCCTGGGGGATCGTGAACCGGCGCACCCACCGCCCTGCTGCCTGACCGGAGAATGCCGCCCATGCCCAACGCACTCGACGCCAATCTAGGAAGCAGCGGGAACCCCCGGGGACCGCTGCCTGACCTGCGCGCCGTGGAGGCCAGCAATGGACCGGCGATTGCAGCCATCCTCGCGGTAAGCGCGATCGCGACCGCGTTCCTGCTGTGGCTGCTCTATGTGCATCATCCGCCGGCAGAGTTTGCCCATCGCCTGCTGTTTCTGCCAGCGCTCAATGCCCTGCTCAACGGCCTCAGCGCGCTTTCCCTGGTGATCGGGTTCCGCTTCATCCTTGCCGGACAGGTGACCCGCCACCGTGCCGCCATGATGACCGCCTTTCTCTTCTCGTCGATCTTCCTGGTCAGCTACATCGTCAACCATGCGGTGCACGGCGACACGCGCTACCCGGGGCATTCGGCGGTGCGCACCGTGTATCTGACCCTGCTGGCCAGCCACGTGCTGTTTTCCGTGGTCGCTCTGCCGCTGGTGCTGGTCACCTTCTTTTTCTCGCTCTCCGGGCGCTTCCGCCTCCACCGCAACGTGGCCCGCTACACGTTTCCCATCTGGCTGTATGTTTCTGTGACCGGCGTGATCGTGTACGGCATGCTGCGGGCCGCCCGCTAGGCTGATCATGACGATCAAGCGCATGCCCGTTCCGCAAGGCTTGGTCGCCGACAAAGACGCAGGCCTGCTGTCCGCCAGGCCGCGACGGGCGCGGCACCGCGCCTTGAACGCGGCCGATGGCACCAACCAGTTGCTGGTTTCGGGCTTTGGGACGTTGCTGGTCGGCGTAGTCGCCGGCCTGCTGACGATGTTTGCGTTTGGGGGCATGGGCCCGCAGGGAGCGCATTCCAATGCCGGCTGGCTGTCGCTGATGGTAGCCATGATGGCCACCCCCTTCGCCATTCTGCTGCTGCTGCTCGGGGGGGCGAAATGGCTGCGTAACTTTCGTCTGAGCGGGGGCTCGGCGACGCTGTAGAGCGAGATGGCCGCTCTGCTATGCTGCTGGGGAGATCAAGGAGTAAGAAGCGATGGCGCGTTCGGTAAACAAGGTCATTCTGGTAGGCAACACCGGCAAGGACCCGGAGATCAAGTTCCTGCCCAGCGGCCAGGCTGTGGCCAACTTTGGCATGGCCACCTCGGAGACCTTTAAGGACAAGAGCGGCGCGCAGCAGGAGCGCACCGAGTGGCACAACGTGACCGCTTACGGCAAGGTTGCCGAGATTGTGCGCGACTATGTGAAAAAGGGCAGCAAGCTCTACGTGGAAGGGCGCCTGACCACCCGGTCCTGGGACGACAAGGAAACCAGCAAGAAGGTCTACCGCACAGAGATCGTGGTTGACCAGATTGTGCTGATGTCGGGCCGGGATGCCGGCGAGTCGGGCGGCTTCAGCCGGGCCTCGTCCGGGTCGAGCAGCACGGCGTCCTTTGACCAGCGTTCTTCGGGCCCCCAGGATGATTACACCCATGCCGAGATCACCGACGACGATATCCCGTTCTAGGGATCGTCCTAGGGATCGTCGTTCGCATCGCATGTAGGCTGCATTGTGCCCCGGCATGCTTCCACAAACCGCCCTCGGGCAAACGATCTTCGCCTGGGCCGGGCGCGGGCCACGCGGGCGCTTCGACGGCCCCGGACGCGGCGATCCGCCGAGCTCCGGCATTGTTCGCCCTGCCAAACTCATCCGGCGCTTCGCCGGGTTTCCGGCGATAGCTGGGCTTGCAAATCCGCCATCCTACGTCGCTGATAGACCGTTGCTGCTGTTCGATAGGCTGCCGGTCCGGGAGACTGCTTATGGCTGAGAAACGATTTCGCTGCGCAGACGTTGGCTACACCGAGTGCGACTGGCACCTGGAGGGAAACTCGGAAGAGGAGATGCTGCCCCAGATTGAAAACCACGCGCTGGCGGTGCACCACCTGGAGCTCAAGGATGAAGCGATCGCGCATGTGAAAAAGGCGATCAGCCCGATCGACTGACAGCCCTGCGAGGGCATGGCGGTTGGCCCGGCTGTTTGCGGTTGCTACACTGGGCACATGCTCGATGAATCCACGTTCCGCAGCCACGCCGATGCCGAGATCGAGGCGCTCAAGCAGAGCCTGATCAAGGCGGAGGTGGATGGCGGGTTTGAAGTCGAAGAAAACAACGGCGCGATGAACATTGTCTTTGAAGAGCCGCCGGCGAAGTTTGTCGTGACGCCGAACACTCCCATCCGCCAGATATGGATCTCGGCGCTTTCCACCAGTTTCAAGCTGGAATGGGATCAGCACGAAGCTGCATTCGTGTTGCCGAAAACAGGCGAGCGTCTGCTCCCGTTAACAGCGCGGCTGATCAATCAGCATTTGGCGCTGGCCGGGTCGGACGAGGCTGTAGTTCTTGCCTGATCGATCGACGCCGGCGACTCGGCAGAGGATCAGCTTTGCGCTGGTGGCAAAGAATGAGAAGCAAAATCTGGAGCAGGTACTGCCCTCGATTGGATGGGCGGATGAGATCGTGCTGGTCGACTCCGGCTCGACCGATGGGACAGTAGAGCTGGCGCAAGCCTGCGGAGCGCGTGTCTTTCACGAGGCGTGGAAGGGGTACGGGGGCCAGTGTAACTCGGCGCTCGGCAAGTGTACGAGCGAGTGGGTGTTCTCGCTCGATGCGGATGAGATCGTCTTGCCCGAGCTAGCCGCGGAGATACAGGCGCTGCTTGCCGGAGAGCCCCAGTTTGCAGCGTACTGGGTGCCGCGGCGCAATCTGTTCCTCGGCCAGTGGATGCGTCACGGGGGCTTCTCCCCGGACCCCAAGCTGCGACTCTTTCGTCGCGGGGCGGCACGGCTTCACGAAGACACCGAACCGCACGCGACCCCGAAGTACGATGGGCCGACGGGCACGCTGCGCGGCGCAATGCTGCATAACGCCTACCCCAGGCTCTCGCTCTACATCGAACACATGGAGCGCTACAGCAGCGCCAGCGTGCCGCTCCTGCTTGGTCGCGGCAAACGCAGCGCAGGCTTGGCCGCCTTTGTCTGGAATGTGCTGCTCAACCCGCTGGCGACCTTCGCTTACAACTACGTGCTGAGGCTCGGGTTTCTCGATGGCCGGCGCGGGCTGCTGCTGCACCTCTATCACTCCTGCTATGTGAGCTGGAAGTATGCCAAAGCGTGGGAGCACGCCGCGGACAGGAGCCCTCGCCCGGAAAGAAGAGGCGAGTAAGTGGCGTACTGATTGCCAAAAAGCACTATGATGCGCGGACCTGGCAACTTAGTAAATGCCGCTAATGTTGGAAGTACCGGGGTAAGTAGCTTTGCGAAAACAAGTTTGGCATAGACGCGCCGCCGATGTAGTCTGCTCGCACGATGCTACGCCTTCCTTCCGCATTGCTGGTAAGTTCCCTGCTTGTACTCACCCTGCCGGTGCCTGCACATGCCGGCGAAAATAGCCGTTCCGGCCCGCGCGCAGACGCTGCGCCGAGCACGTTGGCAACACGGCTCGACGGCCTCTTTCCCCTGGGCTGGGATGCGAAGACTGGAAAGCTTACGCTTTCCATCGGCTCCTTCGACAAGGACTTTTTGCTGCTCGACTCGCTTCCCTATGGGGTTGGCTCAAACGATCTCGGTCTCGACCGGGGCCAGCTGGGCCGGGGGCGGGTGGTTCGCTTTTATCGCAGCGGCCCGCGCGTGCTCTTGATCGAGCGCAATCTCGACTACCGCTCAAGCTCACCCAATGCCGACGAGCGTCTTGCCGTTACCCAATCTTTCGCCGAATCGGTGCTGTGGGGGTTCACCATCGTCTCCGAGGCGAACGGGGTTGTAACCGTGGATGCGACAGATTTCTTTCTGCGCGATGCCCACGGCGTTGCCGAGCGGCTGCAGCAGATGAAACAGGGCGCCTACAAGCTCGACGAGAAGCGCAGCGCCATTGCTTTTGAGAGCGCCAAGAACTTTCCTCTTAACACGGAAGTGGATGCGATCCTGACTTTTTCCGCCGAAGGCCCGATTCCCGGCAAGCAGATCGCAAGCGTGACTCCGGATGCGCACGAGGTCACCGTGCGCGAACATACTTCTCTGATCGCGCTGCCGCCGGACGGGTATAAGCCGCGCAGCTACGATCCGCGTGCCGGCTACTTCGATGTGAGTTATCGCGACTACTCGGTGCCCCTGGGCACGCCGCTTGACATACACCTGATTACGCGCCATCGGCTGGAAAAGAAAGATCCCGCAGCTCAGTTGAGCGAGCCCGTGCAGCCGATCGTCTACTACGTCGATCGGGGCGCGCCGGAGCCGATCCGGTCCGCGCTGGTGGAAGGCGCAAGCTGGTGGTCGCAGGCCTTCGAGGCGGCGGGATTCAAGAACGCCTTTGAGGTCAAGGTGCTGCCCGAGGGCGCCGATCCGATGGACATTCGCTACAACATGATCCAGTGGGTGCACCGGTCTACGCGCGGCTGGTCCTATGGCGAGAGCGTGATCGACCCGCGTACGGGCGAGATTCTCAAAGGCCAGGTGACGCTTGGCTCGCTGCGCGCCCGGCAGGATTTCCTGATCGCCGAAGCTCTGCTCGCGCCATACACTCCGGGCGCGAAGATGCCGCCGCCCGAAATCGAGCAGGTAGTTCTCTCGCGGCTGCGGCAACTGGCGGCGCACGAGGTGGGGCATACGCTGGGGCTGGCGCATAACTTTGCCGCAAGCTCAATTGCGCAGGGCACCTCGGTGATGGACTACCCGCATCCGCTGATCGCGCTTGATGCACAGGGGCGGCCCGATCTTTCGCATGCGTACACGACCGGGATCGGCGCATGGGACAAGGTGGCGATCACCTATGGCTACGCCCAGCCGCCTGTCGGCCAAGACGAACACAGCGTGCTCGACGCCGGTCTTCGCGCGGCCACCGACAGAGGGCTTCTTTTTATCACCGACGAAGATGCGCGGCCCCTGGGCAGCGCGCACCCGCACGCGCACCTGTGGGATAACGGGCCGGACGCGGCCGAGGAGTTGACCCGCATGCTTGCGGTGCGCGCCGCGGCGCTGCGGCGCTTCGGAGAAGATGCGATTGCGCCGGGTGCGCCGCTGGCCACGCTCGAAGATACGCTGGTGCCGCTCTACCTGCTGCATCGTTACCAGACCGAAGCTGCGGCGAAGGAGATTGGCGGGCTTGAGTATCGCTATGCATTGCGCGGCGATGGCCAGCCTGCGCCGAAGATCGTGGGTGCGGCCGAGCAGCGCAAGGCGCTTGCCGCTGTGGTCGCCACGCTCGATGCGCAGGCGCTCACGCTGCCCGAGTCGCTGCTTGCGTTGCTGCCGCCGCGGCCGCCCGGGTACGCGGCTACGCGCGAGTCGTTCCCGACGCGCACAGGGCTGGTGTTTGATCCCCAGGGCGCGGTCGCATCGGCTGCGGAGCTGTCCACGAGCCTGCTCTTTGAGCCGACGCGCGCGGCTCGGCTGGCCGAGTACAAGAGCCGTGATAGCACGCTGCCAGGGCTCGATGAAGTTCTACGCAGTGTGCTCGCCGCCACCTGGTATGCACCGCGGTCGAGCGGGCTCCTAGCAATGACGCAGATCACCGTTGAGGATGCGGTGCTGCGGCATCTGCTGGCATTGGCGGCGAGCGAGCCGGCCGGGGCTGTTGTGCGCGAGATCGCCGGCTATGAAGTTGGCCAGTTGAAGATATGGCTGGAGGCCAAGACAGATCCGAGCATGCCGATGCTCGAGAAGGCGCACTGGTCCGGAGGCCTGCAGCAGATCAACGGTTTCCTCAAGGATCCGGACAAGTATGCGCCGCCCGTGACGCCGGACGTGCCGCCCGGTCAACCGATCGGGGAGGACGCGGAGTGACAGGCGAGC
>CAZZYH010000039.1:0-23325 GCA_964658225.1 Vulcanimicrobiota bacterium | reverse complement strand
GAGGGATTCGAACCCCCGATACCCGTAAAGGTATGGCTGATTTCGAGTCAGCTGCATTCAACCGGGCTCTGCCAGCTCTCCGCGTTGCTCCATCGGAGTCAGACCGATAGCACCACTTCAATCTACCATGTACGCTTTCGCGCGTAAATCGCAGCGAAAGCGCTCTCTTTGCGGCAAAGTTGCTTCTATCCTGCGTCATACCTTGGCGATACGTGTCGGGCCTCAAACAGACCTACCCTGCATCCAACTACTATCTCTGGTCGATCTGAGGATCCAGCCTTCATGTATGTTCGCCCCGCGCGGTCAGCACTGCCCGCTTGCCTGCTCTCCGCCCTGCTTTTTGTCTCTGGCTGCCACCGGGGTCCCGGACACGCCGTTTTGTCCGAGACAGCAGCCAGCCTGAAAAGCGTTGCGGCGAGCAGTCAATTAGCCTCACTCCGCTGGCCCGGCTTTCCCGATTATGCCGGCCAGGTACAGGCTTTTTACGCTGCTCGTGACTGGGGGCTGGCCTGGACCAGCGGCCACGAGCCTACCGCACAGGCCCATCAGTTGATCGCGCTCTTCTCCGCCAGCGCTGACAAGGGGCTCAACCCGGAGGACTACGATGCTTCACGATGGCCGGCCCGGATCGCGCATCTCGGCACCGCCTCCGACGCAGATCGAGCGAAGTTTGACCTGGGCCTGACGGTCACCACGATGCGCTACATCTCGGCCCTGCACATTGGCCGTGTTAACCCCAGCCACTTTGCTTTTGGCGTTCAGGTAGACGCAAAAAAGCTGGACCTGCCGCAATTTCTTGCGCAGCAGGTGGTGGGTGCCGGCAACTTGGCAAAGACCCTGGCTTCGATCGAGCCGCAGACGCCCGAGTACCGCGACACGATGGCTGCACTGGCCAGGTACCGAGCCATGGCGGCTAAGGAGAAGCAGTCGAACTGGCAGCCGCTCCCGGCGCCGTCCGGGCCACTGGCCCCGGGGGCAACATACGCGGGCCTCGGGCCTTTACGCGAGCGTCTGCAACTTGTGGGTGATCTGCCCGCCGATGCCGCCGCTTCGACCAGGTACGACCAGGCGCTGGCAGACGCTGTGAAACATTTCCAGCTTCGCCATGGATTGCCAAACGATGGCAAGCTGACATCGCAGACAGTAGCTGCCTTGAACGTGCCGATGAGCATACGTGTGCACCAGCTTGAGGACTCGCTCGAGCGCTGGCGCTGGCTCTCGGACCAGTACCTCAATGCCGCGATCCTGGTCAATATCCCCGAGTTTGCGCTGCGCGCCTACGGGCCTGACCACAAGGTGGACTTCATGATGAAGGTGGTGGTCGGCGACTCGGTCAAGGAGGACCACAGAACCCCGGTGCTTGCTGAGACCATGAAGTATGTCGTCATGCGGCCTTACTGGACGGTGACAACAAACATTCTCAAAAAAGAAATCATCCCGCACATGGAACGGAGCAAGGGCTACTTATCAGAGAAGAACTTCGAGATCGTCGACCGTGGGGGCAGGGTGGTAAACGGAGGCAATATTGAAGGGCTGGAGCATGGCGGGCTCACCGTACGGGAGAAGCCCGGCCCGAAGAACTCGCTGGGGCTGATCAAGTTCATGTTCCCGAATAAGTACGATATTTACCTGCACTCGACCCCGGCGACGCAGCTCTTCGAGAGGACGCGTCGCGACTTCAGCCATGGTTGCATCCGTGTGCAGGACCCGGAGAAGCTGGCGGACTGGGTACTCAGCGACAATCCGGACTGGGATCCGGAAAAGATCCATGACGCGATGGAGAGTGGCGAGGACAACCACACCGTTCCGCTCAAGAAGCCGATTCCGGTAGTGATCTTCTATGCGACAGCGCTGGTCGTGCAGCAAGGGCCGGAGCAGGGCCAGGTTCACTTCTTTGAAGATATGTACGGGTATGATAAGGACCTGGAAAGTGTGCTGGCGCAGGGCATGCCTTACCCTGTCCAGCCCGAACCGAAGGCGCAGGCTTCTGACACGGAGTGATTTTGAGCTACCGCCACGGAACCGTTACATAAGCGCCCATTGGCGAACCGGTCCTACATCCACGTGCACGAACTGGGAGTGAGGATAGAAGCCAACCCCGCCTTCGTGCAGGGAGAGCGCTACGTCGCGCAGGCGCTTTGTCGTCACCCCGGGCACGCGGATATCAATCGCCTTGGCCAGCATGTGTTGCGAGTGCTCGGCCACGCCTTTGCCGTGGGTGCGTAGATAGTTGTTGCTCCAGGGCGTGCGATAACCACAGACGATATCGATCTCGCCGTTAGGCTTGCCGAGTTTGGCCATGAGTTCATGCAAGACGTCAAACTCGTGCGGGTCATAACTGCTGACTTCATTCGTGCGATGATCGCGCAGAAAATGATTCAACATCTCGAGCGCGGACGGCACGTAACGATCGCCTACGCGGTAGACCACGTCCAGAGACTCTCCGGTATGGAGATGGTGCAGGCGCAGATGATACTGTCCGCCGGGCGGGGGTGCAGTGCCAGCAGGGACCGAGGGCGCTTGCAGTGCATGCCCGGCAGAAGGCAACACGCATGTGGCGCATAGCAGGATGAATGTCTTTAGCTGCATACTTATTTCGGCCTCCGCAAAGCTGCGTAGGGCAGCCTTCGATGTAGAACGCCATGCTGGTAGTACGTCAGCCCAGTCGTTGCAACGTGCATACCTAGTTTAAACGCCGATGCTCGTTTCGCGCAGCAGGGACCGTGCACAATTTGTCCAAGATCAAACCAAAGTTGCAGCCTCGGGGCCGGGCCTAGGGCGCTCAGTGGAAATCGTGCGAACGGGTCTCCATTTCTGCCATGGAGAGCATCGCCACATGGTCCGCCCGCACATGCACCACGTTGTCGTCGTTCTGCAGCCGCCCTTCGATCAGCAGAAACTTGCCACCCATTACGAGCAGGCGCTGCTGCTCATAAAGCTCGGGGTGGATGATGATGTTGGCAATACCGGTTTCGTCTTCGAGCGACAAGAAAATAAACCCGCTGGCCGTGCCGGGGCGCTGCCGCGCGATCACGCAGCCGGCAGTTCGCACCTGGGTGCCGTGGGGAGTTCGGGCCAGCTCGGCCGAGGACAGGATGCGTTCCCGCCGCAGCTCGGCACGCTTGTAGGCCATCGGGTGCGGGCCGGTGGTCAGGCCGGTGCCGCCAAAGTCGGCGACCAGCCGCTCTTCTGTCGTCATGCGCGCGAGAGGTGTGCCCGGCGGATCGTCCTGCCGGCTGGCGCGTGGCCATGCGCTAGCTCGGTGGTGAGCCGCAGGCGCGGCAGTGGAAGCGCCAGAGAGCAGCGGGCCGGCCGGGCGCCTGGCCTGCTCCACCTGCCACAATGCATCGCGCCTGTGGGCCACGTCTCCAAGAGAGTTCAGCGCGCCGATGCGTGCCAGTTGCACCAACTCGCCATGCTTCAACCCGGCACGCCCTCCAGCGCGCAAACGCGCTTCAAAATCGTCCACGCCGGCAAACACGCCGGCGCGCTCCCGCTCCTCGACCAGCGCCTCTGCCGCCTGGGCCCGCATACCCTTTACGTACATAAGCCCCATCCGCAGCGAGAGCGCGCCATCCGGCTCCCGCTCGAGCGTGCAGAGCCACTTCGAGTACTGCACATCGATCGGCTTGATGCGCAGCTTGTGCCGTTGCGCATCCTTGACCAGAACCGCCGGCATGTAGAAACCCATCGGCTGGTTGTTCAGCATTGCGCAGGTAAAGGCCGCCAGATACTTCACCTTGAAATAAGCAGAGGCATATGCAATTAAGGCAAAACTGGCCGCGTGGCTCTCAGGAAACCCGTAGAGCGCAAAGCTCGATACGCTTTGCACGATATTGTCCTGCACCTGCTGGCTGATGCCATTGGCCGACATACCAGCGCGTAGTTCAACGACCAGTTGCTGCATGCGCTCCTGCGAGCGACGCATGCCAACAGCGCGGCGCAACTCCTCGGCCTGGGCTCCGGTAAAATTGGCTACCGTCATGGCCATGCGCAGCAGCTGCTCCTGGAACAGCGGCACGCCGAGCGTGCGCTTGAGCACGGGCTCGAGCAAAGGGTGCGGATACGTCACTGCTTCTTTCCTCTGGCGGCGACGCATGTACGGATGCATCATTTTGCCGACGATCGGCCCCGGGCGAATAATGGCTACCTGCACCACGATGTCGTAGAAACAGCGTGGCATGTTGCGCGGCAAGGACGCCATCTGGGCACGGCTCTCTACCTGGAACATGCCAACTGTATCCGCGCGGCAGAGCGTCTCATAGACCTCAGGCACATCCTGCGGGAGCGCCCCCAGATCATAGCGCTTGCCGTGGTACTCACTGACTAATTCGACACAGTCTTTCATCACCGCCATCATGCCCAGGCCAAGCAGGTCTACTTTAATCAATCCTAGGTCAGCGCAGTCTTCCTTATCCCACTGTATGACCGTCCGGCCAGGCATCGACGCACGCTCGAGCGGAACCACTTTATTGAGAAGTCCTTCGCAGATCACCATACCGCCCGAATGCTGGCCCAGGTGGCGCGGCAGGTCCTGCAAGGCCATACACAGCTCGAGATACTTTGCGATGCGCGGGTGCGTAAGGTCGAAGCCGGCTTGTGAAAACTGGTTCGGCATCGTGTCTGTTTTTGCCTTCCACTCCCAGTGGCCGACTAGCGAGGAGAGCCGGTTGAGCGTTTCTTCGTCGAAGCCCATCACCTTACCGACTTCCCGCGCAGCAGAGCGTCCTCGATAGGTAATTACATTTGCAGTCATGGCTGCGCCCAGCTCGCCATAGCGCTGATAGACATACTGGATGGCCTGTTCGCGCTTCTCCCCTGAGGGTAAGTCGAGATCGATATCCGGCCACTCGCCGCGGCTCTCGCTGAGGAAGCGCTCGAAGAGTAACTCCTTGCCTTCCAATAATGGATTGACGGCGGTAATTGCAAGCGCGTAACAGACAACCGAGTTAGCCGCGCTGCCTCGACCCTGAATCAGAATGCCGTTCTTCTTAGAGAAGCAGACAATGTCCCACACGATCAAGAAGTAGCCTTCAAAGCCCAGCTGCTCGATCAGCTTGAGCTCTGTCTTTACCTGGGCTCTGGCTTTCTCGAGGATCTTGCTGTTGCGCGGGCCGGCATAACGATCACAGATGCCCTCTTCCACGCGCTTGCGCAGAAACGAGGCCATCGTTTCCCCCTCCGGTACAGGATAAGCAGGAAATTTGTAACCTAGATCGTCCAGCCGAAAGGTAAGTCGCGCGGCCAATTCCACGGTCTGCTCGACGGCGCGGGGCAGATCGCGAAACAGTTCATGCATCTCGGCAGCCGAGCGCAGGTGGCGCTCGCTGTTGCGAGCCAGCAGCCTGCCTGCCTGCTCCAATTCCACGTGATGGCGAATGCCTGTAAATACATCGAGCAACTGGCGTTCCGGCGCGGTCGCGTAACGCACACCATTGGTAGCAAGTATGGGCAGCCGATGCTTGTCTGCCAGGCGCACGGCCGCCTGGTTGCGCCACTGTTCTGCGCGCTCGTGGTGGCGCTGCAGCTCAACATAAACACTCCCCCGACCATAGAGAGCGATCAACTGTTCCAGCAACTGGCTTGCCTCGCATTCGCCGCCGCGGACAAGCGCGGAGGCGAGCGGCCCTTCCTCACCCCCGGTCAGGCAGACAAGTCCTTCGGCATGCTGGGCCAGTTCTTCCAGGCTCGCGGCGCCCTCCTGCTTATCGGGCGCACGGAGCTTGAAGCGGGTAATCAGCTGGCATAAATTCTGATATCCGGTGCGGGTGGCGCAGAGCAGGGTCAGCCGCGCCGGCTCTTGAGGCACACGATGTGGCAGGTACTCTGCAGGCCGGATGCGCAGACCCAGAGGCTCAACCGAAATCTCTGCCCCGATATGCGCTTCTACCTTCGCCCTGTTTTTCAAGGCGCCCTGGCTAGAGGATTTTGCGCGGCTGTGAAAGCGGGCCGCGCCGTAGACACCGTTGCGGTCCGCAATGGCAATCGAGGGCAGGCCCAGTTCGCCCGCGCGATCGATCAGTCTTTCAGGGTTGGACGCGCCTTCGAGGAAACTGAACGAGCTCGTCGCATGCAGTTCTACGTATTGTTTGCTGTTACTCATCGATGCGGGGCATAAGTTACGGATGATGCTGGAAGTGCGGCGTGTGCGTCTAAGTTGGAGCGTTCGGTTGTTTGCTGAGAAACTTCGTCACCGCGATCCACACATGCTCCCGGGAAAAGTTGACAAGCAAGCAACAAGGCAAGTTATGGCTACAGAAGAACCCTGAAAGCGCCTGCACAAATCACGCGAGTACGCATCCCTCAGTCATAAATCGCCTCGATCATCCATTGCTGCTGCAGCAGATCATGCGCGACCAGGCAGCATACCTGCCGGCTGCTCTGACCAGCGCTTGAGCGAGCTTCGGCAATCAGCTCCCATTGCTCGCGCGACCACACCGCCGCGCTCCACCACTCGCCGCTCGCGCGCCAGGGGCCAATCGCCTTCACCACTTGGTAGTCGCTCGCCTCAAACCAGAAGCAGGCAGGCGCGGCATTGGCCACGCGCATGGCCAGCGGCATAGGCGGCCGCACGCGGCGTAACGCCGGTGCTCCTTCGGTCGGCTGCGCACGCGCACCAGCTAGGCCTATCGCAAATCCCTGCAGCACAAAGCTGTCCGGCGCGTGCGTGTCCTTCAGCCGGGGCGAGCCGACACACGCGTCCCCAACCAGCGCGCGCAATCGCGCCAGCGTTACATCGAGCCGTGAAGCCTCGGGTAGCTGTGGCGAGAACAAACCCAGCTGCACCTTGCTCGTCTCGCCCGGCTCGGCCGTCACCACCAGCGCCAGTACCGCCGCAGCGGGCGGATGCTCGTCCAGGTCCAACTGGATCAGCTTGAGCAGCAGCTTGCGATCGATGGTCGGCAACGCCGGACGCACCGATCGCCGATACACAGCCTGCTGGCCGGCACTGACCTCCAAACGCAGCAGCAGGTCCAAACGAGCCAGCGACAGCGCACGCTCACTCGCCCTCAGCACCAGCTGTTCCAACATGGGCGCCAGCACAAACAGCAGCGAGTCCATGGCCGAAACCGGCGCGTCAAACTCGTAACTCTCGCGGAGCTCAAAAGGCGGCAAGGCTGGCTGAAACAGATGCGGCTGCTCTCCCCGCGCGAGCGCACGAAGCCGCTTGCCGGCCTGGCCCATGCGCGCCACCAGCGCCCGCTCCGGCAGCGCCGCCAGGCCGCCCAGCGTGCGGATGCCCCAGAGCGACAGCGTTTCCAACTGCTCGGCGCTCAACGGAAGAACCGAGAGCAGCAGAGGGGCGAGCGTCTGCTGCTCTTCGCCGGGGGCGATCAGCCTGATTCCCGGCCCGGAGCGAGCCTGCGCAATCGCCGCATAAAAGTTTGCGCTGAGCGCAATCGAAACGCGCAGACCAAAGCCGGCCAGCTCCCCTCGAAGCTGCTCCGCCAGAGCCAGAGGCGCGCCAAAAAGTTTTTCTGTACCGCCCAGATCGAGCACGCACAGCGCGGCTGACTCGCGGCTCACATCCTCAATCGAGGGCGTGTACTTGGCGGCGCAGGCCAGCAGCACCCCGCGGGCTTCGGCTTCCTCGCCCAGGCTGCGACGCAGAAGGGTCATGCCGGCAAACGACTCTGCCTCGACCCGCGTCATCCCGTCGGCCACGCCCTCGCGCCGGGCAGCCACATTGGCCGCGCACACCCGCTCCAGCGGCGCATGCCCTTCGAGCACCGCGACCGGGGTGCCGCGCAGGCTGTGGCGCAGCCGCAGCAGCGCCTGCAGCGGAAACTCCGGGGCATGCAGGCAGGCGTAGAGCGGCTGGTGTCTGGTCTGCGTTATGGCTGCAGGCAAGGTATTCATGCTCGCTCCCGTACCGGATAGGCGCTGCGCTGCCAGGTCGCCTGGGGTGGCCGCGGGCCGGCACAGTGGTTGATCGCAACCGGCTGCGCGACCGGCGTAAACCTCTGCCGCACAGGCTTTGCCTGGTAGCACACGCTTTCCAGAACGCCGTTCGAAACGTGCTCCACAGCACGTTCCACAACGCTTGCCCCGCCCAAGGTCGCACCGTGGCCAGGCCACGAACAACCCGGCGCAGAAGACCATCGCTGCGCGCCTGTCCCCATCGTCTTTCCTGGCTCGGTCGGCACCGGGGTCGTCGCAATCAGCGCCTGGAGGGGGCTGAAATGCACCACCAGCCCGGCACTCGAACGGGCACAGCTGGACTGCGTAAGCGCCAGCAGCACAGTCCGGTTGGCCTCCGCGGCGGCACGAAACCGGAACCAGCTGGCCTGGGGAATACGCAGCGCGTGCTCCGGGGCAATACTGCCCAGATCCAGCACCAGCACCCGAAAGCCACCCGCCTGCAACAGTAAGTCGATCGCACGCAGCGCCTGGTCCAGCCGCGCCCAGGGCTTGGCGCCATGGTGGGTCCGCTGTGCGATCTTGCTGGCCTGCGCGGCCTGGTCAGGGGCAAGTGCCGGCACAGAAGACCCGCCCCGCGCCCGCCTGGGCTGCCGGTCCGAGCTTACCTGCTCCTCGCGTTGCACCCGGCCAAAAGACGGCGACGCACGGAGATGCTGCTGCGCATTTGCCTCGTTTCGAGCAGCGGTAGCGGCTGACAGGTTCCGGTTCGGCGCCCCGGGCGTGCCGATCGACCGGTCCCGCCGGCTCGCCCCGGAGCCGTCACGCAGCAGCTCCCCCACGGCCGTATCCAGCCCGCGCACCTCATCGCGGGGATGCTGCCCGGCGCGCGCCTGGGGGCCGGGAGCGCTGCCGCCGGCCCTCTCCATGGGGCCTCGCGCAACAGCAGGCGTGACCGGCACACGGGTGCCCGGGCTCGCCTGCACCCCGCAGCGCACCCACAACAACTGCTCCAGGCACACGCCATGGGCAGCGGCCGACTCCGGATCAAACGCGTCGCTCGCATCTACCCAGGCGCACAGGTTGCCTTCGCGCATGGCGGCGGCTACCGTGCTCAGCGCCACGCCGGTCCGGCCTGAGGAAAGCGGCCCCACCAGCTCGGTAATCGCGCCGATCGGCAGACCCGCATCGAGAGTCGCGTCCAGCTCCGCAATCCCGGTCGCCATCGTCTCCCGAACCAGTCGCGGTGCCGGCGTCAACGCCCCGGGAGACCCGAGCGCGTGCTCGATCTGTGCACGCAGCGCATCGGCCCTCGCTGTATGAGTACCCGTCCGCTTCGTGGCAAAACCCTCTTCGGTTGCTTGATCATTTGAGAGCGCAGGAACAAAAGACGGCATAGACGAGGCTCCTGGAAGGGGCGAAATCCTGGTGGTTCCCGTCGGCCTGCTCCGCGAGGGGCGGGATTAGGGACGCAACCGGCTTTTTCGCCTTTTCTTCGCTTAGGATGCCGCCTGCGTCCTCCCGGTGTCAAAGCCAAAGTGCATTTTCGCTGTGGAAGAACCCGTTGGTCATTGGTTTATGCACAGGTTGCAGTGCAACCGGCAGGGTGCCTTCAGCAACAACATCGTTGGGCGAATGAGCGGTTCTACGCACCCCTCTCTGCCGACAACGCATCCAGATAAGAGCAGCACCGGAACTCGCCGACCGGCACTGGCGACAGAGCGATTTACCGCCGCGCATCATGATGGAATCATCAGCATGGGCTAGGATGAGCCAAGCGGCGGTGTGAACCTGGAAAGGATGTTTCATGGAGCAGATAGTTTCGGATGCGCTGGTTTTTTTTGGCGCCACGGGTGACCTCGCCTACAAGCAGATCTTCCCGTCCCTGCAGCGTTTAGCCAGGCGAGGCAAGCTGCTGGGCCCGGTAGTCGGTGTAGCCAAGGCCGGCTGGACGCTTGAGGATCTGAAGGCGCGGGCCAGGGACAGCATCGAGAAGCACGGCGGGATCGACCCTGAAGGCATCGATATCCTGCTGAACAAACTGCGCTACGTGGATGGGGATTACAACGACGCTGCTACGTTCAAGCAGGTGCGTGAGCAGCTTGGCGAGTCCAAATACCCGCTGCACTACCTGGCGATTCCGCCTTCGCTCTTTGTGCGCGTGGTGCAGCAGCTCAAGGCCTCGGGCAACGCGGAGCCAGGCGCCCGAGTGGTGGTTGAAAAGCCTTTCGGCCATAATGTCGAGTCGGCCGCAGCGTTGAACCATGCCATCCACGAAGTCTTCCCGGAAGAGTGCATCTTTCGCATCGATCACTACCTGGGCAAAAACTCGGTCCAGAACCTGATCTTCTTTCGCTTTGCCAACTCGTTTCTCGAGCCCATCTGGAACCGCCAGTACATTGAGAGTGTCCAGATCACAATGGCCGAGAGCTTCGGTATCCAGGGGCGGGGCAGCTTCTACGACTCGGTAGGCGCCCTGCGCGACGTGGTGCAGAACCACCTGATGCAGTTGCTCTCAAACATCGCCATGGAGCCGCCGCCGTGCCCGGACGTCGAGAGCCTGCGCGATGAACGCGTCAAGGTGCTCAAGAGCGTCAAGCCCATCACCGCCGACGACGTGGTGCTGGGCCAGTTTGACGGATACCTGGATGAGCCGGGCGTCGCCGAGGAGTCCACCGTCGAGACCTTCGCTGCGCTCAAACTCAATGTAAACAGCTGGCGCTGGCGCGATGTGCCTTTCTTCATCCGCACCGGCAAGCTGCTCAACAAGAGCGCGACAGAGATCATCGCCAAGCTTCGCCAGACCCCGGCCGTATTCTCCGAGAAGCTGACCCCGCAGAATTATGTCCGCTTTCGCCTGAGCGGGGACCCGGTGGTGGCCATCGGCGGCTCGGTCAAAGAGGCCGGCGATACGCTGCGCGGTTCCATGGTCGAGCTCAAGGCCTCGCAGCAATCCGGATCCAATGACGTGCTGCCCTACGAGGAGTTGCTCGAAGACGCCATGCACGGCAACCCGGTCTGGTTCGCACGCGAGGATTACGTCGAGGAGAGCTGGCGCGTGATGGATCCCCTGCTCAAGGACCTGCCCAAGGTGCATTGCTACAAACCTGGAAGCTGGGGTCCCGAGCAGGCCAATGATCTGACCCGCGCGGTGGGGGGCTGGTCCAATCCAGCCTGAGCCTGGTCCGGCAGAGCGCCGATCCGGGTGCTCTGCCGGTTCAGCCCTCGACCCGAAAGGTCTGGAGCGTGGCGGGATACCGGTTCTGTCCCCGGTCAGGATCGATCCAAAGCGTCAATATCACCACGTCGGCAAGATTGACCAAGTGGCTTTCATGCTGGTCGGTGGAACCGTTGGGGCTGAAGTTCCACTGCTGCCGCACGATCTCCCGTGTGCTGCCGTTGAGGAGCCGGGCGTCCAGGGTGAACTCCTGCATACGCTCCCGTTCCCGCTCCCGGAAGCTTAGCTGGACACGCTTGATCGTCTGCGGCTCGTTGAAGCAAAGACGCAGCGTCTGGGGCCCCGGCTCGGCTGCCTGCCATCCTTTGGCCTCGCCGGTCAGCTTTGCCTGGTCGGCAAACACCTGCTCGACCGGAAAGTCTGCATCTTCTGAGGTAAGCTCAACGCGGGCCAGGGAGGCCAGGTCGAGCCAGGACTGTTGAGACGGAACCTGCCCGGTGGCAGGTGCATAGCCATTGCTCGCAATCATTGTCTTTCGCATGCGGTCTCCCGACGCCTCGAGCATCTGGGGCCGCTCGGCTGGTCACTTTGCTTTCGCCTGTGCTTCACCCATGGGATGCGATCCTGGGCACTGGCGGCCAAGGGGCGCGGCGGCAGCGCCCTTCGAGCCTCGACAAAGGCATCAGAATTGCCCGTATACAATCCGGGAGAGGCCAGCCGTCCTCAAGGCTTCAACAAATGCGTGCGTGCGGGGGCAGATGTGATCGTAACCGGAGAGATGCTCCTGGGCAGCCAGGCCGTTCGAGGAGCGGGCGCGGGTGCCTACGCCATCAACCCGTCGAGCGGAGAACGCCTGGAGCCGGCCTTCGCGGAGGCGGGTCAGGCTGAAGTTGCCATCGCCTGCCGTCTGGCGGAAGCCGCAGCGGACAGCTTTCGCGAGACCAGCCTTGCGGACCGGGCCACGTTTCTCGAAACCATTGCAGAGCAGTTGCTCGCTCTCGGCGAGGCACTGGTGGACCGCGCCATGGCCGAGTCGGGCCTGCCTCGTGGGCGCATTGAAGGCGAACGCGGCCGCACCGTAGGCCAGTTGCGGCTCTTTGCCGGAGTGGTGCGGGACGGGCATTGGATCGGGGCCACGCTCGATGCCCCGCTGCCGGATCGCAAGCCGCTGCCCCGGGTCGACCTGCGGATGCGCAATATCGGGCTGGGACCGGTGGCGGTCTTTGGCGCCAGCAACTTCCCTCTTGCTTTTTCCGTCGCCGGCGGCGACACCGCGTCGGCTCTGGCGGCCGGGTGCCCGGTAATCGCGAAGTCCCACCCGTCGCACCTCGGCACCTCGGAGCTGGCAGGCCGGGCGATCCAGAGCGCGGTGGCCAAGTGCGGCCTGCCCGAGGGGGTCTTCTCTCTGCTGGTGGGCCAGGGCCATGCGCTGGGTGAAGCGCTGGTGCAGCACCCGGCGATCCAGGCGGTCGGCTTCACGGGCTCGCGGCGTGGCGGCCTCGCGCTGGCAAAGCTGGCCGCGGCGCGCGCGCAGCCGATTCCTGTGTTTGCGGAGATGAGCTCCGTCAATCCGCTCTTTCTGCTGCCGGGTGCGCTCGAGGCGCGGGCAGAGGCGATCGGGCTGGGTCTGGTCGAGTCGGTGACGCTTGGGGTTGGCCAGTTCTGCACCAATCCCGGGCTGGTCTTCGGCGTGGATGGCCCGGCCTTCGAGCGATGCGCACAGGCCGCGGCAGAGGCGGTCGCAGGCAAGGCGGCGGCCACCATGCTCAACGCCGGCATCGCCGATGCCTATGCGCAGGGCCGCGCACGTCTGGCCGCCCAGGTAGATCTGCTTGCAGGGGGTCGGCTGCCGGAGGGCCCTGCCGGCGCGGCTGTCGGCCAGCCGGCGCTCTTCCGCACCACGGGGGAGAACTTCCTGGCCACTCCCGCGCTTGCCGAGGAACTCTTCGGGCCCGCGACACTGCTGGTGGCCTGCAGCGGCCTGGACCAGATGCTACGCATCGCCACAAACCTCGAGGGCCAGCTTACCTGCGGGATCTTCCTGGACGCAGACCAGGCTGAGTCCCAGGACATAAGCCACGCCCGGCTGCTCGTACCGATACTCGAGCGCAAGGCCGGGCGACTGCTGGTAAACGGCTATCCGACCGGAGTCGAGGTGGGCCATGCCATGGTGCACGGAGGTCCCTTTCCGGCGACCACCGAGAGCCGGTCGACCTCGGTCGGCGCGCGC
This sequence comes from Vulcanimicrobiota bacterium, assembly GCA_964658225.1. Classification (GTDB taxonomy): domain Bacteria; phylum Acidobacteriota; class Terriglobia; order Terriglobales; family Acidobacteriaceae; genus EB88. The sequence goes on along the minus strand of CAZZYH010000039.1, from coordinate 10,057 downwards.
GCGATCGAGCGCTTTCTGCGGCCTGTCTGCTACCAGGACTTTCCTGAAACCCTGCTTCCGCCCGCGCTCCAGACCGCCAATCCTCTCGGCATCGCTCGCTGGCTGGATGGTGTTCCGACGCGATGACGCCTTGGTAACCTCTTGCAGGCGCCGAAGCACGATATGCTAAGTTGCCCTTGGAAAAAGGGCACCACGCGCCAAGCGAGACCCATGACACCTGCCGCGGGAAAGCTCGAAGAGAAAGCCAAGAACGGGCGCGTCGCCAAGCCGGAACACGGCACCAGCGTGCTCACCGCGTTCCGGCAGATTCGCGAACTGATCGTGCAGGGGCGTCTCTCGCCCGGCACCTGGGTCGTCGAGGGCGACCTGGCCGAGCGGCTCAACATCAGCCGCACGCCGGTGCGCGCCGCCCTGCACTGGCTGCAGCGCGACGGCTACGTACATGAGCATCGCTCGGCGAACAAGAGCCGCATCGTCGTCTCGCCGCTCACCAAGGAAGATGCAGGCGAGCTGTACAGCATCATTGGCCACGTAGAAGGCCTGGCCGGGCGCAACATCGCCGCTCTGCCCAAGGCGCAACGGACGGCGCTGGCGGAGAAGCTCAAAGCGCTCAACCAGCAGCTGGGCGAAGTCTCCAAGACGACAACCGGCGCAGGTTCCATCTTCGAGCTCGACCACCACTTCCACTCCGAGATCATCGATGCCGGTGCCGGGCCCCGGCTCAAGGTGCTGCACACCGCCATCGAGCCGCAGGCAGAGCGCTACTGGCGGCTCTACGCCAGCTCCATTCTGCACGACCTGCACCTATCGGTCGTTGAGCATGAGGCGATCATCCGCGCGGTAGGTGCGGGCGACGCCGACCAGTTGGAGCGCGCCCTGCAGAGGAACTGGGCTCATGGCTGCGAGCGCCTGGCCAGCGTCATTGATGTCTTCGGAGAGCGCGGCAGCTGGTGATCTCCCCTCAAAGGCGCGGCGATGGGGCGCCCGGGTCTCTGTTCTCATGGCTTCGGGGCAAATATTCCGCACACACGCCTGGCACCCTGCACGCAGGGCCCAATTTGCAAAACGCTGTCCCGCTGATTTCGCTCAGGGTGGCGATGTTGGGAGAACGCGCAGTACACCTCAAGCCGAAGGCCAGCGCAGATCGAGCAGGTCCAGCTCCCGCTCCAGCTTGCGCAGCGTCTCGCCGCCGATCTTACCCTCATCCTGCAGCCGCAGCAGCTCGGCCCGTTCCACACTGCGCAGTTTGCCGGTGAGCTGCCCGTAGAGTCGCATCTGCTCGCGCGCATCGCCCCCGCGGGCCTCTTCCTGCAACCCTTCGAGCCGCTGGCGATAGTAGCGCTCGATCAGCTCGGTGGTTACCTCGGCCTGGTCGGTCGTGTCCTGGCGCAGGTCTTCGAGCATCTTGAGCGCGGCCTTGATCAAGGTGCGGCGCGCGCGGCGCTCTTCCTCCAGCATGCCGGACGAGGCGCATACCCCAAGCTTGCGGATGATCCAGGGCAGCGTGAGCCCCTGCCCGGTCAGGCTCACCAGGATGGCGGCAAACGCCAGAAAGATGATCGCATCGCGATGAGGGAAAACTGCTCCCGTATCGATGGACTCGGGCAGGGAAAGCGCCGCAGCCAGCGTCAGCACGCCGCGCATCCCGGCCCAGCCCACCACAAACGCGCGGCGATGGTTGACCTCCATGGCGTGATGCTGGCGCAGCAGGCGCCGGCGCACCAGGCGAGCCAGGTGGGCAACCGGGTAGATCCAGGCCATGCGGAGACCGAGCAGCAGCAGGCTGATGAACGCGCTGCCTGCCAGCAGGTGCGGCCAGTCCAGCGGCCGCATGAGGTCCAGCACCTTGGGCAGCTGGAGACCGATCAGCATGAAGACAAACCCGTTCAGGATGAACTCGACCGTGTTCCAGACTGCCTGCGCGTCCAGCCGCGCCTCCGAGGTGAACGCCTCGGAGCTTTTGCGCCCGACATAGAGCCCGCAGCACACGGTAGCCAGCACGCCCGAGGCATGCATGCTCTCGGCCAGCAGGTAGGCGACATAGGGGGTGGCGAGGGAGACCAGCGTCTGCTCAGCCGAGCCGCGCACCGGCCGCTGCAGCAGGGAGACGATCTTGCCCACGAACAGCCCCGCGGCAACGCCGCCCAGCACCAGCAGCAGCAGCTCACCGGCCCCGCTGAGGAACGAGGGGACGCTGCCCGAGACGACAATGGTGAGCGCGAACTGCAGCGCGACCAGCGCAGCCGCGTCGTTGACCATGCTCTCGCCTTCAATGATCTCCAGCAGCTCACGCGGCAGACCCACGCGCCGCCCGATCGAGGAGGCGGCAATCGTGTCGGTCGCGCTTACGACCGCGCCCAGTACGGCTCCGGTGGCCAGGTCAAAGCCGGGCAGAAGCAGGTGCGCGGCGACGGCTACCCCGACCACCGTAAAGCCCACCAGCCCGAAAGCCAGCAGAAGGATCGTGACGATGTTGTCCCGGAACTCTCGCCAGGAGGTTTGCAGCGCGCTCGCGTAGAGCAGCGGCGGCAGGACGACCAGGAAGATGAAGTTCGGATTGAGCTCAATATCGGGAAAGATCGGCACCAGGCTGAGCGCCAGACCGCCCAGCACCAGCAGGATTGGATACGGCACCTTGAGCCGCTGCGCGAGCGCCGTGAGCATCGCCATGAAGGCGACCAGCACCAGCAGGATCAGCTCGGTAGCGTGGATGCCTCGGCTTAGGGGGAGTGCGGTCGTCATCCTCTCTAGCTTAAGCGTGTCGCCGGCAGCAGGGGCCGGTTTGGCAACCCGGAAAACCGGCTCGGGTACACTGTCGGAGGCCGGAAAGTCTGTTCTTCGGGTAACAATGCCTTTGCAATCCTGCGGATGGTCTCCCCCGCAAGGCAATACAGTAAAAGCATGCCAGAATTGTCTACCGTCGCCGTCGCTGACGAACCGAAGGCACCGCCGGGCTATCCCATCGATGGTCCCGCGCTCTACGCGAGGATCAGCTGGCGGCTGATCCCGTACATGTTTCTGCTCTACATCCTGGCCTACCTGGACCGGGTGAACGTGGGCTTTGCCGCAGTCCAGATGAAGCAGCAGCTGCACTTCAGCGATACCGTCTACGGCACCGGAGCCGGCATCTTTTTTCTGGGGTCGGCGCTCTTTGACCTGCCGAGCAACCTGATCCTGTCCCGAGTAGGCCCCCGGGTCTGGATCGCCCGTATCATGATCACCTGGGGTGTGATCTCCACATGCATGATGTTTGTGCATGCGCCATGGTCCTTCTACGGATTGCGCTTTCTACTGGGAGTAAGCGAGGCAGGATTTTTCCCCGGCATGATCCTCTACCTGACCTACTGGTTCCCGTCGCGCGAGCGCGCACGTTCGGTGGCCCGGTTTATGACCGCAACCGCGATTGCGGGCGTGGTCGGCGCGCCGCTCTCCAGCGCCCTGCTCAAGCTCGACGGACGGGGCGGCCTGCATGGCTGGCAGTGGCTCTTCCTCTCAGAAGGCCTGCCGACAATTGTGGCCGGCATCTCCGTCCTGCTGTTGCTCAAGGACCATCCCGGCCAGGCGAAGTGGCTCGAGCCGCAAGAACGCGCGTGGCTGGAAGAAGAGCTTCAACGCGACCGCGAGCTTGCCGGCAGCACCGGCCGGCATAACTTTCTGGACGCGGTGAAACTGCCGGCGCTCTGGGTGCTGGCCGGCATCTTCTTCGTAAGCCAGGTATGCGTCTACACGGTCAATTTGTGGATGCCGCTGATTCTCTCCGGCCGCCATGGCGGCAATCAAGGCGCGCTCCAGGCGGGCGATGCGAGCCTGATCGCACGCTATGCGACACTGCCCTATGTGGCGACGGCGATCGCCATGGCGATCCTCGGCTGGAGCTCGGACAAGCTGAACGATCGGCGCTGGCACGTGGCCGGGTGCCTGCTGCTCTCGGCCGGAGGCTTTGCCTGGGTCGCGCATGCGCAAAGCACCGCCATGGTGCTGATTGCCTTTTCGGTTGCGGCCATCGGGGTCTTCGCGCTGCAGGGGCCCTTCTGGACCTGGCTTACGACCATGCTTCAAGGCACCGCGGCGGCGGGCGGCATTGCCATCATCACCACCGTCGGCGGCTTGGGCGGCTTTCTAGGACCCTTTGTGACGGGACGTCTGCGCGACGCTACGCACAGCTTCGCAGGTGGACTCTACGGGATGAGCGTGCTCGCCTTGCTCGCCGCGGGCCTGAGCCTCACCTTGGGCAATACACACGTGTCCCGGTCGCGATCTTGAGCGCGCCCGGCGTGCCCTGGAGTGCATAGGTAGCTGCGCTCGCCCCGGCGCAGCATCGAGAAAAAAGTCGGTCAGCCGCTTACGGAATCCGTCTTCGCGCCGGTGGCACCGCGTAACAGACCTGTTCCCAGCAATCTTCGGCATACCTGCGCAGATAGAACGCATAGCCGGGCGCGAGCGAGTGGATCAGATTCGGTATCTGCCATAGATGCTCCGATCGGTGGTAGAGGCAGATCGCCAGAATGGGCATCTCGCCGCGCAGCAACTGCTGGCCGCCGCTCAGCGCGAAAGGCTCGGAACCTTCAATGTCCAGCTTGATGTAAGTGGGCTTTGCCTGCCACGGTAGAGCGTCCAGCGTTCGCAACTCGGTTAGCGTTCCCTGGCCGGTCGCACTTACCCGCGAGCCCTGGGAGTGGGTCTCCTCAAAGCTGACCGTGTCGTTCCTGTCGCCCAGGGCATAAGGCCACGCGGTCACCCGCTCGCGCAACTCTGCCGGCAGTCCCGCGATAAAGGCGCGCAGCCGGGCCAGGTTATCGCGGTCCGGCTCAAGCGCGTACAAGTGCTGAAAGCTCTTTGCTCGGCGCAGAAAGCTGCGCACACTGTCCCCGTCAAAGGCGCCGCCGTCGACGAATACCTCCGACGCCAGTTCTGTAAAAAGGTCGGAAGGAAAGTAGAGCTCGCCCGGATCAGCCGGCAGGGGAAGGAACTCGGGGCTGCGCCAGTAGCGCCATTCCAGCTGGTCGCATAGTTCGTGGCGCGAGGGCTCGTCGCTCAGAATGGAGTAGCACTGGCGTATCTGCGCTTGCTGCTCGACCAGCTGCTGGGGAGTATCGATGCCGAGGTCGGGCAGGCACTGCTCGGGATACTTCCAGAAGATGACCGGCGCGGGCACAATCGAGGCGCAGCCGGCATTCTGTAACTGTAACCGTGCCACACTGCCGTTGTAGATGGTCACGACAAAGCAGGCTTCTTGTCCGAAGCGCTGCACCGCATCGGCAGGGCTCAGGACCTTGAGACCATGCAAGTCTGTGCCCCAGAGCGCCGCCTTGTTATCAGAAAAGCAGCAAGGTTCCACGCCTGCTCGGCGTAAGCGAGCCAGGGTAATCTGCCCGAGGTGCCCGGCGCCAAACAAAACGATGCGCCGCGCCAGCGGCCCCGCCATCTGATCGAAAAGGCCGCGCCAGCGCTGCTCCCGGGCCCGGGACTGTTCCGCATTGATAGCCGCGAGAATTGCCTCGAAGCGGTGTGCGCTTGGTTGATGGCAATCCGGCCGATTCGTCGACAAAAGGAGACCTCTACTCGATCTCCGCCAGTCTAGTGCAAGCCAGCCTCAGGTGAGCAGAGTACCAAGGTGCTCCGCCGGCGCGGACGCGACTCATACCTTGGGCAACTGGGCCATCGTCCACCCGCCACCCAGAGCCTTGAACAGCAGCACGTTCGCCTCCAGGCGTCGCCGCAAGATGTCGATGTCATTGCGCTCGTTGTTCAGTGCAGCGGTCTGCCAGGTGATGACCTGCAGGTAGGTGTCGACGCCACCCTCGTAACGTGTGTTGAACAGGTCCAGGGACTGCTCTGCCGAGGCAGTTGCCGCGTGCTGCTGCTCGGCCTCGGTTGCGAGCACCCGCAAGGCGGCGAGATTATCCTCGACCTGCTGGAAGGCATTCAAGGTCGTCTGCCGATAATTCGCAATCGTCGCGTCGTAATTGGCTGTCGCAGACCGGGTCACCGCCCGGCGCCGTCCCGCGTCAAAGATCGTTTCGTTGAAGGTGGGGCCGACGGCCCAAAAGCGGCTCGGCCAAGTAAACCAGTTCAGCACAGAGGTGCCCACGAAACCAGCTTGCGCACTGAGGGCGAGCGTGGGGTAGTAGGCAGCCTGCGCGATCCCGATCTGCTCGTTGGCCGAGGCCATCCGGCGCTCGTCGGCCGCAATATCGGGCCGTCGCTCGAGTAACTCCGAGGGCAGCACGCCTGGCACCTGCGGCAGTTCCGGAGGATGCTGATTGAGCGGCAGGGGCGCGAGCGTCAACGCAGCCGGCGGCTCCCCGACCAGCACTGCGATGGCGTGTTCATACTCGGCCCGGGCGATGTTGAGATCGGTGGCGATCACGCGTGCCGCGTCCAGTTGAGTGCGGGCCTGGGCAACATCGGACTGCGGCGCCGCGCCACCTTCGTAGCGATCGCTGGTCAGGTCGAATGCGCGCTGGTAGGCGGCGATCGTATCGTTGACAAGCTTGAGCTGCGCATCGTCGCTCCGCACCTCGAAATAATCCAGGGCGAGCTCGGCATGCAGACTCAGCCGCGCATTTTCTAGATCAGCCGCAGTCGCCTGAGCGCTCTCGCGCGCAGCATTGACCTGCCTGCGAATGCGGCCCCACAGGTCCACTTCATAACTCAGATCAAAGGGAAGCGTGAAATTGCCCTCCCCATTGTTGGCGTTGGCCGTGGTGAAGTAAGGCTGATTGGCCGACTCGCGGATAGCTCCCGCCCCCGGTCCTACGCTGATGGTCGGGGCAAGGTTGGCCTTGTTGTAGGCAATCTGCGCGCGCGCCGCACGAAAGTTCGCCTCGGCTGCTCTGAGAGTCTGGTTGGCAGAATCCACCTGAGCTTCCAATGCATTGAGCTGTGGATCGTTGAACTCCTGCCACCACGCGCCTTTGACGGCGCTATCCCTCGGCCGACCCGCCTTCCACCCGTTGTCTGTGGATGGAGCTTCCTTAAACGTATCGAGGCCAGGGGGGAGCGGCGCAGTAGGCCGCGCATACTGCGGACCTACCATGCATCCGCTTGCGCTCAGCACGAGCGCGGCTGCAAGACAAATCCGCATGCCGCTCACTGCCCTGCTCCCTTGCCTGCCGGGGTCTGCTGCGAGGCGAGCTGGACGGCATCTCCGCTTTCCAGCGAATCGGAAGGATCGAGGATCACCTGGTCGACCGAGCGAATACCGGAGAGTACCTCTACCGTCGCGCCGAAATCATGCCCGATCGTGATTGGCCTCAGCTGCACGCGCCCCTTCTCGACAACGCCCACGCGCAAACCCTCACTGCGAAAGAGCAGCGTGTTCGAAGGGATGGTGAGCGCACGCGCCTCAGCCGGTAAGCCCAGGTGCACAAACGCGTACGCGCCAGGCAGCAGCTTGCCGGTTGCATTCTCAACGTCCACCTCAACATTGACGGTGCGGGAGCTTGGATCGATCGCGTGCGAACTGCGCACAAGCGTACCCAGAAACTTTTCATTCGGAAAAGCGTCGGAGGTTAGCGTTACCCGCTCCCCGTCGCGCACCGCACTTTCATAGATCTCAGGCACCGGCACAAATACGCGCAGCTTCCGCACGGCGGCCAGGTGAAACAACTCCTTGGGCATCGTGTTGTCGCCGGCACTGATCAAAGCGCCCGTATCGACGTTGCGCACGGTGATCACACCGTCGAACGGAGCGTAAATTCTCTCGAAACTCTGCATTTGCTCCAGACGAGCCAAGTTCGCCTGCTGCGAGGCCAGCGTCGATTGACGTGCAGCCAGGTCGCTTTTCACCTGGTCCGCCTCCTGCTTGGAGACTGCATTCTTGGCCAGCAGCTTTTCCCACCGGACAGCCGTTGTCTGTGCCAGCTGCAGGTTGGACTGGGCAGTCTTGACATCGGCCTGGGCCTGCACGACCTGCTGGTCGAGCTCTGGTGTTTCAATGACGGCGAGCAGTTGCCCCTGCTTTACATGCGCGCCGATATCGGCATACCAGTGGCGCAGGTAGCCGCTGGTGCGCGCATAGATGGGCGTGTCGACATAGGCTTCTACATTGGCCGGCAGGGTCACCTCGCCCGCCGCCCCGCCGCCCGCCGGGTGCGTCACGCGCACCGTCGGCGTGGCCGCCGCTTCGGTGGAGTGTCTGAGCGTGCTCTCGGCTTCAGACCGCGCATGGATGCCGCTGTAGATAAGCAACGCCACGGCCAGGCAGGCGATCACAGCAACCAGCACAGCCGGCGTTCTGCGCCTCCGCTCCTGCGTACCCGGAACGTGTCCCGCACCCGGTGCGGTTTGCGGCTGATGCGAGATGCCGATGTCCTTTAAAGGTTCCATACTCTCCGCCCAACTTACTCACTAGTCCTGGTCTTCAGGCGCCGCACCGGAGTACGATGCCGGCACCTCGTTCCCGCTTCACGCGTGCACGGCTTCGCCGGCGGGCGTGCGCCCTTGCGCGCCTGCCGCCTTGTCGCCATGCAGCAAGCCAAAGACGGCAGGCACAAAGGTCAGCGTAGCCACAGTCGCAAACAGCAGACCCCCGATGACCGCCCGGCCGAGCGGCGCATTTTGTTCGCCGCCATCGCCGAGGCCAAGGGCCATCGGCACCATGCCGATCATCATCGCGAGCGCCGTCATGCAGACCGGCCGGAAGCGGGTGCTGCCGGACTCAATGGCCGCGCGCACAGCATTGCCATGCTCTGCGTAGCGAATCTTCGCAAACGAGACGACCAGAATGCTGTTCGCCGTCGCTACGCCCATGCACATGATCGCCCCCATCAGCGCGGGCACGCTCAGGGTCGTACGGGTGACGAAGAGGAAGCAGACGATGCCAGCCAGCGCCGCAGGCAGCGCCGTGATGATGATGAAGGGATCGAGCCAGGACTGAAAGTTGACCACAATCAGCATGTAGACCAGCACGATGGCAAAGCCGAGCCCCGCCAGCAGCGCGACATAGGCGCCATGCATGGTGTCCACCTGTCCACGCACGGTGACAAAGGTGCCGCGCGGATACTTGCCCTTGTTGGTGTCGACGATGCGCTGCACCTGCGCGCCTACCGCACCCAGGTCGCGGCCCTGCACACCGCCGTAGATATCGATCGTCCGGCGGATGTTGTAGTGCGACACAACGGCCATCTCGCTGCCGCGATGCAGCGTTGCAATATTGCCCAGGATGCCGGACGACCCGGCGCCCGAGGAACCTGTCGCCGTGGTGCCGGTGGTCGCATGGATAGGAATGTTTTTGAGCTCTTCGAGCGACCCCATCTTGTACTGCGGGGTCTGGGCGACGATGTTGTAATTCACGCCGTTCTTGTAGTTGAGAAAGAACATGGGCGTGATCTGGAAGCTGCCGCTGAGGGTGTTCAGTACGCTCTGCGCAACATCCCGCGCGGTGTAGCCGCCCTGCACCCCTTTCGTGCGATCCACATCGATGTCGAGGGTCGGATAGTCGAGCGGCTGCTGCACTCTCAGGTCGACCAGGCCCGGCACATGGCGCATCTGCAGGATCAGCTGATCGGCCAGCTCTTTAGACTGGTGCACATCGGTGCCTTGTATCTGCACATCAATCGGCGCGGGCAGGCCGAAATTCAGAATCTGCGTCGTGATGTCTGCCGGGAGGAAGTAGAAGATCGATCCGGGAAACTCGCGCGGCAGGAGCTCCCGCAGGCGGCGCACATAGTCGCCGGTCGGATGATGCTTTTCTGTCAAGCTGACCATCAGGTCTGCGTCGGAGGCGCCGACGAGCCCGGAGGTACTATGCATGGTGTTCATCGGGCTGTAAGGCAGGCCGATGTTATCAAGGATGCTGACGATTTCCCGCGGCGGCACAATCGCGCGAATCCGATTCTCAACCAGGTCGCATAACTTCGCGGTCTCTTCTATACGCAGCCCGGTCTTGCCGCGCAGGTGCAGAATGAATTCGCCGCTGTCGGTATCGGGAAAGAAATCCTGCCCCAGAAAAGGCGCAAGCGCAAACGCGGCCAGGCACGCCAGCAGAAAAGCCGGCACAAAGACCAGGCGCGCTTGCACGAGCGTTCCCAGCAGCCCCTGGTACCGCGCCCGC
>CAZZYH010000038.1:0-24133 GCA_964658225.1 Vulcanimicrobiota bacterium | reverse complement strand
ACCCCCGACATCCTGCTTGTAAGGCAGGCGCTCTAACCAGCTGAGCTAACCGCCCCGCCGCTGCAGCAGTAGAGGTAGAGAGGCCTCCAGTGCTCTGAGGCGATCTTAACAGCATCGCCTCGGTCCGGCTCGCCGCGGCAAGGCTCCCGGAGGAAGCCGGGCCTGTTACCAAGGGCACAGCCGCCGTGCCGGAGGCAAGCCCCTCGATGTCTCTATTTACGACATCAGCGACCCTGCGCGTCGCTCGCGGTGCCGGCGGCGTGCACCCGAGGCAGGCCCGCGCATGCGACTCCAGCGGCTCTGCTTGCTACACTCGCCTGACATGGCTGATCGATTGCCAAGGCTGATTGTGAACGCAGACGACTTCGGCTACACGGCCGGGGTCAACCGCGCCATCTTCGAGCTGCATAGGGCGGGCGCGCTGAGCTCCGCAACGCTGATGGCTCGCGGAGCCGCCCTTGAGGATGCCATCGAAGGCCTCGCCGCCCAGCGCCGGCAGCCGAGCCCCTCGGATCGGTCAGCCGGTCCGCTCTCGGTCGGCTGCCACGTGGTGCTGGTCGATGGAACTTCGGTGCTTGCAAGCGAAGAGCTTCCCTCGCTGGCCCGCGCGATCAGGCTTCCCGCCGGTTCCGCCCTTCCGGCGCGCCGCGCGGGCGACGCGGAAGCCTTGCTCACCTTTGCGCCCACGCCGAGCCGCGGCTCCTTTCGCCCTACCCTGGGAGGCTTTGTGGCCGACCTGCTGCGCGGCCGGATCTCGGAGGCGGAGATCGAGCGGGAAGCCATCGCGCAGATCCGCCTGCTGCAGTTGCGCGGCCTCCGCATCACCCATCTCGATACGCACAAGCACACCCACATGTTTCCGCGCGTGCTGCGGCCCCTGCTGCGCGCCGCGCTGCGGTGCGGGGTCAGGGCGATCCGCAACCCTTTTGAGCCGGCCTGGAGCCTCCGCGCCACCCCGGGGGCGCTCCCGGTGCGGCGTGCCGAGGTCCTGATGCTCAGCCTGCTGCGGCCCGAGTTTGTCCGCCTGGTGGCTGAGGCCGGACTCCGGACTACGGCCGGAGCCATCGGCGTGCTGGCCACCGGAACGCTCGACGCGCCCACCCTCACGCGCCTCCTCGAGGCTGTTTCCCGCGCCGCACAGGACTCTGACGCAACCTGGGAGCTGGTCTGCCATCCCGGCTATGTGGACGCGGCGCTGGCCGCGCAAGCCACCCGCCTGCGGGCGTCGCGCGAGATCGAACGGGCAGCATTGAGCGCAACTCTGCCTGGTCACCAGGGCTTCGCCCTGGCTGACTACGACCAGCTCATGCCCTGAACGAGCCCCAGAGCCGGCCTGCTTTCCCTCCCCCGCACGTGTGCCTTGCGCCCGCAACCAGATGCGCTTGCCTGCGCGATCGTGTCGACCAACCTTGTCTTCGGCGGAGTGCAAGCCCTCGCCTGGCTGCTTGTGCCTTCGTGCTGGCGGGGCTCGAGCTTGCGGTCCACGCGCGCAACCTCAGCCGCTGGGTGGAAGATCACCCGCGCCGGGTCGAAGCCACAGCGGCGATCCGCTTCGCGGCACTCGGGATGCTGCTCGCGACCCTGGACTCCTCTGCCTGCTTTGGGATCCAAACGCGCGCCATCGGGCAGCAGGCTCTCCGATACCAGACCGGGCCGGTCGCATCGAGCCTGCCCGGGGTACGCGGGCACACATCTTTCTGAGCGTCCTCAGCGTCCGCGCCAACCCGCACCGGCCGCGCTTCTCGCCAGTCGTCGGCGGTAGCCAGAGTGCAGCCGGGGTGCGACCATACGAAGATGAGTACTTCGCTTCCCTCTTCTGCCCTGCCCGCAGGCTTTCGCTTTGCCGCTGTGCGCGCGGGCATCAAGCCCAGCGGCAAGCCGGACCTGGCCTGCATCGTGGCAGACGCTGCTGCAAGCGCTGCCGCGCTGTTTACTGCCAATCGCGTCGCCGCTGCGCCTGTCTCGGTGGGTCGGGCGCACCTGGTGGCGAGCCAGGGCCGGGTGCGCGCGGTCGTGGTCAACAGCGGCAACGCCAACTGCGCCACGGGCGCCGCCGGGCTGGCCACCTGCGAACAGGTGTGCGCAGCAGCCGGGGCGCAGTTTGCCTGCGCGCCGGTGGAGGTCTTTCCCTCCTCGACCGGCATCATCGGCGTGCCGTTGCCAGGCGAAAAACTGATGGCCGCGCTCCCCGCCGTCGAGGCCGCTCTCGGCGCAACCGCGGAGGACTTTGCCGCCTTTGCCGGCGCCATCCTGACCACCGACACCCGGGCCAAGCTCGCCTGGAGGACGGCCGAGATCCACGGCAAGCCGGTCCGCATCGTCGGCGCCTGCAAGGGAGCCGGCATGATCCATCCGCAGCTGGTGCCGCACGCCACCATGCTGGTCTACCTGCTTACCGATGCCCTGATCCATCCAGCCGATCTGGCGACCCTGTTGGGTGGGGCGGGCGAGTTGAGCTTCAATCGCATCTCGATTGACGGCGATACCTCGACCAACGATACGGTGCTGCTGCTCGCCTCCGGGGCGAGCGAGGTCGCTGTCGAGGCCGGAGACCAAGCCTTCGCCCACGCGCTCACCGAGGTCTGTACCTCGCTTGCCAGGCAGATCGTCGATGATGGCGAAGGCGTCACCCACGTGGTCACGCTCGAGATCGAAGGCGCCCCGAGCGATGCCGACGCTCTGCGCGTCGCGAAATCGATCGCGCATTCGCCGCTGGTCAAGACCGCCTGGGCCGGCAACGATCCGAACTGGGGGCGCCTGGTCGCGGCCATCGGCTACTCGGGGGTAGCCATTGATCCGGACCGCATCGACATCTGGTTCGGGGAGCTGCCGATCTGCACTGCCGGAGGCCGCTCGCCCGTTTATGATGAACGCGCGGCGCACGCGCTGCTGCTCGAACGCGAGGTCACCATCCGTGTCGCGCTCGGCCTCGGCCCGGGCAGCTGCCGCTTCTGGACCACTGACCTGACGGCCGAGTATGTGCACATCAACGCTGCCTACTCTACCTAAGAGGGAAAGCCGGGCCGGCTGCGCTTGCTTCTATGGCTGGCCGGCGCGGCTTGTAAAAAAAGCTTGCAAGGCCTGCTCTAGAACCAGTGCAGAGAGCTAGAAGCTGCGCCAGGCAAGGGTTTGAGGGCACCTGCCACCGCGCCAGGCCGGGGTTTTCAACACTTTTGTTGAAAACCGAGACTTGCGCAATGCTCCTCGGCGGTGATTGCGCTCTGGCCCCCGTCGAGCGGGAAACGGTTGCTCGGGACAGGCGACGGGCGGGCCCGCAACCCGGCTCTCCGGACGGATGTTTGCCGGGGCGGAGGTTGCCGGAACCGCTTTGCCCCCATCTCCCTGGGCCCGCATTTGCCCGGGGGATCTACCGCAACCGAGGTTTCCCGGGTCTGTCTGCCGCAAACGCTTTGCCGCAACCCGAGACCTCCCTGAATCCGGGACTTCCAAGGAGACTGCGCTTACCATGAACCGGCAGAAAGCTTCGCCCTTGAGCGAGGCCACGCTCTGGCGACTCTACCGGCGGCTGCTGGGCGAGCACCGCTTGCGCCGCCAGCTGGCGGGGCTGCATCCCTCGCAGGCCGGCCGCGGCTCGGCCATCGCCGCGGCCTTGTCAGAAAACCTGGTCGAAGGCGACACCCTGGGCCTGGCGCCGGACGATCTGGGGACCCGGTACCTATGCGGCATGGCTCTGGGTCCGCTGCGCGAAGCCTCGACCCGGTCCGGTGGCCGCAAGCGGAACCACGCCGGATGGGCGCTGGCTGCCGATCTCGATCATGGTCTGCTGCCCGCTTCCGCCGAGGAGCAGGCAAACCTTGCGATCGGGGCGGCAATGGCCGCGCGTCTGCACCGGTCCGGCAGCCTGACGGTGCTGGTCGACCGCACCCCGCCGACCCGGCGCAGGCGCGCCGGCAGCCGCGAGCAGGCCTGGACCAAGGCTGCGCACTCGGCCGCCCGCCTGGAGCTGCCGCTGCTCTTTCTCACCGCCGCGCCTGCTCCGTCTTTGCCGGGCGATGCCAGGCCAGGCCCGAGAACAAAGCCATCGACCCTGCCCGCCATCCCCGTGGACCGTATGGACGCGCTCGCACTCTACCGGGTCATCTACGAGTCGGCGGCACGAGCCCGCGCGGGCGGCGGCCCCACATGGATTGAGTGTGCCAGCTGGCCGCTGGCCGAGGACCGGGAGGAAGACGGGGCGTGCGCGACAGCGCTGGCCCTGATGGAGCAGGCACTGCGGGCGCGCAAGCTCTTCGACCGCCAGCAACAGCGCTATCTGCAGCAGGCAATCGAAAAGGAGTTTGTTGCCGCGGGCTGGGTGCCGAGGCCGCCGGGTTGATCTTGCAGCCGGGAACCGCTGTCCATCCGGAGGGAGGCCGGCATCCCGCATGGCGGCCTCCCATGGGATGACGTGGATGGCATGACCCGGGCCGCCTTTGCCGAGAACCCCCCGAGGGCGAACACTTGTCTTCGACCCAGGCTTCCACTAGGCTGGCAGGCAGAACCCCTGGCGCCGCGGACCTCCGAAGCCCTGTGCGCGGCCGCTCCGTGAACCGCCACAAGCACACCCGTGCGGGGCAAAGAAATACGAGGTGAGAGTGAAGTCAGCTGTAGCGATGTGTCTGCGACTATGCCTTTCTCCCGGGCTGCTTGCATGCAGCCTGTACAGTGGGGTGGGGCTCGGCCAGCAGGCTCCCGCGGCGCCGACGCCCCCGGCCCCGCACGCCGATGCAGACACGGTCCAGCTGCCCCGCACCTACCGCCCTGACTATCCCCAGCAATCGAGCCATTCGCTCGGCTCTGCCGCCATCCCCATGGACAGCTGGATGTACCCCGCACTCTGGCGCCTCTACGGACTGGGCTATCTGGATACCGCCTACCTCGGGATGCGCCCCTGGACGCGCCTGAGCGTCTTGCGCATGCTCGAAGGCACGGGCGAGACGATTGCAAACTTCGGGGGAACGTCGAGCGACGAAGCGCAGGAGATCTACCTGGCCCTGGTGAAAGAGCTCTCCCCGGATACGGCCAACGTGGACGGTGCGCATGCGGAACTCGATACCGTCTACACACGCTTTCTCGGCATCACCGGCACCCCTTTGCGCGACAGCTGGCACCTCGGCCAGACCCTCATCGATGACTACGGGCGGCCCTACCAGGGAGGACTGAACAACAGCTCCGGCGCCAGCGGACGCGCCGAGTACGGGCGCTTTGCGCTCGCGCTGCGCGGCGAGTATCAACGCGCCCCGGGCGCGGCCGGCTACTCCGCAACGCTCGCAAATACGCTTTCCGCGATCGACTTTATCCCCGTCGCCACCAACCCCGTGCAGGACACCATTCCCCGGGGCCCGATTGCCGGGGTCAACCAACTGCGTCTGCTCGAGGCAACAGCTTCTATGCACCTGCTCGGGCATGACATCTCCTTTGGCAAGAACGACCGCTGGTGGGGGCCGGCCGAGGGCGGCGCCTATGCCTGGAGCAACAATGCGGATAACATCTACGGCTTCGAGATCAACCGGATCGAGCCACTGCATGTTCCCCTTCTCTCGTGGCTGACCGGCCCCTTCCGCTACGACTTTAGCGTGGGCACCCTGGAAGGGCATACCAGTCCCAACTCGCCCTGGGTGCATGCGGAAAAGATCAGCTTCAAGCCGACGCGGGACCTGGAGTTCGGCTTCGAGCGCACGGTGATCTGGGGCGGCAAGGACCATGAGCCGATTACGCTGCACACCTTCCTGAAGTCGTTCTTCAGCGTTCAGAATGTGACCTACGCGGAGAAATACTCCCGGAACGATCCCGGCGCACGCTTCAGCTCATTTGACTTCAACTACCGCCTGCCCTTTGTGCGCGACTGGCTCACGCTCTACACCGACTCGCTTGCGCATGATGACATCCTTCCCGTAAGCGCGCCACGGCGTGCGGGCATCCATCCCGGCCTCTACCTGTCGCATGTGCCCCGGCTGACCCACCTCGACCTGCGCGTCGAAGCGGCCTCGACCGACCCGCCCACGGCGCGCAGCTTCCAGGGCGAGTTCCTCGACGACGAAGGCGTGCAGCAGCAAGGCACCACCAACAAGGGGCTTCTGTTCGGCGACGCGATCGGCCGCGAAGACAAGGGCGGCCAGGCGTGGCTGACCTACCACCTGGCGCCCGCGCAGTATGTGCAGCTTTCCTATCGCGGCGTCAAGGCGGCCAAGGACTTCATCCCCGGCGGCACCACGCAAAATCAGTTCAAGGGAGAGCTGGTCAAGCGGCTGGGCGAAGACGTGGAGGTCAAAGGGTGGCTGCAGTACGAGCAGTGGAAGGCGCCCATTTACCTTCCCGGCCAGCACACCGAGATCGGCGTTGCCGGGCAGATCACCTGGTACCCGCATGAGACCAGGACCTTCGGGAAGTAGGCCTCGTTTCTTGCCTGCGCGCGAGGCGTCGCGCCCTGGGTCTGCGCAGCCATGGGGCATGGGCGCGCACGCTACGGACACCCGCCCGGGCTCGCCCCGCCGCAGGGGGAAAAGATGATGCGGTCGATCATCCCCGGCAGCAGCAGGGAGACATCGGCTGCGGTAAGCACGGCCCGATCAAACAGGTGATTGAGGGCCAGACCCTCCAGAATCGCTTCGATGGCCAGGGTGTTCCGGCGGTTGATGGTCGGCTCGCCCCGCCACTCCGGCAGAGACGGCGCCAGCTCTTCCTGGTTGATCCGGGTGCTTGCATCGAGGTGCCTGCCGGCCAGCTCCTGGAGCATCTCCGGCCGTCGCAGCGCGAAGAGTTTGAATTCGATCTCGAGGAGCAACTGCCGCTCTTCGAGCACTTCCTGCACCATGTAGGCCTTGATCGCTTCTCCGCGCGATTGCTGATCCGGCAGGCCCTTGATGCTCTCGCGGATCTCGCGGGCCCGCTTGCGGGTAAGCTGCTCCCGCAGAGCGAGAAAGAGCTCGGTTTTGCTCGCGAAATTTGCATAGAACGCGCCGCGGCTGCGCCCGGCGGCCAGGGCGATATCCCCAATGCGCGCCGCCTCGAAGCCATCGCGCGCAAAAATCTGCTCGGCCGCCATCAGCAGCGCGCTGCGGGTGGCAGCCGAACGCTCGGCCTGCCGTGACGGCTTCCTCTGGTTGCCTGCCTCGCCCATCGCTGCTCCCTCTCAAAAAAAACTTTCCGAATCGATTTCCGAAGCCGCGGCTCTGATGAGGCAAAGATATTGCGACCGTTGCAGCTCGCTCTGCATACTATACATACATGTCTGTATTTAAGTAGCGACCGTGAGCACCGACCATGCACCGGAGCAGCGACTGCCAGCCTGCGGAGGAATTGTGAGCGTGAAATCATCCCGACCGAGAGAGTACCTGACTGCCGCGGCCTTGTTGTTGCTGGCCGGCTGCAGCAAACCAGCGGCGCCCCCGCGCGCGATGGGGCCTGTGCCGGTCGCGACCACGACCGCGCGGGTAGAGAGCGTGCCGCTGTTCGGTGACTGGGTCGCGCAGACCGATGGCTTCGTCGACGCACAGATTCAGCCCCAGGTCTCCGGCTACCTGGTCAGCCAGACCTACAAGGAAGGCTCGGTGGTCAGCAAGGGGCAGGTGCTCTTCGAGATCGATCCCCGCCCCTTCCAGGCGACCCTTGACCAGGCCAAGGCTGCCGTCGGACAGGCCCAGGCCGCCGTTGCCCAGGGCCAGGCCCAGCTTGAGCTGCAGCAGATCAACGTCAAGCGCGACACGCCGCTCGCCCAGGCGCACGCCATCGCCCAGAGCACGCTTGACAACGATACCCAGTCGCTGCGCGCGGACGAGGCCGCTGTTGCCTCCGCCGAGGCGCAGGTACGCTCCGCCGAGGCGCAGGTGCGCGCAGCCGAGCTGAACCTCGGCTTCACCAAGGTTCGCTCGCTGATCAGCGGCGTCGCCGGGCAGGCTCTGCTGCAGGTCGGCAACCTGGTCAGCACCTCTTCCGTGTTGACGACCGTCTCCCAGGTTTCCCCCATCAAGGTCTACTTCTCCATCTCCGAACAGGAGTACCTCGCGCTCTCGAATCGGGTCCGCGCCCAGGGGCGCAAGGACCTGCTCTCGAGCGGCAACGCGATTCCCCTCTCCCTGACGCTGGCCAACGGCGAAACCTACCCTCATCCGGGCACGATCATGTTTGTCGATCGCGCCGTGACCGCTGAGACCGGCAGCCTGCGGATCGCGGCCACCTTTCCTAACCCCGGCAACCTGCTGCGCCCCGGGCAGTTTGCCCGGGTCAAGGCGGAGACCGACGTGAAGCGTGACGCGATCCTGATCCCGCAGCGCGCTATGGCGGAGGTCCAGGGCGCCTTCCAGGTAGCGGTTGTCGAGCCGGGCGACCGGGTGAAGATGGTCCCCGTGGTGCCGGGGCCGCAGGTCGGCTCTGAGATCGTGATCGCCAGCGGCCTCAAGGGCGGCGAACAGATCGTTACCGAGGGCCTGGACAAACTGCAGGACGGCGCGCCCGTGAGCCCCGCACCTGCGCGAAATGCGGGCCAGCCCGGCGGGGGCGACGCCTCGGCCAGGCCCACGGTCGCCTCCGCAGAGAAAGGCCGGTAATCCATGTCGAAGTTCTTTATCCGGCGGCCCATCGTCGCCATCGTCATCTCGATCCTGATCGTGATCGTGGGTCTGATCTCCATGCTCAGCCTGCCGACGGCGCAGTTCCCCAACATCGCGCCTCCGGAGATCCTGGTCCAGGCCACCTACCCGGGCGCCGATGCCAAGACGCTCGAACAAGCGGTCGCCACGCCGATCGAAGAGCAGATGAACGGCGTCGACAACATGAACTACATGTACTCGACCAGCGCCTCGAACGGCGTGATGCAGCTCACGGTCGACTACGACATCAAGACCGATCCCAATATCGATCAGGTGCTGGCGCAGTTGCGCGAGCAGCAAGCGGTCTCGCAGCTGCCCTCGCAGGTGACAACGGCCGGCATCACCGTGCAGAAGTCGCTCAGTTCCCCGCTCATGCTGATCGCGCTCAGCTCACCCAAGTCCACCTATGACAATATCTACCTGGCCAACTACGCCTATATCAACCTGGTCGATGAGATTACGCGGGTCTCGGGTGTAGCGCGTGTGCAGGTCTTCGGCGCCGGCCAATATGCGATGCGCATGTGGGTCAAGCCGGACCAGCTGGCCAAGCTCAACGTGACCGTGGCCCAGATCAACCAGGCGCTGCTGACACAAAACAATGTGAACCCCGCAGGCCAGGTGGGCGGCGAGCCGGTGCCGAGCGGACAGGAGTTTACCTACACCGTTCGCACCCAGGGCCGCCTCGTCACGCCTGAAGAGTTTGGCAATATCGTCCTTGCCTCGCGCCCGGACGGATCGATACTGCACCTGCGCGATGTGGCCCGGATCGAGCTCGGCGCACAGACCTATAATCTGACCGGGCGCTACAACGGCAAGCCTTCGGCGATCCTGGCCATCTACCAGCTGCCGGGCTCAAATGCCGTTAAGACGGCCAAGAACGTCCGCGCCCGCCTGGAAGAGCTGGACGACAAGTTCCCGGCCGACATGAGCCACAAGGTGGTGCTGGACACGACCCTGGCGGTCACTGCCGGCATTCATGAGATCCTGATCACCCTCGGCATCGCGCTCGTGCTGGTCATCCTGGTGGTCTACGTCTTTCTCCAGGGCTGGCGCGCGACGCTTATTCCGCTGCTCGCCGTGCCGGTCTCCTTGATCGGCACCTTCGCCGTCTTTCCCCTGCTCGGCTTCTCGATCAACACGCTTTCGCTCTTCGGCCTGGTGCTGGCCATCGGCCTGGTGGTCGATGACGCGATCGTGGTCGTCGAAGCGGTCGAGCACCACATTGAAGAAGGCATGACGCCGCGTGACGCATCCTTCCTCGCGATGGAGCAGGTCTCGAGCCCGGTCATCGCGATCGCCCTGATCCTGGCGGCGGTCTTTATTCCGACCGCCTTTATCCCGGGGATCACGGGCCGGCTCTACCAGCAGTTCGCAATCACCATCGCGATCTCTGTGCTGATCTCCGCCTTCAACGCGCTTACGCTTTCGCCGGCGCTGTGCGCCCTGCTATTGAAACCCAAGACCGAGAACAAAGGTCTGCTGCAGAAGTTCTTTCGCTGGTTCAACCGGGTTTTTTCCCGAACCACCAATGGCTACGTAAGCACCTCGGGCCTGCTTGTGCGCCGGTCGAGTGTCGCGCTGGTCTTTCTGGCCATCGTCGCCCTCGTTGCCGTGCTGCTGGGCTTGCGATTGCCAGGCGGCTTTCTGCCGACTGAGGATCAGGGCTACGCCTTTGTTGCGCTGCAACTGCCGCAGAGCGCGTCTCTGCAGCGCTCCACCGAGGCCGCCGCCTCCGTGGAAGAAGCCCTGCACCGGGTTCCGGGCGTGGATGGCGTAACCTCGGTGGTTGGCTTCAGCCTGCTTAGCTTTACGCAGAGCACCTATAACTCTTTCTTTTTCGTGACGCTCAAGGATTGGGACGCCCGCAAGTCGCGCGATCAGCAGTTCGCGGCCATCACGGCGAACCTGCAGCGCCAGTTGGGCAGCGTCAAGCAAGGCCTGGCCTTTGCATTTCCTCCACCGGCGATCCCCGGTGTCGGCAGCTCGGGCGGCGTCACCTTCGTGCTTGAAGACCGCTCCGGCGGCAGCGACCCGCAAGTACTGAGCCAGAACCTGGGCAAATTTCTCGGCGCGCTGCACCAGCGTCCGGAAATTGCAGCGGCGATCCCCAGTTACTACCCCGCCGTTCCCCAGCTCTTCGTCGATGTCGACAAGGAAAAGGTACTCCAGCAACAGGTCCAGCTAAGCGATGTGTACGCCACCCTGCAGGCGTTTATGGGCGGCTACCTGGTCAATTATTTCAATCGATTCGGACGCCAATGGCAGACCTATGTCGAGGCCGAGGGAGACTATCGCAACAACATCGACAATATCGGCCAGTTCTATGTGACCAGCGCCCATGGCAACCGGGTGCCGCTCAGCGCCGTCACCAACGTTCGCCGCATCACGGGTCCAGAGTTCACGATGCGCTACAACGAGTACGAAGGCGCGCAGCTCAATATCTCCGGCGCGCCTGGGTACAGCTCCGGCCAGGTGATGGCCGCCCTTGAAGATGTTTTTCACCAGACCATGCCCAAGGAAATGGGCTTTGATTACGAAGGCATGAGCTTTGCCGAGCAGCAGGCAAAGAAAGGAATCCCGTCCTGGGTCATCTTCGCCTTCTCGACTCTGCTCGTATTTCTCATCCTGGCGGCGCAATACGAGAGCTGGACTCTGCCCTTCAGCGTGCTGCTCTCCACACCGGTCGCAATCTTCGGCGCCTACCTTGCACTTGATTTACGTGGGCTCGAGAACGATGTCTATTCGCAAATCGGCCTGGTGATGCTGATCGGTTTGTCTGCCAAGAATGCCATCCTGATCGTTGAATTTGCACGCGCCGAGCTCGAACGAGGAGAGAGTATCTATGACTCGGCCATGGGTGCGGCGCGTCTGCGATTCCGACCCATCATCATGACGGCCTTTGCATTCATTCTCGGCTGCGTTCCGCTCTGGATTGCAACCGGTGCGGGCGGGGCTTCCCGGCAGATCCTGGGCACGGTTGTGATCGGGGGCATGCTTGCCGCTTCGACGATCGCCATCTTCCTGGTGCCGGTTACTTTCGCGGTGGTCGAGTGTATCTCGCATCGCTTCGGCAAGGATAAGGACGGTGGACTGATGCGGGCGCGCCAGCCGGAAACTCATGATCGCGAGCCCAGGGTTGACACTGCTCGATCACACAAGGAGCTGGTATGAAGCGCTTGCTGAACGCGAACCACCCGTGCGCGCATTCCGGTGCAGGCGCAGAGACCGGAGCGCTCCGCGTTCTGCTCGTCGGGTTGCTGGGCTTTGCCCTCTTCGCGGCCTTTGCCCTGGTGGACGGCTGCAAGGTCGGCCCTGACTACAAGCGCCCAGTAATCCAGACGCCGGGCGCGCTCCGCGGGGGCGCGGCGCCCGATATTGCGCCGGACACGGTTACAGAATCGCTGGGCGACAAGCAGTGGGCCTCGGTCTTCAGCGATCCTGTGCTGCAGAAGTTGATCGAAGAGGCGCTGAAAAACAATTACGACGTGCAGATTGCGGCCAAGCGCGTCCTTGAGCAGGAGGCGCAGGTCGGCATCACCCGCGCAGGCGAGCTGCCCACGCTCAGCGCCGGCGCAAGTTACACCGCACTGGGCATTCCTGGCAGCCTGCTGAACAGTTTGACCAACAGCAACAACGGCTCGTCTGGGAACGGAAGCACCAGCAAGAGCGACACGCCGACCCACTACTATTCCGGCGGGCTGACCAGTTCGGCCGCGTGGAACCTGGACTTTTGGGGCCAGTATCGACGCTCGACCGAGGCGGCGCGTGCGCAGCTGCTCTCGACCGAGTGGGGCCGCCAAACCGCGCGTGCAACCGTGGTGATGGACGTGGCCACAGGGTATCTGCAGCTGCGCACCTATGACGCCGAGATGGCCATCACGCGGGACACAATTACAGCGCGCGAGCAGTCTCTCAAGCTCACGCAAACGCTTGAAGAGGGCGGCAGGGATACGCTCGCCGATGTTCGCCAGGCGGAGGAACTGCTTTACAACGCACGTGCCGAGGTTCCCCTTCTTGAACAAGAGATTGCCGCGCAGGAGAATGCGCTCAGCCTGCTGCTGGGTCGCGATCCCGGCCCGATTGAGCGCGGCGCGCCAACAAGCGCTGTCTCCATTGCAGAGCAGGCGCATCCGGCATCTGTTCCTGCCGGGCTTCCTTCGCAGCTGCTGGAGCGGCGTCCGGATATTCGCGCGGCCGAGGCCAACCTGATGCAGGCCAACGCCAACATCGGCGTCGCCAAGGCCCAGTTTTTTCCCGCGCTCTCGCTCTCGGGAACCGGTGGCACTTCCAGCAGCCAGCTCAAGCATCTGGTCGATGCGGGCAGCGCCTACTGGTACGTTGCCGGCAGCCTCTCGCAGCCGATCTTTGAGGGCGGCAAGCTCACCAATAACTACCGCTACGCCAAGGCCGAACAACAGGAGATGCTGGTCACTTATCAGAAGACGATCAAGGGCGCGCTCAGCGATGCATCGAGCGCACTGGTAGCGTATGCGAAGACGCGCGAGTACCGCGAGGAGCAGGAGAAAGAAACCACTGCAGCACGGGACGCTGTGCGCTTGGCGCGGATGCGCTTTGAGGGTGGATACACCAGCTATCTCGAGGTACTCACCAACGATACCAACCTCTACACCGCGCAGTTGACGCTTGCCTCGGCGCAGCAGCAGGAGGCGCAGAGCTTGGTGCAACTCTACAACGTACTCGGGGGCGGCTGGCAGTAGGAGGCGCGCTGCCGGGGGCGGCATGCTCGCAGGCGTGGCCAAAGCTCTGGCCGATTGCGCGTTGCACAGGGGTAAGGAGAATGCTTACGCCTTAGGAACTGAGTGCAATTCGAAGATCACGCCCACTCATCTCTTTCGGCTGTTGCATGTTCAGCAGACCGAGGACGGTCGGCGAAAGATCGCGCAGCGAGCCACCCTCGCAGAGGGTGATCTTTCCCACCTGATCGCTGACCAGGATGCACGGCACGGGGTTGGTTGTGTGCGAAGTGTGCGGGCCGCCGCCGAGCGGATCGACCATCATCTCCGCATTGCCATGGTCAGCGGTGATGAGCATCGAGCCGCCATGCTGACGCAGGGCCGCGTAGATGCGCCCCAGCTGCGTATCAACGGTCTCCACGCCGCGGATCGTGGGCTCCATCTGCCCCGAGTGCGCGACCATGTCCGCGTTGGCGAAATTGACGACCACAAGGTCAAAGGCCGTATCCTCGACCGCCTTAATCACGGCGTCCGCGATGCCGCTCGCGCTCATCTCCGGCGCCAGGTCATAGGTCGCAACCTTCTGCGATGGGACAAGGAGCCGGTCCTCGCCCGGAAAAGGCTTCTCGATCCCGCCATTGAAAAAGTAGGTCACGTGCGCATACTTCTCTGTTTCGGCGATGCGCAGGTTGCGCAGGTTCGCCTGTGCCAGCAGGTTGGCCAGCAGGTTGTCCATCGACTGCGGCTCAAGCACGCGCGGCAGGGAGAAGTTCTTGTCGTACTGCGTCATGGTGACATAGAGCAGGCCGGCCGGAATGGTGTTGCGCGGGATCGCCGCATCCTGCTCGGCGATCGAAGGCAACTCGCGTCCGTCATCGGCAGTCAGCCCGCTGTTGCGTGCGAGCACCCGCGTAATCTGCCGCGCGCGGTCGGCGCGATAGTTAAACATCAAGCACGCGTCCCCTTCGCGTATGACGCCGCGCGGGGAACCGTCTGCGTTGGTAAGAACAAACGGCACAATAAACTCGTCCGACATGCCATTGTGGTAGCACTCGCGAACCCGGGCCACGGCGTCCGTGTAAGCGCCGCCCTCGGCGACCCCTGTCACCATCGCGTCAAAGGTCTTCTTCTCGCGCTCCCAGCGCATATCGCGATCCATGGCATAGTAGCGTCCGGAGACCGAGGCGAGCTCGCCCGTGCCATACTCTGCCATCGTAGCGAGCAGAGCTTCGAGATACTCGGCGCCGCTTGTGGGCAGCGTATCGCGGCCGTCAAGAAACGCATGCACAAACACACGCTCCACCCCGGCCTCGCGCGCCGCGCGCAGCAGCGCGTAGAGATGCCGCTGTTGCGAGTGCACGCCGCCATCGGAGAGCAGGCCCAGCAGGTGCAGCGAGCGCCCTTGCTGGCGCGCGTGCTCCATCGCCGCCGCCACGGCGGGTTGCTGGCCCAGCGCATCCTTGGCGACGAGCACATCGATACGCGTGAGATCCATCTCGACCACGCGCCCGGCGCCGATATTGAGGTGTCCTACTTCGCTGTTGCCCATCTGCCCGTCGGGCAAGCCGACAAAGTGATCCGAAGCGTGCAGCAGCGTGTGCGGATACTCGGCGAGCAGCTTGTCATAGACCGGCTTGCGTGCCTGGGCAATGGCGTTGGCCTCGCGCTGGGCGCGGATGCCCCAGCCGTCGAGGATGGCAAGAACGAGAGGCCGACGTTGGGCCGACATGCTGTGCTCCTGGAGCGCTCGCGCCGCGCTGCTTACACTGCGATGCATAGAAACAGCAAAGCCGGGGCTGGTTGCGCCCCGGCCGGACGTCAGCCCACTTAGCCCTGGGGCGTGGTTGGCTTGGGCGTCGTCGCCGGCGTTGCGGGGGCGGACGGCGCAGGTGCCTTGGCTCCCGGAGCAGCAGGCGTGGGCGCAGCCAGCGTGGGCGGCGCGTGCTGCGCCTGGTAGGCCTTCTGCGCGGCCTCGATCTCGGGCCGGTGCCGCTCGATTACCGCCCGGGCAACCTGCTGGCCTGTCTGCATCGCGTTCCGCTGCACTTCACTCATGATCTGGGGCGTCGCCTTGATGAGATCCTTGCCGGCCGGCGTCTTGTAGAAGGCGATGATGTTGGCCGCGTCGTCGGTGGAAAGATACTTCTTGTAAGTGGCCGCGGCGGCGCTGTCGACATCGGTCTTCTCCAGGCTCGTATGCATATCATCGATCACATCCTTGGGCATGAACGGCGCCTGCTGGAAGTTCCGCATGATGTACTCCGTCAGCTGCTCCTTGAGCTTGTCGGTGCCGGTAAGCCCCATCAACTCGTGCACCTGGGGATCGGTGATCGGGTTGGCCGGGGGCGCGATCTCGCTCGTGGATGCCATGCCCGCCTTCTGCGGCGCGCCGGTTGCCGTCGCGGGGGCCGGGGTTGCGGCAGGTGCTGCGGGCTTGGGCGTGCTCTGGCTGCAGGCAGCGAGCGAGAAGATGAGCGGGGTAAGACCGATAAGTGCTTTACGCAACGATTTCTCCTAAGTACGAATATGTTCGCATCTCTGACTTATGCGCGATCGACGACCCGCCTGGCGCTCAGTCGCCGCAGTTGATTGCTTCCAGGCCGAGAAACTCGGCCGTCTGTCCCAGCTCTTCTTCGATGCGCAGCAGCTGGTTGTACTTTGCAATGCGATCCGTGCGCGAGGCCGAGCCCGTCTTGATCTGGCCCGCACCCGTGCCTACCGCCAGGTCTGCGATGAAGGTATCCTCGGTTTCGCCCGAGCGATGCGAGATGATCGAGGTATATCCGTAGCGCCGTCCCAGCTCTATCGCCTCGCAGGTTTCTGACACCGTCCCGATCTGGTTGACCTTGATCAGGATGGAGTTCGCGACGCCTTCGTCGATGCCCCGCTGCAGGCGTTCCGTGTTGGTGACAAACAGATCGTCGCCCACCAGTTGGATATGATCCCCGATCAACTCGCTGAGATACTTCCAGCCCTCCCAGTCATTCTCGGCCAGCCCATCTTCAAGCGAGAGGATCGGATACTGCCGGGTCCAGTGCTCCCAGTAGCGGGACATCTCTTCAGAAGACAGCTCGCGGCGATCGGACTTCTTGAATACGTAGCGGCCCGTATCCTTGTCGTAAAATTCGCTCGCAGCCGGGTCAAGGGCGATCGCAATCTCTTCGCCAGCCTTGTAGCCGGCGAGTTCGATCGACTCGAGGATCAGCTCGATGGCTTCCTCATTCGACTTCAGCGAAGGCGCGAAACCTCCCTCATCGCCAACCGAGGTGCTGTAACCCTTTTTCTTGAGCACGCCCTTGAGGGTGTGAAAGACCTCAGCCCCCCAGCGCAGCGCCTCGGAAAAGCGCTCCGCGCCTACTGGCATCACCATGAACTCCTGAAAGTCCACGTTGTTGTCCGCATGCGCGCCTCCGTTGAGGATGTTCATCATCGGGGTGGGCAGCACAGACGCATTCACGCCCCCCAGGTACCGGTAGAGCGGCATATTCAGGGCCACCGACGAGGCCCGCGCCGCAGCCATCGAAACGGCCAGAATCGCGTTCGCACCCAGGCGGCTCTTGTTTGACGTCCCGTCAATGGCGATCATGGTTGCGTCCAGCAGGCGCTGGTTGGTCGCATCCATGCCTGTCAGCTCCGGCGCGAGAATGCTCTCGACATTCTCCACTGCCTGCAGCACCCCCTTGCCGAGGTAGTGGCTCTTGTCGCCGTCGCGCAGCTCAACTGCCTCGTGCTCGCCGGTTGAGGCGCCGCTCGGCACCGCTGCCCTGCCACGCGCTCCGCCGGCAAGCATGATCTCTGCCTCAACCGTGGGATTGCCGCGAGAATCGAGTATTTCCCGTGCGTGGATCGCTGCTATCTCTGTCATCTGGGTCCTTGCGATCTGGTGTTGTAGGCGTTCCGGGAGTGTTGGCCGGCGATCGACCCGAATCGATCGACCGCCCACACTCCCGATGCTCTCGACAAAGCCCCGCGCGCCTTTATCCGCCATGGGAGCCAGAAACCTTCCTGTGCCTGCCGGCGGCGCCTCGAACGCGCCGTAAGCAGCAATCAGAGTGATTTTAGCAAAGCGTGGCAACACCTTTCGTGAACAGGGGCCGCACAGCGAAGTTTCCCCCCGCAGCCAGGGACCGGTTTGCCGATCCGCCGCGGCCCTGATTCGCTCCCCAGCCGCGGCAGCTTTACCTTTCTGGTTCGAGAACGGCCCAGGGCATCGCTCGATGCTGGCGCCGGCCTCTGGACTCGGCTAGCCTTAGGATGCCAGAGGGTTTACGCGCCGGCCTTGAGCCATGCGTAGACTGCCACCCACGATCGTCGCGGGCGACAGCCTTCCACTCTGCCGGAGTTCAGGGACATGAAGAAGCATCAGCTCCATCCGTTGTGCGTCGCCGCCACCGCCACCCTTGCCGCCGGCTTGTGGCTTACCCCCTATGCGGCCTGCGCCCAGGGCGCGCCCCAACAGGAAAGCGCCTATCAGGGCGTCTCGCAGCCGCCGCCAGATGAAACCATCGAGGCTTCGCCGGATACGGCGCCAGCACGGCCAAAGCCTTCGCCCAGCGCTCCGCTGCGCCCGAGCGGAAGCACCCAGTCCGGCGGAAGCGTCTCTGCGACCGACGACCCCAACAACCCTGACTACGGCATCGTCACCTCGGTGCCGGGCGCGTCCCGGGCGGAAAACGAGGCTCCGACCGGCTCCTCGCATGAAGCACACCTGATCGCCCGCCCGGAGAACCCCGATTACGGCATCGTCAGCATGATTCCTTCCCCGTCCAACCAACTTGCCGAGGGAACCGACATCCACGTGCGCCTGCTGCAGAACCTCAGCACCGGCTCGACCCAGGATGGAACCTTGTTTCGCGGGCAGGTGGCGGCGAATGTGTACAAGGAGGGTCGGGTGGTCATCCCGGTCGGCTCAGAGCTGCGCGGACGCGTGCTCAGCGTGACCCAGGGCCATCGCGTCGGCGCGCCCGCGACCCTGCGGCTTAGGCCGGAGGCGGTTCTGCTTCCTGACGGGACTTCCTATCACCTCTATGCGCAAGCCATCCACACCGATGCGCCCGGCTCGCGGACAGACGCGGAGGGCGGCATCCAGCCGACTTCTCGTGTGACCAAGAACCTGGTCGAGCTGGGCGCCGGCTCGGGCGGCGGCGCGGCAACGGGCGCAGTACTGGGCGGCCCGGTGGGCGCGGGGGTCGGTGCCCTGGTCGGCGCAGGCATTGTGACTGCCCATCTGCTGCTGCAACATCCGCACCAGGCGCGGGTGGAGCAAGGATCCGAGGTGACCTTCAGCCTGACCGAGCCGATGGACCTGTTGCCTACCCGCAATTAGCCCGTGGAGCCGGCCCTGCGGCGCTCGAAAGACGCGCAGGGCTGCAACCTGGGCTGAGATTCGATCCGCAGGCGCAAAGAGCCTCCGGCGCACTCAAGAAGAGCCTGCCCGCAGGCTCTCGCTCTTTTCCGGATGAGGACTTTGTGCAGCAGGCTCGGCCATCTTTGGCAGAGCCTGGATTACGCGCTGGGAACGCGGTCCAGGAGCCGCTTCCAGTTCTTCTCATTGCGGCGGAAAGTCTTCTTCAGATCGTCCAGGATCCGTTCGAAATCCGTGTGTCCGCGCAGGCGGCTCCAGGCCGGATTCTTCGCAAACCAGGGATAGTTCTCGTTGCCCAGATAGATCGCTCGCCGCAGCCAGTGCAGCGCCTCACTCTCGTCCCCCTCGACGGCGAAATAGGTCGCCAGCCGATAGGCCATCTCGCTGTCTGCTTCTGCCGCCGAGATCGAATTTTCTTCAATCAGATTGGCTGCACGCTCCCGCTCGCCCACCTGCACATAGCACATGGCGAGCGTAGGGAAAGCGAGCCGCATCGTCGCATCATCGCGAATGACCAGCTCCAGGATCTCGATCGCCTTGCGGATATCACCTTGCCGCATGCGCTCGTAGGCAAGCGAGGTGCGCAGCAGAGGATGCTTTGGTTCCAGAGTAAGTCCCTTTTCCAGTTCGTCGTTGGCCAACTCGAGCTGGTTCTGGTACTGGTACACGCGCGCGCGATGGTTGTAAATGATCGGCGCATTGGAAGGGTCCAGGCGCAGCGATGTATTGAACTGCCCGAGCGCCTGCTCATACATGCCGTCCAGACGCATGGTGATGCCGGCGACCATGTGTACCTGGGAGTCATTGGCGGCCGAGTGCAGCAGGTGCTCGATCCCATGCCGCGCACTCTCTTTTTCTCCGCGTGAGAGCAGCATGTAGACGCGGTACAGGTTGGCTTCCACGGAGCCGGGATCGAGCTCGAGCGCGTGGTCAAACGCCTTGCGCGCCGACATGACATGCAGGTGTCCGCCAAAACCATGGCGCACGTACTGCAGGTGGGTAATGCCGAGCCCGCTCCACCCGGCCGCAAAGGTTGGGTTCTGCTCGACGACGCGGTCGAATAACTCCTGCGCGCGATCCAGATCAAGCCGCGAACCGGTGCGCTGCATGAAAGACGAGAGCATGGCGCGCGCCTGCAGATAGTCTTCCGAGATCTGCTCGGAAAGCTCGCCGCGCCGCACCGTCGAGGAGCGGTCAACGATGGTAAGTTGACCGATCCCCTGCAGAGATGCGAAGACGTCGTTGCATATCTCGGTTTGTACCGCGATCAGGTCAAAGGAGGGCACACTGATCGCGCCACCACCGCGCACACTCTGGCCGACTACGTCGAGCAGCTGCCAGTTCAGATCGAAGCCCTCGTCAGAGCGCATGAAGCTGCCCGTGAGCACCCACTGCACCATCAGCTGGTGGCCTACCTGCAGCGGGTCCAGCTGTGCCAGCGGCAAAGGCATCAGCGCACTCGAGGGACGCACCACGAGCGTGGGCATACGAGCCAGGCGCGCCGCAATTGCGTCGGCCAGCGCAAAGCCGTAGAGCGGGGCGACCGCGCTCGGGCCGACATTTCGAAACGGCAGCACGATGATCGTGTTCTGCTTGGCCGCCGATGCGGGCGTCTCTCGAAAACGTTCCGCCAGCATGGACAGAAAGCCGGTCGTCCGCTTCTCCATCTCGGCATTGGAAACAGGCAGCGCGGCGCCCACTTCGCCGGGAATAATGCCGGACTCGATCTGCATCGCCTTCATGATGGTCTTGAGCGCCTCGCGTGCATCGGCCGCACTGGCGTAGCGATCGGCGGGGGTCTTGGCGAGCAGCGTAAAGATCACGCTCTCGAGCTCTCTCGGGGTTTGCGGGCAGCATACGGCAAGCGATTGTGGATCGACGAACTGGATTGCGCGGATGGCCTGGAACTCATCGCCTTCCGGCCGCGAAAACGGATGTCTTCCGCTTACCAGCTCATAGAGAATCACGCCCAGAGCCCATAAGTCGGAGCGCACGCTTGACTGCCCGGTGACGAACTGCTCCGGGGCCATGTAGGCGATCGTGCCGCCGCGGGCCGTGTAAGTAGCCGATACCGGACCCATCTTGCGCTGCAAGGTCTTTGAAGGATCGAATTCGCCATCTTCCGGGTTCAGCCGGCGCGCCAGACCGAAGTCGAGAATCTTAATCAGCCCCCCGTCAGTGAGAATGACGTTGGCCGGCTTGAGATCGCGATGAAAGATGCCGAGCGCATGCGCTGCGTTGAGGCCGTCGGCAATCTGGATCCCCACCGAGAGCACCAACTGGAGGGTCGCGGGGCCTTTCGCGATCAGCTTGTCGAGCGGCTGGCCCGGCACATACTGCATCACGATATAGGCTTCCTGCGCCTCTTCGCCGATCTCGTAAATTGCGCAGACATTTGGGTGCTCAATCGCAGAGGCCATGCGCGCTTCGCGCAGCACCGTCGAGCGCATCTGCTCGAGTGAGAGCGCGCCCCGCTTCAAGACTTTCAGAACGACAGGGCGCATCAGTTGCGTATCGTTTGCCAGGTACACGATGCCGCTGCCGCCCACCCCCAGCCGCCTTTGGAGTTCGTAGTGCTCAATCGTGCGGTGCTTCATGCTGCCACCAGTGTAGCTGCATGGCCTTGTGAGGCTTGTGAATCCTCAGTGCTTCCGGGTAGCCTCGGGCTCCGTGGAAGGAGATCCTGTTGACGGGTTGGCGGTGCGGGTCAAGATTCCCGCGGATGTCTGCGTTGCGGTTGCGACCACTGGCGCGCGACGCGCCCACGCGGGCTGGGTCAAGGTCCATGACTCCGCGCCATCCGCGCCGAGCAGCAGCTCGCCGCCGGCCAGATGCGTCTTTCTGCCTGCAATCACTGCAAACTTGAGTGCACCCCTCTCGCCGAGAGCAAAATCGAGCGTGAGTGCGTGGCCGCCCTTTGCCGCCCCGGCGGGCCCGTAGACCAGTTGCTGCAGCATCCAGCCGGCGGGTGTCTGGCGCGCCTGGACACCGACGGTGATCCCGGTTGCCGGGTGCTCCTCATGCAGCGTCACGACTCCGTTTTCCCATGAATCCACCTTCGCACGGAGAACGTGTCCATCGGCGCTTGCGAGCGTCCACTCCGCAGCCGATGCAATTGCTGCTCCCGGCGGATCGACCTTCCACTCGATCGCGCTCGGCAGAAATGCCAGTGTGTGCACGTCCTCGGAGAGCGCGCCATGGTAAGCAACAAAGTAGGGCGGCTGACTTATCTCTTTCCACGGATCAGCCGCGCTCGTCATGTTGCCGACCTTAAGCGCTGTTCCTTCCCCGGCCACCGCAGCCTGCTCGCGGAACACCAGGACCGGTGTGGCTGTGTCAACCGGCGTCAGGCCACCGCCTTGCTCGGTGATGTCGCTGCCCTGCACGAACTGCCACGTGACCGGCGTGTTGGTCTCCGTCGCAAAGCGCAACACGTACGTCGCGCCCTTGCTCGCGGCTGCAGGCGACTCGAATTGCATCGGCACCAGGTGCGCCTCGGCGCCCCCCGACCTTACAATGTCCACTTCCATCTGCTGATTGCAGTAGTGCACCCGCCTGTTGGTTGCCCGATCGGTGAGCACCGCGTCGTACACAGGCTTGGAGCCCCGATCATCCACGTCAAGCTCGATCATGCTGTAGGGCAGCTCGGGTCCAACCCACTGCACAAACTGGCGCGGAAAGTAGCGATAGCTGAGACCCGCGGGTTCGGTCGGCAAGGCGGGTCCAGGCGCCTGCGCAAAAGCGCTTGTCGAGACTGCTAGGAGTGCGGCTGCAAGGGTCATGGGCGCTTTCATAGTGGCGGCTCCTTGGTGAATTGTTTTAGAAGGTGAAGCGTGCGCCGACTTCGATCCGACGCGCCGGCTCGGCGGCAAGGGAATGCGCGAAGGTAGGCGAGCCGACAACTGTGCCCACCGCCGTTACATTCGTATGATTGACCAGGTTGGCGAATCGCGCGTTGAGGGTAATCGTCTCGCGCCGATCGCCTGTTTTCGCATGCCCGACTACAAATGCCCGGCTTAGATTCGCATCCAGATGGACGGTTGCCGGCATGGTACCGGCGTTACGGGGCAAATCGCCGTCAATGCCGGTGGTCGAGAGAAGGCCGAAGCGCGTAGCGTACACGCCCTCACCGGGTTGACCGGCATACGATGGGCGATCGTTGAAGATGCCATCCCCGTTGTTGTCCGTGCCCGTCACAACGTTGTAGGGTAAGCCTGAGGCCGCATCGAACTGTGCCGACAAGGACACATTACGCGGCAGGCTGATCTGGCCGATGGCGAAAACCCGGTCGGTTGCTTCCCACCCGGCACGTGCAAATTCGCCCTTATCTGAGTAGCTCGATTGGGGAAAGCTTCCAGAGGTATCTGCATCGGTCACCAGGTCATAGTGCAGGTACCCAATAAAGACGCCGAACCGCTTATAACTATGCTGGTCGACGCCGAGAAATGTCACAGTGCCGTGCAGGTTGCCGGTCTGCTGATATTGCAGCAGATTCCGCATCGCAGCGATCGGCCGTGCGCCCAGCAGAGGGTTGGTGCCGACAGCACCTATCAGCGGCGCATTGATATTCCGCGAGCGCAGGTCATCCCAGGCCGCTGCGTAGAACAGGTTCGCCTGCACATGCCAATGATGCGGCAGGTCGCGCTCCATGCCTGCCTGCGATTGGAACGACGGCGACTCACCGGCGTGAGGCGCGAAGGAGCGCGTCGTCTCAACGGTATGTGAGCCGTCTACCGGACTCAGTGGCGCCTTGTAGCTGGGCGCATAGACCAGGGTCTCCTGTTGCCTCGCTCCGTTCAGCCGATAGGCGTCGAGGGTAGTATCTTGGGCGACCGGACTGGCGAACAAGCCAGCGCGTAGATGGATAACCCACTTCTGCTTTGCGTCAGGCGACCAGGCGAGGCCGATCCGGGGCGCAAGATTCGCGAACGAGCCGGGCGAAGTCTCCAAAGCGTAGCGCAGGCCAGCCGAGACGGAGAGCCGGGGCGAAAGCTTCCAGGTGTCCTGCGCATAGAGCGCCAGGCGCCACTCGGTGAACGGCACCAGGGCCTCGCCGGTGGTCACCTGGTAGGTTGTCGGCGAACCTCCGGGCAGCCCTGCGAGCGCTCGGCGGTACTGCTCGAGCCCGGTGATCACCGTTGTGCCGGTGCCATCGAGGTTCGGAGCGAGGCCGCCCCCGAAAGTAAATGCGCCGTTGAAGGTATCAGGAACGGTCGCGTGCACAAAAATCCCGAGCGCCTCGACACCCATCTTGAACGAGTGCGCATCGCCCGTAATCATCACATCGTCGTCGATCTCGAGATTGCGTTCGCGATCTTCCAGCGACTGGCTCGGTGCGCCACCACCGGTAAAGGCACCTGCCACCTGCACACTGGCCGCCGGTGAGTTCGGAGAGTCGATGCTGTTCTTCCAGGTGTAGGCGAGACGCGTTTGATGCAGCAGTTTTGGGCTGAGCGTAGCGGTGTTGGTGAATCGAAATACCTGTT
>CAZZYH010000037.1:0-24444 GCA_964658225.1 Vulcanimicrobiota bacterium | reverse complement strand
GGCCATAGACGCAGAGCCATCTTTTCGCGGCCCACTCGGCGCCCAGACCCGTGGCAGCATCAGCATAAATCCAATGACTGCCGGCATGTGCTGCACTACCATCGATACGCGACCCCGCGATTTTACAGAGGAACTTTCCTCCTTACCTTAAGCGCTTACGTTAGCGATTTATGTTGACAGGCTATTTCAGATGAGGATATGTTTCCCGGACGATCACGACTCGACAAAATGTGGCATTTCGGAGGCTGTATGTTGGGATGGAATTGGCGACAGAACACTCGAAGAGGCCGACTGCCGTTATGGGCGCTTTCGCCTGCACTGGTCATGAGCCTGGGCAGCGTGGCGCTCGCCCAGGTGTCGACGGCGACGATCAGCGGCGTGGTGCGAGACCCCAGCGGGGCCGTCGTCCCCAACGCCAGCATTGTCCTCCACAATGCGGACACCTCGGTCGAGAACACGACTGTAACCAACAAGTCGGGCGTTTACTCCATCGTCAGTGTGCAGCCGGGCCAGTACGTCCTCAAGGCAACGGCTCCCGGCTTCAGCGCCAAGCAGGTAGATACGTTCACGGTCACCGTCGGCCAGATCATCACCGAGGACTTCGCTTTAAGTGTCGGCAGTGAAAGCGCGGTAATTACGGTCGAGGGCTCGAACACGCAGCTTGAGACCGGCAATGCGAGTCTCGGCGTGGTGATCGGCGCGCAGCAGACCAACGATCTGCCCTTGAACGGCCGCAACTTTACCGAGCTCCTGTCGCTTACTCCCGGCGTCTCTTCGGTCAATACCGCCCAAAACAATAACGGCGGATTTTCGACTCCCTCTGCGCAAACCTCCGACGTGATCATCCCGGCCATCAACGGTCAGGGGAACCGAAGCAACATGTTCCTCGCAGACGGCATGAACGATTTCGATAACATCGTGAGCACGTACACCGTGCCGCCGATCATCGACGCCCTCCAGGAATTCAAGATCGTCTCCCACACCGACAGCGCCGAGTACGGCGGTGTGCTTGGCGGCGTGATCAACGTCGATACCAAGGCCGGTACCAACGAACTGCATGGGTCGGCATGGGAGTACGCACGCAACTCCATCTTTGACGCGCGAAGCTACTTTCTGCCCAAAACCGAGGCCAAGACACCCTTCAGCCAGAACCAGTTCGGTGGTTCGATCGGAGGACCGGTCGTTCTGCCCAAGCTCTACCACGGCAAGAACAAGACCTTCTTCTTCGGCGCCTACCAGGGCTTCCGCTTTCTGCAGACAAGCGATAATCCCTTGCTCGTGCCGACTGCGGCGCAGTTGAGCGGCGATGAAAGCTCCTGGCCTACGACAATCTACAACCCGTTTACCACGCGCGCCGATCCGGCAAACCCCGGGCAGTACATCGCAGATCCGTTCCCGGGCAACCAGATTCCCCAATCGCTGATCCAGCCCGGCCTGGTCGCCTACGCCAAATTCGCGTACCCGCAGGCAGGCGCCCTCGTTGACACCTCGGGGGATAATGCGCTCGACCCGACGCCGATCACGCAGAATCAAAACGAGTGGGATATCCGCATCGATCAAAAGATCGGCGCGAACGACTCGGCATTCTTTCGCTATAGCGCGATCAACAGCGTCACAGGCAGCTCAGGCGGTCTGCCCGGAGCACCCACCGCGGGGTCGCTACCGGCGCGGAACTGGGGCGGCAGTTACGTACACGTTTTTAGCCCGAGCCTGGTTCTCCAGGTGCAGGCTGCTCGCATTCTGCAGCAGGAGCACGTGAACACGCTCTTCAGCAAATCGATCACCGATATTCAAAGCCAGCTCGGCTTCACGCCGACCTTTGGCTCGGACTGGATTCAGAACGTCAATATTCTCCCTGGCATTTCGATCAGCAGCTTTTCCAACGCGTCGGAGTCGCTGTCTTACAACGATGCCAACGACGGGTATGAATACAGTTCGCATCTCAGCAAGACGCTGGGCAGCCACTCGCTCCAGTTTGGCGGCGGATACACCACCCTCCACTTTGGGAGCAACAACACGGTCGGTGGGGAAAGCTTCGCCGCACAAAACACCGCCGACCCGGCGCCTGAGCCGAATACCCCCGACAATCACAAGAACACCGGAGATCCGCTGGCTTCTTTCCTCCTGGGCGTGCCCAACAGTGCGTACCGGACGAATAAGATCTCCTCTACCCGTCACGGTGGCTACCTGGACGGGTTCGCGCAGGACTCGTGGAAGGTCACTCCCAGGCTGACCTTGAACGTTGGGCTGCGCTACGACCTGACATTCATCCCGCCCCTCGGGCAGAACTCGTTAAAGGCCTATCACGGCGGCCTATCCATCGGCGATATGGACTTCACCAACGGCACCTACGTGATTCAGAGTCTTCCTGCTGCCTGCACGGCCACAGGAGATGTTGCCCCCTGCATCCCGGGCGACGGCACCCTGCCGGCCAACGTGGTCGTTTCGTCGAACGCCAAGATCGCGCACAACGTTTATGACAACTACGGGCCTCGCGCCGGCTTTGCTTACAAGGTAAACAACACGCTGGTTCTGCATGGCGGATTCGGGATCGTCTACGACAACTGGGCTGCCCTGCTGCAGACCATTCAAAATACCGGCGGCACCTGGCCGGATGTGGGCGGCCAGCAGAACAGCAACTTGAACCTGCCCAGCTCCGCATCTCCCACGCCCACGGTCTCCTACCAGGCGCCCTTCGGGTCCTCCGGCAACGGCGGTCTTGCTCCCAGTTCGGCAACCCCGTTCACCCAGCAGAACTACTTCTACGATCCGCACAGAAAAAACCCGAGATCGTATCAGTACAACGTCGGCATCCAGCAGCAGCTGAACAGCGATACGACGATGACGCTGAACTACGTGGGCAGCATTTCCAGGCGGCTGGACGTGGGCGGCTTCTACAACACCGCGCTCACGCTCGGGCCAGGGGATCCGCAGACCCGTTCTCTCTATCCCAATATCGTTCCCACCCCCTACGATCGCTCGACCGGCGCCAGTAATTTCAACGGGCTGGAGGCTTCGCTGAACAAGCGGTTTACCCATGGCTGGTCCTACTCGGTGGCCTACACGTGGTCCAAGACAATGGACAACGGGACGGACGGATTCTTCGGGGGCGAGGGCGGGGTTCCGCAGGATCCATATAACCCCGCAGCCTACGGAAGCCATTCTGTGGCAGGCTACGATATTCCGAACAACTTCTCCTCGAGCCTTCTTTACCAGATACCGTATGGGCCCGGCCGGCGTTTCTCGAGCGATAAGCCGGCGGTGAACTACGTTCTTGGCAACTGGCAGCTCAATAACATCTTCACTGCCTATTCAGGCGTTCCGTTCACGCCTCAGGTGAGCAGCGACGTGGCGAATATAGGCAGCGGCAACTCGTATGAAACCCTCGACGTTGTCGGCAATCCTCATCTCAGCCACCCCACCAAAGAAGAATGGTTTAACACCGCCGCGTACGCCGTTCCGGCTTTCTACACCTATGGGACAGCAGGCCGCAACTCTCTCCGCAGTGCGCCTTATCGCAACCTGGACACGTCTGTCTTCCGCCAGTTTCCGATCGGCGAAGGGCGGCAGTTCGAGTTCCGCGTAGAGGCATTCAACCTGCTCAACGAGGTGGTGCTCGGCGGCCCCAATGGCGATTACAACTCGGGCAAGCAGTTCGGCACCATCAACGGAACCAGAAACAGCGCCCGTCAACTCCAGCTCGCGCTCAAGTTCCTGTTCTGATCCTGGCAGGCAGGGGCGCCTCCCGGATAGCACCACGGGCGCCCTTTACCGCCTGGACACGGTTGGTTTCTCAACCAGCTATGACCTTTCGCGCGAACAGGGCTCTGCCTCGGCCGCTCCTGTTCGCGCGAAGTCGTTTTCCGAAAGGGATGCTGCCGACTAAACCGATCCGCGGCAAAAACCAGGCGAAGACTACCGTCGCGCCGCTCCCCTTGGCCCTACGTGCTTCAGAGCCGTGCGATGGCTTCGCCTGGGGATGCCAGGCCCCCCCCGCCGATCGTCACCAAAAATGCTGAAACCCACGTCCCTTCCATCCGCACATAAGGAAGCGCGCCAGTCTGCCAATCCGCCCTCGCCTTCTACTTTTGATTCGCCGCAAGCCAGCCCCCGGTGTGCATTCATTTAGGTGTTGCACTGCGTGGCTGGTCCTTTAGAATCGGTGCGCGTTCTTCTGCGGGTATTTGGCGCTCTCGCAGCTCCCCCGAGCCACTCACCTAGCCGTTGAACAAAGAGCCCACAGCTACCCAGAGAATTTCTTCGGGCGTTGCCATCGAGATCTCGGCGTCGTTCCTGCCAAAACCCTAGCCTGTCCGCCATTGCAAACAATTCGGAGAACAAAACCTTGCATCGATCCTTCGTTCCCTTCTGCTCCGCTGTTACCCGGACCCTGCTGCCTCTCATCCTCCCGATCGCGGTGGCCGCTTCTGTTCACGCCCAGGTTGTCATTACCCACGCACCGCAGATCGGCTCTTCAAACCCGGTGAGCGCCGAACCGCTGCAGCTGCGGCCGGGGACCAAGCCCTGCAAGGTTCAGCTCTTTCAGAATCTCGCCTTTGACGATTTCAACGAGCGGACCTACAGCTATACGCCGCCATCGGAGTGCAAGGGGCCTTGGGCCAAGGTCATCTTCAGCGCGGACTTTACCGTCACGGCGGGCAGGCAGTTTGATCGCAGCACGCAGATCTATCTTGGCAATGTGACCCTGATGCGTGGAAGCACAGCCGAACCGCGCGCGACCCTCAGTCCCTCCTGGCACGTGGAGAGCGACGTGACAGACCTCTCCGCCTTGTTCCACTCTGCGCAAAGCGGGGTCGCCAACATTCAGAACCCTGTCGACGCAACCTACACCGGCATCATTTACGGCAACGCCGAGCTTGACTTCTATCCTGCATCGTTCTTTGCGCCCGCGCCTCCCGTGCCTGACGTGGTGCTGCCGATCTACAGCAACGGCGACGCGTACCACTTCTACACGCCTGCCTCTCCCCTGGCCGAGACCATCACCTTGCCCACCAACGTCGAGCGGGTGTATCTCGATGTGATCGCGCAGACGGATGAGTTCTGGTACCTCACCACGCCCAACGCCCAGGCCGCGCCCTATATCAATGCGGACTTTGGCAGCGGCCTGCGCGAGGTGGATGTTTCGATCGACGGAACGCCGGCCGGCACCGCACCCGAGCACCCTTACATCTTCACCGGGGGCGTCGATCCTTACCTCTGGGAGCCTCTGCCCAGTCCCCAGGCGCTCATCTTCAAGCCCTACCGGGTCGACCTGACACCCTTTGCCGGGCTGCTCTCTGACGGCAACCCGCACACCGTCGTCCTCAACGACATCAACACACAAGGCAGTTCACTGGTCAATGGGAACCTGCTCGTGTACACCGACCACGGCAAGAAATTCGTTACCGGGAGTCTCTTGAGCGACACGCTCACAGCCACACCGGCCACCACCGTAACTTCGAACGTAAATCTCGACGCAAGTGGCAACGGAACAGCGGAGGTCAAGGAGTCGTTGAAGCGCAGCTTCTCGATCCGCGGGAAAGTGAATACTTCGCACGGGGAAGTGACGACGACCGTCGAACAAACGATCAACTTCGTCGACGACCAGAACCTGACGAACAACGCGACGCTCAACCTGGTCAACGTAGACCTTACGTCTACCGTCGATTCAAAGGTCACGACTGCCGCGCGCGAAGGCACTATCGCTCAGGAAACACATACTTCCTTGCCCTTGCAGCTCAACATTCACCTGGCCATCAACCCCGATGGCACCTATCTGCAGACCACCACTGCGGATCTGGCAGCTTCATCCAGGCAGAGAGGTCCCTGGGACTTCGAATCGTTCTCCAACGAAGAGGTGAAATCGACCGATGCACTGGGATTCAGCGCCAGCTTCAGCATCACCAGTCATACCGGAGCGGCATCCACGGCAACGTATCACTCCAGGGATGCACGCGGAACGAAGTACGACAGCAGCCTGGCCTCGGCTAATAACGTGCTAACCGCCGCATGCAGCGATACCGATCATGGCAGACGTGGCTCGGATGCAGACGATACCTGTAAGGACTCACAGAAGGCCGACGCAGAGCAACGTTAGCCTGCTGCGAGAGATCCAGGAGTTTGGACCTCCGCTCAGGTTCGAGACAGACTACCCGCCGCCGGCGCTTGAGCACTTGAAGAGCGCCGGCGGCTGGCTTTTCATATTACCTCAGGCATCCTCCATCGCCCTCTGGTAAGCCCATGGATCGAGCGCCTTCGCGGCGAGCTCCGCGCCGTGGCACCACACGAAGACACACTCCCAGATCTCGCTCGAGGAGACGCGTACGTCGTTCCACGGGATGCGGTTTCGCTCGACTTCGGCCCAACGATAGAGCGGGCGCGGGCGCACTCGGGGTCGAACCAGCAGACCCGGGAGTGCCGGACGCGCCGTTTACCGTGCTCAACGGCAATGATCTGGGCAAAGCCTGGCACGATCGCGTCGGATGCGCGGTGCTGCTCGAGGCCATGCGGCGCACGGCGAGCTTGCCCCCATGCCCATCGGTTGTTCTATGTCGCCACCACGCAGGAAGAAGTAGGGCTGCGCGGCGCCCGAGCAGCGACGCAAACAGAACGGCATCCCCCTGCAGTTGGACCTGGTACCGGGCTACGGCGAGGCCTCGGCCAAGATGCAAACCGCCAGTGGCGGCGCAGCCACGGTAAAGCTGGTGGTGCCGGTGCGCTCCACGCGCGCGCACAACGGGATCGCCAACCGCCAAGAATTTTGATGAGATGGTAGATCTGCTCGTGGACCTGCTGGTGAGGTTCGCCGCCCCGACGGTAGAGACGCTGAAGAACTTCGCGCCCGCTCCCTCGCCCGCTCCCTAAAGATCCGCCAAGGCTCTGCGGACGCGCAATGCATCGCGCGCTGAAAGCAGATTCCCGTTGGAGCATGCCCGCAGCGTGGGCCCCCGCATCCTACACCAGAGAAAACCGCAGACGCCCGTTCCTTGTCTGAAGTCTTGCCTGCAGTTCTGGAGAAGCGATGAACAGCAACGAGCAGCCGCCGGCCGAGACGCCGGGCGACGCGCAGCCTGTGAGCGCACAGGCAGACAGCAGCCTCACCCGGCGCACCTTCGTCAGGGGCGCATCCGTGCTCACCGGCGCGGCCATCGTTGGGCTGCCCGCCTTTGGCGCAGAGGGCGACCCGGACACCGGCGCCCCGATCAAGCAGTTGCCCCTCAAGATTACGATCAACGGCGAGCCCAGGGAATTCGAGATTGATCCCCGCATCAGCCTGCTCGACCTGCTGCGTGAACAACTGCAGCTGACCGGCACCAAGAAGGGCTGCGATCACGGTCAGTGCGGTGCATGCACCGTGCTCGCCAACGGCCGCCGCATCAACAGCTGCCTGGCCCTCGCCATCGTTCATGACGGGGATCAGATCGTCAGCATCGAAGGGCTGGCCCAGGGAGACGCGCTGCACCCGGTGCAGCAGGCTTTTCTCGACCACGACGGGTACCAGTGCGGCTACTGCACCCCCGGCCAGATCACCTCCGCGGTCGCCCTGCTATCGGAAGCAAAGGCCGGGCAGGCCAGTTTTGTGACCCGCGATCTCTCCGCGAGCGGTCCGGTCGAGTTGACCACCCTCGAGATCCAGGAGCGCATGAGCGGCAATCTCTGCCGTTGCGGCGCATACCCCGGCATCGTGGCAGCCGTGAAACAGGCATACCGAGGTTAGGAGCCCATGCACCCTTTTGAGTACATACGAGCCCAGGAGCCCGCCTCCGTCGTAGCCGCGCTCGGCCACACGCCAAAAGCCAAAGTCCTCGCCGGGGGCACCAACCTGGTCGATCTGATGAAGCAGGATGTCGAACACCCAACCCACCTGATCGATGTGAATCGACTCCAGCTGGCAGCCATCGAAGAGCTGCCGGAGGGCGGACTCAGGCTGGGCGCGCTGGCCCGCAATGCAGAAACGGCCAACCATCCGCTGGTGCGAAACAACTATCCCCTTCTCTCGCAGGCCATCCTCGCCGGGGCTTCCCCGCAGCTGCGCAACATGGCGACGAACGGCGGCAATCTGCTGCAGCGAACCCGCTGCTACTACTTCTACGATCCGGCATTTTCCGAGTGCAACAAGCGCAAACCAGGCAGTGGCTGCGCGGCGATCAAGGGTTTCAATCGCATCCACGCCATCCTCGGCGCGAGTGAAGCCTGCATTGCCACGCACCCCTCCGATATGTGCGTCGCCTTGAGCGCGCTGGGCGCAGCGGTCCGGGTCCGCGGCGCTCGCGGCGAGCGGACGATCCCCTTTGATGACTTCCACCGCCTGCCCGGTAAGAGTCCGGAAGTCGATACAAACCTGCGCCCGGACGAGTTGATTCTCTCGATAGACCTGCCGCGTTCGCCCTACGCGCAACACTGTGCCTACATCAAGTCGCGCGACCGGGCCAGCTACGCCTTCGCCCTGGTTTCCGCCGCTGCTGCGCTTGAGCTCGATGGGGGGCGGATCCGTTCGGCACGGCTCTCGCTCGGAGGAGTCGCCCACAAACCCTGGCGCGCCGAGAAGGCCGAGCGCGCCCTGGCCGGCAAGACAGCCGACCAGCCGACGTTTCGCATGGCTGCCGATGCGGCGCTCGAAGGCGCGAAGACATACGAACACAATGCATTCAAGATCGAGATGGCCAGGCAGGTGATTGTGCGCGCCTTCACGGTTGCGGGGAGGCAGGCATGACCAGGATCGGCGATCCGGTTTCTCGTCTTTACGGCAGGGCCAAGGTTACTGGCGGCGCCAAGTACGCGGCAGAGTTTGCCGCGCCGCATCTCGCCCAGGCCGTCCTGCTCACCAGCACGATTGCCAGCGGCAGCATCCAGAGGATGGATGTAGGCGCGGCGGAAGCGGCTCCCGGGGTGCTGAAGGTGCTGACTCCCTTCAACGCGATGAAGCTGCCGAACGCGGGCAAGTCCGCCGTGCATCCGCCCGCCGGGCGCGTGCTCACGATCCTGCAGGATACGCTGGTGCACTACAACAATCAGCCGATCGGCCTGGTCGTGGCTGAGACCTTGAACCAGGCCCTCTTTGCGGCTTCTTTGATCCAGGTCAAGTACCGCGCAACAGCTGCTGACTTCGACTTTGAAGCAGGGTTCGCCGGGGCGCGGCCGGGCGCGCACGGCAAGGATCCTGCCGATGTCGGCATCGGGGACTTTGAGCAGGGCAAGGCCGCGGCCGAAGTGCTGGTCGAGGCTGTCTACACAACGCCGATGCAGAACCACAACCCGATGGAAACCCATGCCACTCTCGCCGAGTGGGATGGAGAGAAGCTGACCGTGCACGACGCGACGCAGTATGTTTCCGGCGTCAAACAAACGCTGGCCCGGACCTTCGGCCTGCCCGATGACAATGTGCGCGTGCTGTGTCCTTTTACCGGCGGCGGCTTCGGATCCAAGGGTTCTACCTGGTCCCACGTAGTGCTCTCCGCCATGGCCGCCAAGGCGGTCAATCGGCCGGTACGACTCTCACTTGAGCGCCCACAGATGTTCGGGCCGGTAGGTGGGCGCCCGCAGACCCATCAGCACATTGTGCTCGGCGCCAAGCGCGACGGCACGCTGACCACGGTGCGCCACGATGTCTACTCGCATACTTCGACCATCGAGGATTTCGCCGAACCCTCGTCGAACTCGACGCGCATGCTCTATGCCAGCCCCCACATCCTGACCTCGCAAAAGCTGGTCTCGCTCAACGTGGGCACGCCTACCTTTCAGCGCGCACCCGGCGAGGCGACGGGAACCTTCGCGCTCGAAATCGCCATGGATGAGCTGGCCGAGAAACTTGGCCTGGACCCGATCGCACTCAGGCTGAAGAACTACGCCGAGATCGACCCGACCAACCGGAAGCCTTTCTCGAGCAAGCACCTGC
The DNA here is from genome assembly GCA_964658225.1 of Vulcanimicrobiota bacterium. Lineage (GTDB taxonomy): Bacteria > Acidobacteriota > Terriglobia > Terriglobales > Acidobacteriaceae > EB88. Next base: position 14,549 of record CAZZYH010000037.1, on the reverse strand, counting down.
GCGAGTGCTATCAGCAAGCCGCGACGCGCTTCGGTTGGGACAGGCGCGTGGCAAAACCGCGATCGACCCAGCAGGGGCACGAGTGGGTCGGACTGGGCATGGCGACGGCTACCTACACCGCAAACCGCTCTGCGGCCACCGCCATGGTGCGCTTTGAGCCGAACGGACGCGTGACGGTTGCCTCCGGATCCCAGGACCTGGGAACCGGCACGTACACGATCATGGCGCAGGTGGCAGCGGCGACCCTCGAGCTGCCCATCGAGATCTTCGACGCGAAGCTCGGCGATTCCGACCTTCCCAAAGCTCCCGTCTCCGGAGGATCGCAGAGCGCGGCGAGCGTTACCCCCGCGGTGCAGGCAGCCGCGGAGCAGGCGCGGCTCAAACTGCTCACCGCCGTGGTCACCGATGCATCGACTCCTTTTCACGCGGCGCAGCCGGAGGACCTCGAGTTGAAGGGCGGCATGATCGTGCTCAAGTCTGCTCCGAAAGGCAAGTCGATCGACTACAAGGACTATGTGGGAAAGCTTGCCGGAGCTCCGATCAGTGCAACCGCCTCCGCCCAGCCGGAGCAGGACTCGGAGCAGTTTTCAAACCACTCCTTCGGCGCGGTGTTTGCCGAGGTCGCAGTGGATCAAACCCTGGGCATGCCGCACGTTCGGCGCATCACCGGCGTCTACGACGTAGGCACCCTGCTGAATGACAAGACCGGCACCAGCCAGTTGATCGGCGGCATCGTGTGGGGTGTAAGTCTGGCCCTGCACGAGAGTACGCACATCGACACGCGTACAGGCCGGCCGGTCAACAATAACCTGGCTGAATATCATGTGCCGGTAAATGCGGATATCGGCGTGATCGATGTTTCGGTGTTGAACATCCCGGACAAGAAATTCAATCCGCTCGGCGCTCGCGGGATCGGCGAGATCGGCATCACGGGAGTCGCGGCTGCCATTGCCAACGCCATCTACAACGCGACCGGAAAGCGTCTGCGCGAGGCGCCGATGACACCGGACAAGCTGCTGAGCATCTGAGTTAAAGGACACGGGCGTTGCTGGCCGTTGGCGAGAAAGGCCGCGCCTGCGGGAGAGGCCGATCCGCTTGGCTTGTCGCGAACCAGCCTTCCCCGCTCAGGTTCACTTCACCGGAGCGATTGCGTCCTTGGCCGCCTTGGCGACGCGAAACTTCACAGCGGTCTTGGCCTTGATCTTGATCGCTTCGCCGGTTTGCGGATTGCGCCCGATGCGCGCGGCGCGCTGGGCCTTGACCAGCTTGCCCAGTCCGGGAATGGTGAACTCACCATTCTTCTTGGTTTCCTCAATGGCGGTCTCGGCCAGAATGTCGAAGAACGTCGCAGACTGCTTGGTCGTCAGCTCCATCCTTTCGGCCAGCAGCCGAACCAATTCTGATTTCGAAAGCTTCTTCCCTGCGGCTGCTTTCTTGGTCGCCGGGGCGCTGCTCTTCTTGGTTGCGGATGCAACCGTCTTCTTTGCTGGTGCCTTCTTCGTTGCCATGGAGCCTCTTTCAAAAAGGTGAGTGGATCAGGAAAGTTTTGCCGGCGACTTCTTGGCAGATGTCTTCCGGCCGGTGGGTGCATTTTGAGCAGGGGAAATGTAGGCCATCACGGAGGAGCCCAGGTCCCGGGTCTCGGCAGTGGTGAGCATACTAGGAGATTTAAGCGCCTTCGCGGCCAGCTTCTTGATTTTTGGAGATGTGATCGCTGCGGGAGCTTTGGGCATTGTCCAAGTCTACGCGCGGTCTGGTTCGGATGCCGCAAAACCTGTCTGTTTTGCTGATCAAGGTGCCATAAACATGAACAAGGGAACCGCGATCGAACCTTTGTTCGCAACATGGCTTTACTGGTTTCCGCACAGCAGGGTAACGCCGCCACCTGTGCTCAACTATGTTCAGGAGTTTGTTTCATGTCGATTCGATCGTCTCTCGCGCCGGGCGCTCTTCTCGTCTGCCTGCTTGCGCCCACGCACCTGCCAGCGCAGCAGCAGTCGCCCCAGGCATCGATGCCCGGCATGAAGATGCCCTCATCGGAGCCAATGAATGCAGGTGTCCGCGAACTTATGCAGCAGATGCAGCCGCAGAGTTTTCTCGCCGCTATCCGGCATCATGCTTCCTCGGGCACGAGCTCGGAGCCGGACTCGACGCCCATCCCGATGCTGATGACCGTCAAACGCGACTGGATGCTGATGTTCCACGCCAATGCCTTCCTCAACGAGACGCAGCAGACCAGCCCTCGCGGAGGCGACAAGTTCTTTTCTACGAACTGGTTTATGCCCATGGCCGAGCGCAGGCTTGGACCGGGCCAGCTCACCCTCCGCGGCATGTTCTCGCTCGAACCCGCCACCGTCACCGGCGAGCGCTACCCCTTGCTCTTTGAGCAAGGCGAAACAGCCTACGGCAAGCCGATCGTCGATGGGCAGCATCCGCACGACCTCTTTATGGAACTGGCGGCTCTCTACGACCTCAAGCTTGGCGAGCACAGCCTGCTGACGCTCTACATCGCGCCGGAAGGAGACCCGGCGATCGGTCCGACCGCTTACCCGCACCGCGCCTCTGCTTCTGAGGATCCTTTAGGAACCCTCGGCCACCATCAGCAGGACTCCACCCATATCGCAAACGATGTGGTGACGGTCGGCTTCACCCATGGCATCGCGCGGATCGAGGTGGGTGGTTTTCATGGCCGGGAGCCGGATGAACATCGCTGGAATATCGACCAGGGCACCATCGATTCCTGGGCCACGCGCGTGACCGTGCAGCCAGGGCAGGACTGGAGCGGGCAGTACTCCTATGCCCGCATTCGAAGTCCCGAGGCGCTTTTTCCCGCCGAGAACCAGGAACGGATGACCGCCTCGATCCTCTACAACAAGCCCACCGCGCACGGCAACTGGGCGAACACCGTGCTTTGGGGAAGAACAAGAGCTCTTGGCGACGCGAACACCTCGACCAAGGAGAACAGCTACCTGCTCGAGTCGACGCTGCGCTTCAAGGCGCACAATTTCGTGTGGACCAGGATGGAAAATGCCGGGCGCTCGAACGAACTGCTGAACGGCGAGAATCCCCTGCCTGCCGATTTTGTCGAACGACCGCTGACCCATGTGCAGGCTTACACCTTCGGCTACGACCGTGACGTGAGCCTGATTGCGCACGTGGGCTCGGCGATCGGGGCACAGGTTACCGCCTATGGCGTGGGCAAGCCGCTGCAACCGGTCTACGGCGCCGACCCTGTGGGCGTCACCGTGTTCCTTCGCCTGCGGCCCGTCTCAGGGGCCGACCGATAAGTCAGATCGACTGGGCCGACTGGGCCGACGACGATTCCTGCGAACCGCTGCTGCCCGAGCGGCCGGCGCAGCCTGCGCATGTACCCTTGGGAGTGAAGACCGGCCGTGATTACGCGTCGCCAATTCGTGCAGATGGGCGGGTATGCGGCGGCACACGCCGCGCTCGAGGGCCGCGCGCTTGCCGCGCCTGATTACAGGCTCGAGATCGCGCCCTACCTGCTCGAAGCATCGCCCAGGCACCGCTTTGCTACCCTGGCCTACAACGGCCAGGTACCGGGTCCGCTGCTGCGTCTGCAGGAAGGCAAAGAGGTCACCCTGGAGGTGACCAACCGCTCGAGCGCGCCGGAGATCGTGCACTGGCATGGGCTCTTTCTGCCGCCTGGGATCGATGGAGCGCCTGAAGAGGGCACGCCGATGATCGCCGCCGGCGCGACCGCGCGGTACACCTTCACGCCCGAGCCGGCCGGCTTTCGCTGGTACCACACGCACACCCAGGCGGACGGCGACCTGCGCAAGGCGCAGTACGGCGGGCTGCACGGCTTTCTTCTGATCGCGCCGCGCGCATCCGGGCCTGCGTATGACCGCGAATACTTCCTCAATCTTCATGACTGGGGCGGCCGCCTGATGGGCGGCGATGACGGCTCCATGAACCCGGTCTACGAGGTCTCGACGATCAATGGCCGGATGCTCGGTTTTGGAGAGCCGCTCAAGGTCAAACGAGGCGAGCGTGTGCTGCTGCAAATCCTGAACTCGAGTCCGACCGAGGTGCACTGGGTCTCGCTCGCCGGCCATCGCTTGCACGTGGTCGCGCTCGACGGAAACCCCGTGCCTTCGCCGTGCACAGTCGAGATGCTGCGGCTGGCGCCGGCCGAGCGTGTCTCGGCCATCGTCGAGATGCACGCGCCGGGCGTGTGGGTGCTGGGCGAGGTGCGCAAGCATCTCCAGGCAGCCGGCATGGGCATGGTTGTCGAATACGCCGGCGCCACAGGCAAGCCGACGTGGGTGCAGCCAGAGACGCTCGAGTGGAGCTACGCGGACTTTGCTGCCCGGTCGCCGCTTGAGCAAACCGCCGCCGCGCCACCGGGCAAGCCAACCAGGATCGAACTGCTGTTCCAGGCCAGGTTCGCAGGGCACGGCAGCCAAGAGCGCTGGACGATCAACGGGCGATCCTACCCGGATACCGAGGAGCCGGTGCTCCGCGAAGGCGAGCGCTACCGGCTGGTGATGAAAAACCTGAGCGGCGACGATCACCCCATGCATCTGCATCGCCACAGCTTCGAGGTCAAGCTCTTGGCAAATGGCGAAACCCTCAACGGCCTGCGCAAGGACGTCGTGCTGGTGCCGGCGCGGAGCACCGTCGAGGTCGAATTTACCGCCGACCATCGAGGACGATCGCTCTTGCACTGCCACCAGCAGAATCACATGGATCGAGGCTTCATGATGGTATTGCGCTATGCGTAAGTGGTACGGGTTGCTTGTCGCGTTTCTCTTCTCGGGCGGCGCCGCGCTCGCGCAGGGCAATTACGAGATCCAGGTCTATGGCGCAGACACCGTTGCGCCCCGCACCCTGATGACCGAGCTGCATTCCAATTACACGCCCTCCGGCCAGACAAAGACTGTCGAGGGCGTCTACCCGACCAACCACCAGGAGCACGAGACGATCGAGCTCACCGAAGGTCTCAATGCGTGGTCGGAGGTGGGCTTCTACATCTTTACCAGCGAGCAGGATGGGCACGGAGTGCAGTGGGTCGGGGACCACATCCGCCCCCGCGTACGCGCACCCGACCGCTGGCATCTGCCCGTGGGCCTGAGCCTTTCTACCGAGATCGGCTATCAGCGCGCTGTCTACTCACGCGATACCTGGACCTGGGAGATCCGGCCGATTGTGGACAAGACCGCCGGCCGCTGGTACCTGGCCCTCAACCCGGCGCTCGAACGCACCTGGCATGGGCCCGATGTCGCCCAGGGAGTGGCGTTTGCGCCCGGCGCCAAGGTGAGTTACGACTTCAGCAGGATGATCAGCGGCGGCCTCGAGTACTACGCCGACTACGGACGGCTCGGCTCGGCGGATACTCTGCGCAATCAGCAGCAGCAGATCTTTGCGGTCACCGATCTGAACGTCTCCCCGGTGTGGGAGATCAACTTCGGGGTTGGCGTCGGCCCGACCGCGGCGACCGATCACTGGATCGTGAAGGGGATTATCGGGCGACGCTTTTCCTGGGGACATACTTCGCCCGTCGACTGATCGCATCGCGGCCCAGAGGGCGGCCATCGCGCGCCGCGCCGGGTATGCACTGCAATCCAATTGAGGTGCAAAGATCGCAACCCAGGCCCAGCTTCCGATGGGCGGAGTTCCTCGAGACCAGCTACCGGCCGGACCGCGCGCACATCGACGGGGAGGTGCGGGAGCGGCATGCAGGCAGCACGCAAGACTCCGGCCGGTCCTAGGAGCATGTGTTGCAACCGCCAGGGAGAGTGGGGCATCCGCCAGCACGGGACCGAGAACCCTGGTTGCCGGAAAACGCGCGCATACCCGGCCTGGTGATCCTGACGGCCGGTCGTCAGCCTGCCGTCATCACAGCGGCTCCGTTGGTTGGTGACCGAGATCCTTTCGCCGGACGGCACGTACAAGGCCTCAGCTTGGTGCAAAGATCGCGGCATTCGCTCACTTCAGCTTGAAAAGCAAGGTCTCCAGGCGCGCCAGCGCGTCTGCCCGCGCCTTCCTGTTCTCCGGGCTCGCATCGGGCGCCTCGCCTGCGCGCATAAACCCGTGGCCCGCGCCATCGTAGGTGACCGGCTCGAACCTCTTGCCCGCGGCCTTCATCGCCGCGACCGCCCCGGGCACCATGGCCCCGATGCGCGCGTCGTTGCCGGCAAAAAAACCATAGACCGGCGCGTGGATCGAGGCCATGGCGGCCGGCTCCGGCGGAGGGCCATAGAACACAAACGCGGCGTCCAGATCGGGGCGCACGGTCGCAAACGCGAACGACTTGCCCCCACCCCAGCAAAAACCAACCACGGCCAGCTTTCCATTCGCCGACGGCAGCTTCTTGCCGTAGTCCGCCACCGCTTGCAGGTCGCCGGTAACCTGGGCCGGGTCGAGCATGGAGACAGCCTTCATGGTTGCGTCCTGGTCGGGGTAGGCGCTGCTGCCGCCGCCGTTCGGCCCCGTGCCCGAGAGCAGGTCCGGCGCGACCACGATGTAGCCGGAGGCGGCCAGCTCGTCGGCCATCTCGCGCGCCCAGTCACTCAGCCCGAAGATCTCATGGATCAGCACGATCACCGGCGCCTTCTGCTTGACCTCCGGGTAGACGACAAAGGTCTGCACCGTGCGCGAGCCCACGTGGACCGGGACGAACTCGTGGTGCCGCGGCGAGGCATCGAGACGCTGCCTGGCCCAGTCCTGGGCATAGGCGGCGGTGGCGCCGGTAAGCCCCGACAGCAGGGCCAGGATCAGGACCGGCAGCAGGGAGGCGGGCGCAGCAAGGATAGAGAAGCGTCGGGAGAAGAGCCTGGGCATGCCGAAAGTTTACTCCCGCCATGGCACAAGGGCGCCCGCGCGCTCAGCACGGTCAAATGCCGGGAGCCGGATATTCATGAAATCAAGCGGCTGCCACTCCCTTTACGCCCTCGGGGCGCATGGAGGAGAAGGGCGGAACTTTGGTGTACCCGCTCTGCCGGGAGACCTTGTGACCTTGGGCATCGCGGGAGTAACACTTGTTCGCAGGCACAAGCCAGGAGACGCTTTTGGTTAGGGGAGCGGTGGGCCGCCTTGCTAGACTAAGGCGCACTGGGAGCCGTGCGAGCGGTCGGTGCTGGCATCCCAGTCGTGGCGGGGGACAATAGTTAAGCATGCGCTTCCTGAATCGAACATCTGTCTCAAATGACGCCGAGCGTTCCGTCGTCGCCTACTTCTCGATGGAGATCGCAATCAACCCGGAGATGAATACGTACTCCGGGGGCCTGGGCATCCTGGCCGGCGACACCCTGCGCGCCGCGGCCGATATGGGCCTGCCACTGGTGGCCGTCACGCTGGCGCATCGCAAGGGCTACTTCCGCCAGCACCTGGCGCCGAACGGCCAGCAGAGCGAAGAGGACCAGCCCTGGAACGTGCCGCTCTACACCCAGCCGGAGGCGGCCCGCGTCCAGGTAGAGCTCGAAGGCCGCGCGGTGACGGTCGGCGCTGTGCGTCACTCGATCCAGGGCGTGACAGGGCGCAGGATCTCTGTCTTGCTGCTCGACACCGACCTGGACGAGAATGAGCCCGGCGACCGCGCCCTGACCGACTGCCTCTACGGCGGCGACGGGGACTACCGCCTGCGGCAGGAAGCGATCCTCGGCATGGGAGGAGCGCGTCTCCTCGCCGCGCTCGGCTACCAGCCCACCGTCTACCACATGAACGAGGGCCACGCGGCCCTGCTGACGGTGGCCCTGCTCAAAGAGCAGATCGGCGGCCGCGATCTCTCCACCGCCGTCGAGGCCGACTTTGCCCAGCTGCGCAGCCGCTGCGTCTTCACCACCCACACCCCGGTGCCGGCCGGGCATGATCGCTTCTCCCTCGAGCAGGCGCATCGCATCCTCGGCCACGAGACAGCCGGCTTTCTGGAGCGGGCGGGCGGTGTGCATGAAGGCCTGCTCAACCTGACCTACGTGGCCCTGCGTTTCTCGCGCTTCGTCAACGCGGTCGCCATGCAGCACGGCATCGTCTCGCGCGACATGTTCCCCGACTACGCCATCGACGCGATCACCAACGGCGTACACGCGGCCACCTGGACCGCCGAGCCTTTTCTCGCCCTCTTTGACAAGCACCTGCCCCGCTGGCGTCAGGACAATGTGACGCTGCGCTACGCGATCGATATTCCTGAGCAGGAGATCGAGGACGCGCACCGTGAGGCCAAGCGCACCCTGCTGGCCGAGGTCTCCACACGCACCGGCGTCACGCTCGATCCCGGCGTATTTACCCTCGGGTTTGCGCGGCGGGCCGCGACCTATAAGCGCATGGACCTGCTCTTTACCGAACCCACGCGGCTGGTCAACCTGGCGAAAGAGCACGGCGGCCTGCAGATCCTCTACGCCGGCAAGGCGCACCCGGCCGACGAGCCCGGCAAGGCCAAGATCAAGCGGGTCATCGAGCTGGCCCATGAGCTCTCGGACGGTTTGCTGCGGATCATCTATCTCGAAAACTACGAGTGGCGGCTGGGCGCGCTGCTCACCGGCGGCGTCGACCTGTGGCTGAACACACCCAAGCGGCCCTACGAAGCCTCCGGCACGAGCGGCATGAAGGCGGCGCTGAACGGCGTACCCTCGCTCAGCATCCTCGACGGCTGGTGGATCGAGGGCTGGATCGAAGGCGTGACCGGCTGGGCGATCGAGGACCTGGAAGAAGAGAGCGGCGAGGCGGAGTCGCTCTACGAGCACCTGGAGCAGATCATTCTGCCCGTCTATCACCAGCAGAGAGACCTGTGGCGGCGCATCATGCGCTCGACGATCGCGCTCAATGGATCGTTCTTCAATACCCAGCGGATGCTCGAACAGTACGTGCTGAATGCGTACTACCCGGAGCCGGGCGTGGTGCAGGCAGAAGAGCTCGAGCCGGTGCTGATGCCCTAGGCCCGGGTCGCAGGCCCGGGTGCTCGCGCGGTCCCCGGCAACGAGGGACCTCCCCCTCCAGGAACGGTGTCACTCTCATCGCAGCATCTGCCGGCGCAGCCGAAGCCCGGACCTGGGCGCTCTCCGGCGCCCGGCCAGGAGGATCCATGGCGCGGTACCTGATTACCGGCATCGCCGGCTTTATCGGCTCGACCCTCGCGCACGCGCTGGTCGAACAGGGCCACGACGTACGCGGCATCGACAATCTCTCGACAGGCTCGCTCGAAAACCTGGCCGCGATCCGCTCTTCGATCGCCTTTGAACAGGCCGACCTCGAAGACCTGGCCGCGGTGCAGGCAGCCTGCCGGGGCATCGAGTACGTGCTGCACCAGGGTGCGCTCGCGTCGGTCCCCCGCTCGGTCCAGGACCCGCTTACCTCGCACCGGTCCAACATCAACGGCACGTTGAATCTGCTCGTGGCCGCGCGCGAGGCGGGCGTCCGGCGCGTGGTCTACGCAGCGTCGAGCTCGGCCTACGGCAATCAGGCCACCCAGCCCAAGCACGAGGAGATGATCCCGCAACCGCTCTCGCCCTACGCCGTGCAGAAGCTGACCTGCGAGTACTACCTGCAGGCATTCTGCCGGGTCTACGGGATGGAGGGCGTGTGCCTGCGCTACTTCAACATCTTCGGTCCGCGACAGGCGGCCGGCTCGCCTTACTCCGGCGTGATCGCGCAGTTCATTCACAAGATGATGGCGGGCGAAACGCCGGTCATCCACGGCGACGGGTCAACCAGCCGGGACTTCACCTTTGTGGCCAATGCGGTCAACGCCAACCTGCTGGCCGCAAAAGCGCCGGCGGCGGTGGCCACGGGCCGGGTCTTCAACGTGGGCACCGGGCAGAGCCACACACTCAACGAGCTGTATGCGACCCTCTCTGCGATTCTTGGCTTCCCGCATCCGGCGCACTACGGGCCGCCGCGTGCCGGCGACGTATCCCATTCGCTGGCCTCCATCGATCGCGCCCGGGCAGAGCTCGGCTATGCGCCGGAGACAGATTTCCGCGCCGGGCTGGAAAAGACGGTGGCCTGGTATCGGGAGCAGAAGGCGCGGTCTGAGCCCGGGGTTCTGGCCTAGCCAGGAAGACTCTGCCTTCTGCCGGGGTTCCCGATCGAGCCTCGAGCCACGAGCCTCGCAGCTTCGACTACCAGCGCACCGTCACGCTTTGCTCGGTGTAACCGGCGCCGGGGGCAAAGTGCACCTCCAGGGTTGCGAGCGAGCCTGCCGCTCCGGCCAGTGTCGCGCCCTCGACGCGCACCTTCGAGACCCCGTTCAGGCGCAGCGGCAGGCGATAGTCCGCACCACCCTCGGCCGCGAGCAGCCACGTCGCGCTGTGCGCTCCCGCGTGCTGCTCAAGCACTTTCAGCTGTGCCGTCCGCGCACCGGGCAAGGGCAGGTCGGTCGGGATCGCAAGTTCCACGGCGGCCAGCGGTACACGCAGCACGCCGTCCCGGGCGAGGAGGGTTCCCGGTCCCGCCAGCTCGGGGACCTTGCCGCCGGCGGCTTCGGGCGCAACACGCACCGTCATCGTGGACGCTTCCCGCCTGAAGACCAGGCTACACAGCGCGCCCTGGCCGGCCGGCACGTGGCGCAGCGTTGCCCCCTCCCACGCGGCGGGCAGCTGCGGGTCGACGTGGATCCGATGCGCCGGGGCATCGAGGCTGAGCCCGAAGAGCCCGCGGAGCGCCGGCGTCAGCACCATCGCCGAGGACCAGAGCTGGTGCGTGGTGGAGCGGCCCATGGGCTGAAAGTACTGCCCGGAGAGCAACTCGGTCACCGCGCCCAGGTCCTGCTCCCAGGTCAGATTGAGGTTCTGCATCAGGTGTGCGTAGCCGGAGAGCGGCCGCCCGGTGCGGTACTCGGCAAGCGACGCCCAGCCGGTAAACAGCGGCCAGACCGAGCCCTGGTGGTAGCTGATCGGGTCGTAGATCGCCTCGTGCTCGCCCACGTCGCGCGTGCCCCAGTCGGTTGAGAACTCGCCCGAGGCCCAGGTCTTGAACAGGGCGCCGGGATCCTGCAGAGCATAATCGCCGTCCCACCAGGCGATCGCGGGGTAGATGGTCGCGGTCTTGTCGACCAGCGCCGGCGCCCCAGGGCCGGGCGCGGCGCTCGCGCCGGCGTTGTGGCTGAACGCATACAGCGCGCCCGCTCCTCCCTGGCTCCCGGCCACGCGGTACTCCTGCTCGAGCGTTGCAGCGATCCTGGCTGCCCGAGCGGTCGCCTCCTCGGCCCCGGCTGAATTGCCCGCCAGCGCCGCCAGCTTCGCATACGCCTGGCTGGCCTGCTGGTCGAGGGCGGCCAGGTAAATCTCCTGCTTCGGCATCTCCGGAATCCAGCTCTCCACCCAGCCCGTGCCCTGGGCGTTGTCGTAGATGCCGTCGCCATCGGCGTCGTGGGTTCGCTCAAACTCCCATGCCTTTGCGATCGCCTCCCAGTGCTGCTGCGCAAAGCCTGCGTCGCCGCTGGCCGCGACGTAATCGGCCAGGGCCATCAGAAAGAGCGGGGTCGCGTCCGCCGCGGCGTATTGATAAGGAAACGCAGCCCAGTCGACGTCCTCTGCGGTCTGCGAGAACTCGTGCATGATCTTGCCGTCGGCTCTCTGGCGCTTGATCAGGAATGCGAATTCAGCCCGCGACAAGGCGAAGTCCCCGTAGCTGTGGACCGCGTAGAGCGTATAAAGCGAGTCGCGGCCGAAGAACCAGCCGAAGCCCGGGCGCGTCGAGTCGCCGGAGCTGTAGAGGCCGGCGACCAGGCCCAGCTCGGCCCCGTGCTGTACGCGCAGCTGATCGATCGAGATCTCGGCCCAGCGGATGGCCTGGTTGAAGCGCGGGTCCGGCGTCTCGGCGACCAGGCGGTGATCGAAGAAGTGCGCATAGTAGTCGGCGGTCTGCTCGTAGGCCTGGCGGGCACCCAGGCTCAGCCGGCTGAGCGCATCGACCAGGTGCGCCTGGTTTGCGTTTGCCGCCGTGTCGCCGGCCGCCATCAAGAGCGGGTAGTACTGGGCGCCGTCGCGCTGCGGGTCATAGTGGAGGATGAGCTGGAGCGGCCAGTCCTTGGGGCGCTCCTGGTAGGGCGCCAGGATGCCGGGCTCGGTGCCGGGGATGGCGATGGCGCCGGCGAGCGTCGGAAAATCTGTGTGCAGCAGGTAGTAGCCGCCCCCGCCCGGCAGCTTGACCCACTCGGGCGAGGGCGCGTTGGGGTTCTCGGCGGGCCACATGCGCCGGACCTCCGGGGTGAAGTCGAAGGTGAGGGTCACCGGCCGGATCGAGTCGACCTGGAAGTAGGCCATCACGCCGGTCCCGTTTGCCTCACACTGCGGGGCAAAGAGAATCTCGCGCACCGTAAAGGCGGCATGCGAGTAGGTGATGGTGGTCCGGTCGGGGGCCACTTCGATCTCGGCAGCCTGCTCGTTGACGTCGATCGGGATCGAGTAGTTCTCCAGATGCGCCTCGATACGGAAGTGCGAGACCAGCTTGAGGGGCCAGGTCCAGGCTTCGAACGTGCCATCCTGCTGGCCGACAAAGGCGCCGCACTTGCCGGCGACGGTGAAGGGCTTGATCGGCTCGGCGCGGCGGCGGATGGTGAGCGAACCGGTCGAGGCATCGCTGGCCAGCGGGAAGGCGGGGATGGGCTGCAGCCAAGAGCCGGATGGGGTGGCGGCGGGCGCGGGAGCCGGCGCGGCGGATCGCGTGGCAGAGTCCGTGGCGGCCGAGGTCTGGAGGGCAAGCACCGGAGCCGCCAGGGCTGCCAGCACCATCAGCGCGACCGCCCTTCGAGCGCGGCCGCGCGCCGTGCTTCCATCGCCAACTTCCCGATGCCATACACTTGCAGCAATCATTTCGCTCCTCAGTTCCCCCTCGAGAGAAGACCTGCATGAGATATGTGCTCTCTGGCCGCCCGACCGCCTGCCTGTTCGGCCTGTTCTTGCTTCTTGTGCAGGGCACCCCTGCGCGTACCGCTGATGCGCAGCATATCCCAACCGCGCACGCGGGCGCAGCGGCGCGCGCCTACGAAGAAGCGCAGAGGCATGGACCGCTCGCGCTGCACGCCTTTCTCGTACAGATGCCCAAGGGCGCGGACCTGCACATGCATCTGTCGGGCGCCATCTATGCCGAGACCTGGCTGCGCCAGGCGGCCGAGGACGGGCTCTGCGTCGATCCCGCGGCGCTCTCCTTTGACAGGGCCGGCAAGCAGGAAAACGGCGGCTGCCGCGCCGGGGATCTTGCCGCGTCCGCCGCGCTGCTAGACCAGCACCTCTACGATCAGCTGATCGACGCCTTTTCCATGCGCACCTTTGTGCCGGTGACCGGCGAGAGCGGGCACGATCATTTCTTCGCCAGCTTCGATCGATTCGGCGGGGTCAGCAAGCGGCACTGGGGCGCCTGGCTCGACGAGGTGGCGGCGCGGGCCGCCTCGCAGAACGAGCAGTACCTGGAGATCATGGAAACGCCGGACTTCAACGCAGTGGCGGCCGCGGCGGAGAAGATCGGCTGGCAGGCGGACCTGGGCAAGTACCGGGAAGCCCTGCTGCCGGTGGTGCGGGCACACCTGCCCGAGCTCCGCGCCTCGCTCGACCGCGCGGAGGCCGACCGTCGCGCGCTCGAGCATTGCGACACAGCGAGCCCGGCCGCGGCCTGCCAGGTCCAAGAGCGCTACCTGTTCCAGGTGCTGCGGGGCATGAGCCGGGAGCGCGACTTTGCGCAGATCCTCGAAGGATTCGAATACGCAAGCGTGGATCCGCGCATGGTGGGGCTCAACCTGGTCAGGCCGGAGGATGGGCTGGCCGAGCTCGAGAACTACGGCGTGGACATGCAGATCCTCGCCGCGCTGCACCTTCTGTACCCCAAGGTGCACATCTCGCTGCACGCCGGCGAAATGGCCCCCGGCATGACCATGCCGTCCGAGCTGACCTTCCACATTCGCGAGGCAGTCGAGCAGGCGCACGCCGAACGCATCGGCCACGGCGTGGACGTAATGTACGAGGATCGGCCCTACGAGCTGCTGAAAGAGATGGCCGCCCGGCACGTGATGGTGGAGATCAACCTGACTTCAAACGACGTGATCCTCAACGTGAAGGGCGAAGACAGCCCGCTGCCCTTTTATCTGGCTGCGCATGTGCCGGTCGCGCTCTCTACCGACGATGAAGGCGTGTCCCGCATCGACCTGACCCACGAGTATGTGCGCGCCGCCGTTACCTATCATCTGAGCTATGACCAGCTCAAGCAGATGGTGCGCGCCTCGCTCGAGCACAGCTTCCTCCCCGGCGCGAGCCTGTGGCGAGCCGCTGCGCCGGAGACGCTTGCCGAGCTCGACCAAAGGTGCCGGGGGCAGCTGGGCGCAGACAAGCCCACCGGCGCCTGCGCGGAGCTGGTGGGAGGGAGCGAAAAAGCGCAGCAGGAGTGGGAGCTGGAACACAGGTTTCATCTCTTTGAGGCAAGCTTTTAGTGTGCGGATGGTCTTGATTTCGAGCGCCGGCAGTCCCCGTCGCATGCCCGCCCCCGTTCCTGCCATGCTGCTCGGCGCAGTCTGGGTCCCGGGCGCGCGGCTTTGCCCGACGGGGTGGCAGCGACCCCGCTCGCTGCCCTCGCTGACAACACCGCCCCCGCTGACAACA